>NZ_JBHWJV010000012.1:0-187322 GCF_042731175.1 Pseudarthrobacter sp. NPDC059871
AAGCAACTCCACTGTGCAACCGGAGGTCCTCACCTTTGGCTCAACAACTCCAGCGAGTCATCACATTCACCAAACCAACGTCCCTGGGCAGTACAGCTAGGCCAGCGTGATCAGGTCCAGGTAGTCCTCGTTCCAGTGGTCCTCGACGCCGTCGGGCAGCAGCACGACGCGTTCGGGGTTCAGCGCTTCAACGGCGCCTTCATCGTGGCTGACGAGGACGACGGCGCCGGTGTAGTTCCGGAGCGCACCGAGGATTTCCGCGCGGCTGGCGGGGTCCAGGTTGTTGGTGGGTTCGTCGAGGAGCAGGACGTTGGCGCTGGACGCCACGATGGTGGCCAGTGCGAGGCGGGTCTTCTCACCGCCGGACAGGACTCCGGCCGGCTTGTCGACGTCGTCTCCGGAGAAGAGGAATGACCCCAGGATGCCGCGGACCTCGGCATCCTTCATGTCGGGCGCGGACGAGCGCATGTTCTCCAGGACGGTGCGGTTGACGTCGAGGGTCTCGTGTTCCTGGGCGTAGTAGCCCACCTTGAGCCCGTGCCCCGGTACGATTTCCCCGGTGTCCGGCTGGTCTACGCCGGCGAGCATCCGCAGCAGGGTAGTCTTGCCGGCACCGTTGAGGCCGAGGATGACCACCTTGGAGCCGCGGTCGATAGCGAGGTCCACGTCCGTGAAGATCTCCAGGGAGCCATAGGACTTGCTGAGCCCGTCCGCGGTGAGCGGGGTCTTGCCGCACGGCGACGGATCCGGGAAACGCAGGGCGGCCACGCGGTCGTTCTCGCGGACGGCTTCGAGGCCGCTGAGGAGCCGCTCGGCGCGCTTGGCCATGTTCTGCGCGGCCACGGCTTTGGTAGCCTTCGCCCGCATCTTGTTGGCCTGGTCGAAGAGGACCTGGGCCTTCTTCTCGGCGTTCGCGCGTTCCCGCTTGCGGGCGCGCTCATCCGTTTCGCGCTGGGTGAGGTACCGTTTCCAGTCCATGTTGTAGAAATCGATCTGGGCCCGGTTGGCGTCCAGCAGGAAGACCTTGTTGACGGTGGCTTCGAGGAGTTCGGTGTCGTGGCTGATGACGATGAGCCCGCCCTGGTGGTTCTTCAGGAAGTCGCGAAGCCAGGCGATGGAGTCGGCGTCGAGGTGGTTGGTGGGCTCGTCGAGGAGCATGGTCTCGGCATCCGAGTAGAGGATCCGGGCCAGTTCCACGCGGCGGCGCTGGCCTCCGGAAAGTGTCTTGAGCGGCTGGTTCAGCAGGCGGTCGGGCAGCGCGAGGTTCGAGCAGATGGATGCGGCTTCGGCCTCCGCGGCGTAGCCGCCCGCCGCCAGGAACTCGGACTCCAGCCGGTCGTACCGGTTCATGGCCTTCTGCTGCACGGCAGCGTCCTCGCTGGCCATCTCGTCATGGGCCTTGCGGAGTTTTCCGACGACGATGTCCAGGCCGCGGGCGGAGAGGATCCGGTCACGCGCCAGCTGCTCCATGTCCGGGGTGCGCGGGTCCTGCGGCAGGTAGCCGATCTCGCCGCTGCGGGTCACCTTGCCGGCAGCGGGAAGCCCTTCGCCTGCCAGGACACGTGTGAGCGTGGTCTTGCCGGCTCCGTTGCGTCCCACCAGGCCAATCTTGTCGCCCTTATCGATGCGGAAGCTCACCTGATCCATCAGGAGCCGGGCACCGGCGCGGAGTTCAAGATCCTGGACAGTAATCACAGAAGGTAAGGCCTTTCACAACGGGGAACGCCGCAGCCCCAACAGGATATGGCGGGGGCTGGAGGCAGAGTGGCCGGAGAACGGCCTTGACAAGTCTACCGTCCATGCCAAGGAAACCGGACCTTCGGGCGCGGACCGGGGTATCAGAAGGCGTAGCGGACCCGGCAGTAGGGAGTGATCTCCTCGATCAGCGCCGTCAGCTGCCGTACATAGCGGCCCTTGGTTCCGCTGCGGTAGCGGACGTTGCTGAAGCCGTTGGAGGAGGTCTTGGCCTCCTGCAGGTCCGGACGCCAGAGGACCTTCTCCGCCTGCGGGTGCCATCCGAGGTTGACCTTGTGGAGCCCCTCATTGTGGGTCAGGAAGATCACTTCTGCGGCAAGCTGCGCTTTGGCTGCAGGCGTCAGGGCGGCATCGAGCTGTTGAAGCAATTCACGCCAGTCATCAAGCCAGGTCTCAGTGACCACCACCGGTGAGAAATTGACGTGCACCTCGTAGCCGGCGTCGACGAAGTCGTTGACTGCGGCAATGCGTTCGGCAACCGGGGACGTCCGGACATCAATGGACTTCGCCAGGTGCGCGGGCATCAGCGAAAACCGGATCCGGGTGTGGCCACCGTGGTCCCAGTTAAGGAGGTCCCTGTTGACGTACTTCGTGGCGAATGACAGCTTGGCGGTGGGCAGTTCCCGGAAGAGCCCAACCAGGTCCTCCACGTTGTCGCTGATCAGCGCATCCACGGAGCAGTCACTGTTTTCACCGATGTCGTAGACCCAGAGTTCGGGGTCGCACTGGTTGGGTTCCAACTTGATGCCCTGCCGGGTGGCGTGCCGTTCGAGTGCCGCGGCGATCTGGTTGATGTTGGCAAAGACGGTGACCGGGTTGCTGTACCCCTTGTGGCGGGGAACGTAGCAATAGGCGCATGCCATGGCGCACCCGTTCGCCGTGGAGGGGGCAATAAAGTCTGCCGAGCGCCCGTTGGGCTTCACGGTCAAGGACTTCTTCACTCCGAGGACCAAGGCCTCGGTCTTGATCCGGGACCACCGCGGCACGTTGGTTTCGTCGCCGTGCAGCTCCGGGATGTTCCAGTGGTTCTCGACAGGTACGACGTCGGCGTCCGGCCAGCGCGCGACGATCTCGCGGCCACGGGGCAATTCCAGCGCCTCCGGCTGGGCGAAAATGCGCCGGATCTGCAGGAGCCGGTTGAATTCCATGACGCTATTCTTCCGAACCGCTGCAGCCGCTGCGGGCGGTTAAGCCAAGGGCTCACGCTGTTCGGCTACATCCGGCGCCCCACCATCGGTGCTGCTCATTCCATTACTTCGAACGGGGCCGGCTCCGGCCTGAACCACGGCAGTTGTCTTGTAGGCCTGTAGAGGAAACGGCGCAACGTCCGGGGCTGGATCCGTCAGCAGGCGCGCATGGGTCTCTACGTCGAACCGTTGGTTCATGACTCCCATCTTGCCCTGCTAACACAGCAGACGGTGGAAGACGGCACTGCGGCTCTTCCGCCATAGATCGCCTCAAGCACACGCCAGCAAACCATGCAATGGTTTAGGCTCACATCCGGGGGGAATTGATGGATCTTTTTAGACGCGTGTTTGTCGCGCTGGCCGTCACCGGCTGCCTTGCGGGCTGTACCTACACAGAGCCGGTACCAGCGGAATCGGTGGAGTCAGCTGAGCGATCGCCGTCACCGGGTTTGTCCCAGCCGCCGAGTCCGGCCCCTTCCGTTGTGCCGCGCACAATGCACGGGCAGTTCCAATCGCAGGCCGCCGTTACCCGGGGAACGGCCACCATCCGGGTTGCTGCCTCGGGCACAGTCCTCCAGCTGGACGGCTTCACCACCGGGGCTGGCGACGACCTCCGGCTCATGCTCAGCCCCGGGATCCTGGCTCCGGACAGCACCGGCCAACCCGGCCTTTCCTCTTCCACCCTGATCGAACTGGGTCCACTCAGCGGCAGCCCGCAACAACGCATCGACATCGACGCCCGGATGTGGTCCGCCATGGCCGTGCCGGTCAGGAGCGTAGTGGTCTACAACTACGCGGACAAGACCGCCTACGCCACCGCAAACCTCTCGTAAGGGCCGGCCGGTGGAAGCAAGGCCCCCTGCCCCTGTCTTGCCTTGAGGCCTCCGCATGTGTGTAGGTAGGAACTGCAATGACGTTATGGTGCCTACCCCATGGATGAGGAAGAAACACGAATGACTGAAACGACCACAGCAGAGCGTGCACAGCAGCTGAAAGCCCTTCACGAAGCACCGGAAATCCTCCAGGTGGTCAACGTGTGGGATGCCATCAGCGCGGCAACCGTCGCTGGCCTCCCGGAGACCAAGGCGATCGCCACCGCAGGGCATTCGATCGCAGCCGCGCTGGGCTACGCGGACGGAACCATGCCCTTGGATGTTGCCTTGGAGGGTGTCAGAAGGATCGTGGACGCCGTGGACCTGCCTGTCACTGCAGACCTCGACGACGGCTACGAGGACCCGGCCGAGACCATCCGGCGGGCCATCGGGATCGGCGTGGCCGGAGCCAACGTCGAAGACAGGCTGCGGCCCTTTGATGAAGCCGTTGCCCGGGTTCAGGCAATCGTGGCTGCTGCCGCTGACGAGGGCGTGCCCTTCCAGCTCAATGCCCGCACCGATGCTCTGGTCCGTGCCGGGGACCGGCCGGTCAAGGACAGCATCGAGGACGCCATCGCCAGAGGCCGTGCCTTCCTCGACGCCGGTGCGGCACTGGTCTTTGTCCCAGGTGCCCTGACCCGGGAAGTCATCGAACCCCTCGTCGACGGCCTCGGCCGTGGAAAGCTGTCCATTATCGGCGCACCAGGCGCGCTCCCGGCAGCCCAACTCCAGGAACTGGGCGTAGCGCGGGTGTCGTACGGCCCCTTCACTCAACGGGTGGCCCTCCGGGCTCTGCGCGACCTTGCCGCGGATCTGTACGGGGCCGGAGTCATTCCCGCTGATACTCCGGCGCTTAACTAAGGAGCGGCCGGAGGAAGGGACGGCACTCCACATGCCGTCCCTTCCGCGTCCCCGTAAGCCAGCTCATCAGGCGGTTCTGCCCGCAGTTGTGCCCTGCCCCCAATCTCCTGGCCAACCCTTTAGTAGGTCCCCTACAAAATGGGCCCCGTTCCGTCCCAGTAACGTCGGCAGTACATTAGATTCCGCTTGTACAACCCCGACAGGACTGCCATGAGCAACACCGACACCGCCGTCACCTCCGGCCCTTCCTCCAAGCGCCGCCGCTGGAACGCCACAGACCTGGGCCTCATCGGCGTCTTCGCTGCACTGGTGGCCGGCGCCGCGCTGGTACCCGGCCTGGCCGTCAACGGCTTCGGCGTGCCCATCACCTTTCAGACCCTCGCCGTGATGCTGACCGGCCTGGTGCTCGGACCCGGAAGGGGGTTCGCCGCCGTCGGCCTTTACACCCTCCTGGGCCTTGCCGGACTGCCTATCTTCAGCCAGGGCCGCAGCGGCCTGGGCATCCTCGCCGGCCCGTCCGCAGGCTACATCATCGCGTTCCCCATCGCTGCCGCACTTGTCGGCTGGCTGGCTACCGTCGTGATCCGCCGCACCACCAAGGCCCGCGCGCTGTGGTTCTTCCTCGCCGCCACTGTCACCAGCATCCTCACCGTCCACACCCTGGGCATCGCGGGCATCGCCCTTAACACCAAGGCCACCCTCGGCCAGGCCTTCCTCAGCGACCTCGTCTTCTACCCCGGAGACATCATCAAGAACATCCTCGCCGCCGGCATCGCCGTTGCCCTTCACCGCGCCTTCCCGGACCTCCTGGTCCGCCGCTCGCGCGCCAGCAAACGGCCTGTCCAGCCCGCCAAGGCCTAGGAAGAACTCCAATGCCAGTTGTCACCTTTGACCAGGTAACAGTCGCCGTGGACACGGACCACTCCCCCGTGCCAAAGGTCCTCCTCGACGGCGTGAACCTCCGCCTGGCGGAACGCCGCGTGGGCGTCATCGGTGCCAATGGTTCCGGGAAATCCACCCTGCTGCGCCTGATGAACGGGCTCGTCCAGCCAACCGCGGGCAGGGTGGCGGTGGACGGCGACGACACAGTCCGCGCTGTCCGGAAAGTCCGCCGGAGCGTCGGTTTCGTCTTCACCGACCCGCTGTCCCAGCTGGTCATGCCAACCGGCCGGGAAGATGTTGAGCTGTCGCTGCGCCGCTCTGTCCGGAACGGCCGCGAACGGCAGGCCATGGCCGAAGCCGCGCTCGAACGCCTTGGCCTGCTGCCCCTGGCCGACCAAAGCATCTACGAACTCTCCGGCGGGGAACGCCAGCTGATGGCGCTCGCGGCCGTCCTGGCGGTTGAGCCGGCGGTGCTGGTCCTCGATGAGCCCTCCACGCTCCTGGATCTCAGGAACCGCGAACTGTTGCGCCACACCCTGGCGGGACTGGAACAGCAGGTCATCATGTCCACCCATGACCTCGAGCTCGCCCTGGACATGGACCGGGTCCTGGTGGTCGAGGACGGAACGGTGGCGTTTGACGGCGCCCCGGCAGACGCCGTCGCCTTCTACCGCGCCCTGTGCCTGGACGGGACGCGGCATCCCGCTGGCCCGGACCGCAACCCGGCCGCGCCATGAGGGGCCACGGGTTCCTGCTGGCCAACTATGTGCCGGGCAACTCCCTCATCCACCGGTGGCCCCTCGCCCTGAAATTCCTCCTGGTCTTCGCCTGCGGTTTGGCATCCTTCCTGATTGTCGACTGGCGTGTCTCCCTGGCGGTGCTGGCTGCCCTGTGCGGGCTGTTCCTCCTGACGGGAGCCGGGCCGAAGCGGCTGGGGCGCGCGGTGCGGCCGCTGCTACCGGTACTCCTGGTGATCGGGCTCTTCCAGTGGTGGCAACTCGGTGCGCCCACAGCGGGCAGGATCGTCCTGAACATCCTGGTCTGCGTGGTGGCCGCGTCCCTGCTGACCGCAACCACGCCCGTACAGCGGCTCCTGGACGGCGTGGTGGCGGCCGCCACACCTTTACAACGTTTCGGAGCCGATCCGGAGCGGTTCGCCCTCACCATCGGGGTCATGCTGCGCAGCATCCCCTACATCGCCGGCACCTTCGCCGACGTCAGGGATTCCGCAAGGGCCCGGGGGCTGGAGCGGAACCCGCGGGCACTGGTCCTGCCGGTCTTCATCACCTCCGTGGCCTACGCCCGGCAGACCGGTGAGGCACTCGCCGCCAGGGGGCTCGGAGACGCTGAAGACGACGGCCCCGGGGACTAAGCGGCGGACGGACTGTTGGTCAGTCCAGGTGTCCGTAGCGCAGCAGGGCCGCCGTTCCCATGCCGCCGGCACTGCTGATCATGGCCAGCCCGAGGCTCCCGGGCCTTCCCGCCCGCCGCGCCTGGGCGAGCAGCCTGGTCACTAGGACGGCGCCGGAGGCACCGTAGGCGTGCCCCAGGGCCAGCGCCCCACCGTCAAGATTGGCGCGGGCAGGATCAATGCCCAACTCGTCAAAGCAGGCGAGGGTCTGGGAGGCGAACGCCTCGTTGAATTCCACCAGGTCCAGCCCGGCTGCCTCAACACCGTGGGTGGCGAGCAGTTTCCGTGCTGCCTCGGCGGCACCCACGCCCAGCACGTCCGGCTCCACCCCGGCGGTGCAGGTGCCCAGCACAAGGAGACCGTCCTCGGCACCCAGGTCGCGGGCCCGCTGCAGGGAGGTCATGACGACGGCGGACGCGGCGTCCGCGTCGAAGCAGGAGTTTCCGGCGGTGACAGTTCCTCCGGGAACGAACGCGGCGGGGAACCGCCCCATGACTGCAGGGGTGAGCCCGCGCCTCGGGCCGTCATCAGCCGTTACCGTCCCGCCGGCCGCGGCGAGCGGAACAATCTCCTGCTCATAGCGGCCCTCCGCCATGGCCTCAAGGGCCTTCCGGTGGCTGCTGAGGGCAAAGGCGTCCTGCCGGTCCCGGGTAATGCAGTACCGCCGGGCCACCGTCTCCGCGGCAACGCCCATGTCCGGGTCGCCAAAACTGGCCGGCACGAACTGGGCACGGGCGTAGAACTCCGGGCCGCCGTCGGACTTCCTGTGCGCGCGCAGAGGAGCGGTGCTGGTACTCTCCACTCCCCCCGCGAGATAAAGCGGGTTTCCGCCGGCGGCCACCAGCTGCGCGGCGAGGGCGATTGCGTCCAGGCCGGATCCGCACTGGCGGTCCACGGTGATGCCCGGAACACTGACGGGCAACCCGGCGTCCAGGAGGGCCAGCCGGGCAACATTTCCGCCGCCGCCCACCGCATTTCCGATGATGACGTCGGTCACGGCGCCGGGTGCCGCAGCAGTCTCGTGGAGCAGGCTGCTGAGCACCGGGGCCAGGAGTTCATGGGCGCCCACAGTCCGCAGGGAGCCGTTGGTCCGGCACACAGGGGTCCGGCGGGCCGCGATGATCACGGGCTGGCGGTCCGCCGGAAGAAGGTCAGCTGCCAAGGCTCTTCACCCGTGGATCCCTCTGGGTGATCCAGTCCAGAAGCAGGCTGCGGCTGACCTTGCCGCGGTCCGTGACGGGAAGCTCGGCGAGCACGAAGTACTGCAGCGGTCGCTTGTCCCTGGCCAGGATGTCCTCCAGGCCAGACCGGAGCTGCGTTGCGGTGATCCCGCCGTGGGAAGGGACGACGCCGGCCACCACCTTCTGCCCGCGCAGGTCGTCGGGCATTCCGGCGGCGATGGCGGCGGAAACGCCGGGCACGGCGCAGAGGGCCAGCTCCACCTCGTGCGGGTAGATATTCCGGCCCGCGGTGAGGATCATGTCAGCCCGGCGGCCCAGGATATGCAGCCCGTCCGGGCCCAGGTAACCCTGGTCTCCCACGGTGTGCCAGTCGCCGAAGGACCGCAGGGCTTCGCCGTCATCGCCCCACAGGTAGCCGTTGCTGACCATGCCGCTGCGCACACAGATATTCCCGTACCCGCTGTCCGGTACCGGTTGCCCTGCGTCATCTAGGATGCGCACCTCAGCGCCGGGAAACGGCCGGCCTATGCAGGTGCTTCCGACGGCGGGTGGCTGGTTGGCGGACAGGCCGGCACCTGAGACGAAGCTCAGTTCCGAAGCGCCGTAGTACTCGTAGATGGTGGCGTTGGGAGCCCAGCGGCGGGCCGCTTCGAGGGTCCTGGCATCAAGCTTGGAGCCGGCGCAGACGATGGTCCGGATCCCGGATGCGTCCACGCATCCGGTCAGCCCGCGTTCGCTCAGCATCCGCAGCATGGTGGGCACCAGCACCAGGCGGGTCACGCGGTCATGGGTGATGGCTGCGTGGACGTCGCCAACGTCGAAATGCTCCAGGGTCTGGAATTCGGATCCGGCGTAGAGGCACTCGGCCAGGGCGTAGAGGTTCAGGCTGGCGGCCAGCGGGCCGGGAGCCAGGGTCACATCGTCCTGGCGCAGGCCGAAAAACTCGATGGAGGCTTCAAACGACTCCTGCCACGAACGCCGGGACCGGGTGAACGCTTTCGGCACGGAGGTGGTGCCGGACGTGAGGCCGATCAGGAACGTTGAGCCGGGCGGGCCGTCGGCCAGGGGGTCGTCCGCAGCCACCGCTGCCGGTCCTGCTGACGACTCGACGCGCCGGACAATATCCTCCTGCAGGTGAGCGGGCCAGGCAGGATCCAGCACGGCGCACTGGCGTCCGCCGGCCACGGCCGCGGCAAACTTCACTGCGAAATCGATGGAATTGGCTTCACACAGCGTGGTCACCGATTTCGTTTCCGGAACCATGGCGGCCGCCCCGCCCCGCAGCTCGGCCCAGGACAGCCGCCGGCCGGCGACGGCCACGGCTGTGCCGTGCGGACGCTCGGTGGCCCAGCGCTGGATTCGGTCAAGGAAAGGCATCGGATCAACTTTACCGGCGGCCCTGATTGGGTGGCCGATCCGCGGGTATTGTGACGATATGAGTTTCAATGACAATGTGCAGCTGGATCCGTCCCAGGTACAGGACCGGCGGGGCATGGGCCGCGGCGTAAAAGTCGGCGGCGGCATCGGTGGCGGACTTATCCTGCTCATCGCGGCGCTGCTTGGAGTAAACCCGCAACTCCTGGAAGGCCTGGCCGGCGGAGGCACAGCGGAACCCCAAACCCAGGGCAGCGCTCCTGCCTGCAGCACCGGCGCCGATGCCGACGCCAGGCTGGACTGCCGGATCACCGGTACGGTCAACAGCCTGAACGCGTTCTGGCCCGGCTACCTGCAGCAGTACAACGTCCAGTACCCCCGGCCGGAAGCCGTGATCTTCACGGGCGGCACCAATACCGGGTGCGGCGCAGCGACGTCCGAGGTGGGCCCCTTCTATTGCCCCACGGACACCACCGCCTACTTCGATCCGGGGTTCTTCCAGGAGCTGGTGGACCGGTTCGGTTCCTCCGGCGGCCCGCTCGCACAGGAGTACGTGGTGGCCCATGAGTTCGGCCACCACATCCAGAATGTCCTTGGTGACCTGGGCCGGGCCCAGCAGGATCCGCAGGGCCCGGAATCCGGTTCCGTCCGGACAGAGCTGCAGGCCGACTGCTACGCCGGGCTGTGGGCCAAGTACGCCTCCACCACGCCGAACCCCGATACCGGCCAGCCGTACCTGGAACCGTTGAAGCAGCAGGACGTCAACGATGCCCTTTCCGCTGCCGCCTCCGTGGGCGACGACCGCATCCAGAAGGCCGCCACCGGACGCGTTTCCCCCGAGGGCTGGACGCACGGCTCCAGCGAGGAACGCCAGCGCTGGTTTGCCCGTGGCTACGAGTCCGGCGACATCAAGCAGTGCGACACGTTCAGCGCCCCCACCCTTTAGCCCAAGCACAACGGCCGGTCACCTTCGTGGAGAAGGTGACCGGCCGTCGTCGTACTTCAGGTTTTTCAGATGTTGAAGCCGAGGGCCCGCATCTGGTCCTTGCCGTCGTCGGTGATCCGCTCAGGACCCCATGGCGGCATCCAGACCCAGTTCAGGCGCCAATCATCCACAACGCTTTCCAGGGCTTTGCCCACCTGTTCCTCGAGGACATCGGTGAGCGGGCAGGCCGCCGTGGTGAGCGTCATGTCGATCAGGAGCGCACCGTCGTCATCGGAGTACTTCAGGCCGTACAGCAGCCCAAGGTCCACCACGTTGACGCCAAGCTCGGGATCGATGACGTCCTTGAGCGCTTCCTCGACGTCTTCCAGGGCCGTGCGGCCCGGCGTGATTTCGGTCATCGCAAGTCCTAACTAGGCCTGTGCTGCTGCGGGAGCTGCGGCCGTGCCGGCACCCTTGGCGTAGCGGTCGTAACCCTCTTCTTCAAGGCGGTCAGCCAGTTCCGGGCCGCCTTCTTCGACAACCTGGCCGTCAACGAAGACGTGGACGAAGTCAGGCTTGATGTAGCGCAGGATGCGGGTGTAGTGGGTGATGAGCAGCGTGCCCATGTTGCCCTCGGCGTGTGCGCGGTTGACGCCTTCGGAAACGATCTTGAGCGCGTCGACGTCCAGGCCGGAGTCGGTCTCGTCCAGCACGGCGAACTTCGGCTTGAAGAGTTCGAGCTGCAGGATCTCCACGCGCTTCTTTTCACCGCCGGAGAAGCCCTCGTTGACATTGCGCTCGGCAAAGTCGGCGTCGATGCGCAGCTTCCCCATGGCGTCCTTGACGTCCTTGGTCCAGGTACGCAGCTTGGGTGCTTCGCCGTCGATCGCGGTCTTCGCGGTGCGCAGGAAGTTGGTCATGGTGACGCCGGGAACCTCCACCGGGTACTGCATGGCCAGGAAGACTCCGGCGCGGGCACGCGCGTCAACGCTCATCTCCAGGACGTCTTCGCCGTCCAGGGTGATGGAACCGCTGGTGACCGTGTAGCGGGGGTGGCCTGCGATGGTGGAGGCCAGGGTGGACTTGCCGGATCCGTTGGGGCCCATGATGGCGTGGGTCTCACCCGTGCGGATGGTGAGGCTGACGCCCTTCAGGATCTCCTTGGTGCCCTGCTCCGTCTCAATGCTGACGTGCAGGTCCTTGATCTCAAGAGTTGACATGCTCTTCTTTCTGTTCGTTCGTAAGTCTGTGCTGCGGGGCGCTCAGTAGTTGTTTACTGCCGCGCCGTTCAAAACGTTGGTGACATCCACGTAGACGTCGTCGCCGTCGAGCTCGATGGCGAACACCGGAACGGGCTCGTAGGCGGGAAGCTGGAGTGGCTGCCCACTGCGCAGGTCGAACTGCGAGCCGTGGCCCCAGCATTCGATCGCGCAGCCTTCCACGTCGCCTTCGGACAGCGAAATGTCAGCGTGCGAGCAGGTGTCGCCGATGGCGTGGATGTCACCCATCGAATCCCTGACCACGGCCACGGGGTAGTCGTCGATCAGGATGCGCAGCGCCTGCTTGACCTTGATGTCGTTGGCGCTGCACACCAGCTCGCCCTTGGGCTTACCACTCATGCGTTCCTGCCTGCCTGCCGTCTAGTTTTCCGTTGCCGCGAGTTCGCGTTCCACAGCCTCGGTCAGGCGCTCTTCGAGTGCCGGGACCTTGATCTGCTGGATGATCTCGTTGAGGAAGCCGCGGACCACCAGGCGGCGGGCAACATCCTCGGGGATGCCGCGTGCCATCAGGTAGAACAGGTGCTCGTCGTCGAAGCGGCCGGTGGAGCTGGCGTGGCCGGCACCTTCGATCAGGCCGGTCTCGATTTCGAGGTTGGGCACGGAGTCCGCGCGGCAGCCGTCGGTCAGGACCAGGTTCTGGTTCTTCTCGTAGGAGTCGGTGCCTTCGGCCTGCTTCTGGATGAGGACGTCGCCCACCCAGACGGTGTGTGCGCCCTTGCCCTGCAGTGCGCCCTTGTAGAGGACGTTCGACTTGCAGTTGGCCAGGTTGTGGTCAACGAACGAACGGTGCTCCAGGTGCTGTCCCGCGTCGGCGAAGTAGAGGCCGAGGAGTTCGGCATCGGCGCCCTCGCCGGCGAACCGGACGTTGGAGTTCAGCCGGACGATCTTGCCGCCAAGGGTCACCGCAATGTGCTTGTACACAGCGTCCTTGGAAACCTCGGCGTCGTGCTGGGCCAGGTGGCGCGCGTCGTCTTCCCAGAGCTGGACGGAAACCACTGTCAGCTTGGCGCCTTCGCGGACGAAGACCTCCACGTTGCCGTTGTGGTCGGCGGAGCCGTCGTGCTCCAGGATCACCACGGCGCGGCTGTTCGCGCCGGCCTCGATGACGTGGTGCGTGTTGGTGCGGCGGCCTGCGCCGTTGCCGGTCATGACCACGCGGATGGGCTGGTCCAGTTCGGCGTCCGCGGGAATGCGGATCAGCTGGGCCTCCTCCACATTCGCGGAAGCGACGACGGCGGCACGGTCCGCGGGGACCAGCGTGGCACCGCGGGGGGCCTCGCCGGCGCGGAGGGCACCCTGGACGAAGGATTCCGGGCCTTCGACGGTGACGCCGAGCGCACCGGCGTCCGAAGGCGTGTCCGAGAGCAGGTTGGCAAGCTCGCGGACCGGGGTGAAGCGCCATTCCTCTTCGCGGCCGTTGGGCATGGCGAAGTCAGCAACGTCGTGGCTGGTGATGCGCTCCGCGCGGGAGGCCATGACCTGCGTTCCGTGGCTGTGGTGGCGGTCCACCTTGGAGGCGACCAGGTGTTCGCCTTCCTCAGTGAAACCGGCGATTGACGGCGCGCCGATGCGGGCCTTTTCGGTAGTAGCTTCGGCAGTCATTAACCGACGGATCCTTCCATCTGGAGTTCGATGAGGCGGTTGAGCTCGAGGGCGTATTCCATGGGGAGCTCACGGGCGATCGGCTCGATGAAGCCGCGCACGATCATGGCCATGGCCTCGTCCTCGGGCATGCCGCGGGACATGAGGTAGAACAGCTGCTCCTCGCTGACGCGCGAAACAGTTGCCTCGTGTCCCAGCTGTACATCGTCCTCGCGGATGTCGATGTAGGGGTAGGTATCAGACCGCGAAATGGTGTCCACCAGCAGGGCGTCACAGCGCACGGTGTTGGCGGAGTGCTTGGCGCCTTCGCGGACCTGGACCAGTCCGCGGTAGGCTGCACGGCCGCCGCCGCGGGCTACCGACTTGGAGATGATGGAGCTCTTGGTGTTGGGCGCGATGTGGACCATCTTCGAGCCTGTGTCCTGGTGCTGGCCTTCACCGGCGAACGCGATGGACAGGGTTTCACCCTTGGCGTGCTCACCCACCAGGTACACGGCCGGGTACTTCATGGTCACCTTGGAGCCGATGTTGCCGTCCACCCATTCCATGGTGCCGCCGGCTTCGCAGACGGCGCGCTTGGTCACCAGGTTGTACACGTTGTTGGACCAGTTCTGGATAGTGGTGTACCGGACGCGGGCGCCCTTCTTGACCACGATTTCCACAACGGCTGAGTGCAGGGAATCCGAGGTGTAGATCGGCGCCGTGCAGCCTTCGATGTAGTGGACGTAGGAGTCCTCGTCGGCGATGATCAGGGTCCGTTCGAACTGGCCCATGTTCTCGGTGTTGATGCGGAAGTATGCCTGCAGCGGGATGTCCACGTGAACGCCCTTGGGGACGTAAACGAAGGAACCGCCGGACCAGACTGCCGTGTTGAGTGAGGCGAACTTGTTGTCGCCCACCGGGATGATGGTGCCGAAGTACTCCTGGAAGATTTCCGGGTGTTCCTTCAGTGCCGTGTCGGTGTCCAGGAAGATGACGCCCTGCTTCTCAAGGTCCTCACGCAGCTGGTGGTACACAACCTCGGACTCGTACTGGGCAGCGACGCCGGAGACCAGGCGCTGCTTTTCGGCCTCGGGGATGCCGAGCTTGTCGTACGTGTTTTTGATGTCCTCGGGCAGTTCCTCCCAGCTGGTGGCCTGCTTCTCCGTGGAGCGCACAAAGTACTTGATGTTGTCGAAGTCGATGCCCGAGAGGTCTGCACCCCAGGTGGGCATGGGCTTCCGGTCGAAGTACTTCAGCCCCTTGAGGCGAAGGTCCAGCATCCACTCGGGCTCGCTCTTCTTAGCCGAGATGTCGCGGACTACCTCTTCGTCGAGTCCACGGCGTGCGTTGGCGCCGACGTCGTTCTTGTCAGCCCAGCCGTACTCGTAGTTGCCGATGCCGTGGAGCTCGGGATTCTTTTCCAGAATCTCCGAGATCACAGTGTTTTCGGCTACTGCTTTCTCTGATAGTTGGTCCGTCATCACGGCCTTTCTTGCTGATGGTTTGTTACTTCGTTCAGGCTGGCGGGGGCTGCGGAAGGCCTTGTGGGCCCGGGCGCAGACAGCCTGCCTGTGGGAATGTGGGTGGTGCAGACGTGCCCGCCGCGGGCCAGTGTGGACAGGCGGCGCACGTCGACGCCCACCAGCCGTGAAAACACTTCGGTTTCCACGTCGCAGAACACGGGGAAGCGGGCGGCGAGTTGCTGGATGGGGCAGTGGCCCTGGCACAGCTGAACGCTGGACAGCGCGGCCGGCAGTGGCGCCTTGGCCTCGATGGAGGCTGCGGACGCAACGAAGTTGTCCCGGCTAAGTGCCTCGGCAAGAGCCCTGGCCCGGTCAGTGATGTCCGGACCTGCCTTGTCGATTTCGGGGGCGTAACGCCGTTCCATGTCGGCGAAGCGCTCTTCGGCGAAGGCACGGACAGCGTCCGGTCCGGCGGCTTTCTGGAGCTGCTGGAGCGCCAGCGCGGCAATGTCCAGGTAGTCGTTGCCCAGGCTCGACTGGCCTTCGGAACTGAGGACGTAACGGCGTGCGGGGCGTCCGGCGCCCGCTCCGGCCCTGGCCACCCTCTTGACTTCGATGATGCCGGCGCGGGATAAATGGTCGAGGTGCCGGCGGACTGCCGCCGGCGTGAATCCCAGCATGTCGCCAAGCTCGGCTGCGCTGACCGGTCCGTGTTCCAGGACAGCCGAGAGGACGCGGTCGCGGGTGCGCTCATCGGCGTCAGCCACGGGACCGGGCACCGTTTGGGCGCGCCCTTCCTGGGCCTGCGCGGCCCCGTGCCCGGCGATAGGCACAGCAGTAGCATTGCTCACGGAATACACAACACAATCATGTCGTAATTTAGTCCCGGGCTCCAGTAAGGGCAGGCTGACCTTCCCCCCCGGCAGTACGGCGGGGACCGGCAAGTACTACATCCCGTAGAATACTGGGGTGCGATCCCCCCAATCCCCCGTCCTGTCCATCAGTGGACTCGTTAAGGACGTCGGCCCGCTGGCCAGCCTGGACGGAAAGATGCTGAGGGTGGTCAGCGATGTTTCGCTGATCGCCGGGCGTGGCGAGGTGACGGCCCTGCTGGGACCCAACGGCGCCGGAAAGACCACCACACTTGAGTGCGCGCAAGGCCTCCAGCGGCGCAGCGGCGGAACCATCAGCCTCCTCGGCGAGGATCCTGCCTCTGCCGGGGCAGACCTGCGCTCCCGCGTCGGCGTGATGCTCCAGGACGGCGGGCTCCCGCCGTCGGCCAAGCCTGTGCCGCTGCTGCGGCACATCGCCGGCCTGTATGCGAACCCCTGGCCCGTGGAGGACCTGGTGGAGCGGCTGGGCATCGATACCTTCAGCCGCACCGGCGTGCGGAGGCTGTCCGGCGGACAGAAACAGCGGCTTGCCCTCGCGGCGGCCCTGGTGGGCAGGCCCGAAGTCCTCTTCCTCGACGAACCGAGCGCCGGGCTGGACCCGCAGTCCCGCGCCCTCGTCTTCGACCTCATCTCCGAGCTCCGCAGCAGCGGAATGGGCATCATCCTCACCACCCACCTGATGGACGATGCGCAGCGCCTGGCCGACTACGTCTACATCATCGACGGCGGCCGCAACGTTGCCGAAGGCACAGTGCAGCAGCTCCTGCAGCGCGAACCGGCCCTCGACAGCGGGGCGGACCACGTCCGGACGCTGGTGTTCGAAGCGCAGCCCGGCCTGGACGTCTCCGCTGTGCTCCCAGATTCCATCGCCGTCGCCGAGACCCGCGCAGGCAGCTATTCCGTGACCGGAGCACTCACGCCGGGACACCTCGCGGCACTGGCTGCCTGGTGGGAAGCGAAGGGCATCATGCCCGCCGCCATGAGCCTGCAGGCGCGTAGCCTTGAAGACGTCTTCCTGGACATCTCTGGAAAGGACATTCGATGAACGGGACCGGTACTGCCGCTGGCAGCGCTCCCGGGAACGGCCTGGCGGAAGCAGCCGGCCGCCGCCAGCACCCCGCTCCCCTGCTTCGCCGCGTGCTCCTGCAGGGCAAATATGAAGCCGTCACCATGCTGCGGAACGGTGAACAGCTGATCCTTGCCGTGGTGCTGCCGCTGCTTGCCCTGGTGGGCCTCACCGTCACGCCTTTCCTTGACGGCCTGGGTCCGAGCCGTGTCAACGTGGCCGTCCCGGGCATCCTGGCCCTGTGCGCCATGTCCACGGCGTTCACCGGCCAGGGCATCGCAACAGGCTTCGACCGCCGCTACGGCGTGCTCCGCTTCCTCTCCACTACCCCCCTTGGCCGCGGCGGCCTGATTGCGGGCAAGGTCCTCTCGGTGCTGGTGGTGCTGTGCCTGCAGATCGTGGTGGTATCGGCAGTAGCGTTTGCCCTGGGCTGGCAGCCTGTTGCTGCGGGCTGGCTGCCCGGCCTTGTCCTGCTGGTCCTGGGTGCGGCAGCGTTCACGTCACTGGGCCTGCTGGTTGCCGGTACCGTCCGCCCGGAGGCAACGCTGGCCATCACCAACCTGCTGTGGATCCTGCTGGGAGCCATGGGAGGAATCGTGATTCCGGCTGACAGGCTTCCGGCCCTGGCACAATCCATCGTGCACTTCCTGCCCTCCGGCGCATTGGGTGAATCCCTTCGCGACGCCTTCCTTCGTGGCGCCCTGAACGGCGGGGCCGCCCTCATCCTGGTGCTCTGGACGGCGATTGCCGGGGCAGCAGCCATCCGTTGGTTCAAGTGGAATTGAGATATTCGTGAGCACGGCTTCGCGCCTCCCCCAGTTCGCCGGCCGCCTGGCAGCGCGGCTTCCCCGCACAGTCGACGCCAGAGTGCGCCGCCTGGCTGTGGCCTCCCTGATCGGGCAGACACTGCTGGTGGTGACCGGTGGCGCCGTGCGGCTGACGGCGTCGGGCCTGGGCTGCCCCACCTGGCCGCGCTGCACCGACACCTCGTTGGTCAACACGGCGGAAATGGGCATTCACGGCTTCATCGAGTTCGGCAACCGGCTCCTCACCTTCGCCCTCGCCGCCGTCGCGGCCCTCATGCTGGTGTACCTGTGGAACCTCCGCAAGGAACGCCGCGACCTTTTCCTGCTGGCACTCGGCCTCCTGGCCAGCATCCCCGCCCAGGCCGTCATCGGCGGGATCACCGTCCTCACCGGCCTCAACCCGTGGGTGGTGGGCCTGCACTTCCTGGTGTCCATGGCCCTGGTGGTGTTCGCCACCCTGCTGGTCAACAGGGCCTATGGCCGCACCGGGCGTTACATGACGCTGTCCCTGCGTCCGTTGCCGGGGACCCTGCGTCCGGTGACGTCCGCCGTCGCGCTTTTCTCCGCCCTGGCCGTGATGCTGGGTGTTGTAGTCACCGGAGCCGGACCGCACGCAGGTGACGCGGACGCGCCACGCAACGGGCTGGACTGGGACCTTTTCTCGCACATCCACGCCGTTCCGGCCTACCTGGTGACTGCGGGTTCCCTGGTGGCGCTTGTCCTGGTGCTGATGCGCCGCATTGCCGGTCCGTTCCGGACTGCTGTGTTCGGCCTGCTGGGGGTCACGGTCCTGCAGGCGGTCATCGGTTTCACCCAGTATTACAACGGCATTCCTGCACTGCTGGTGGGCGCCCACATGCTGGGAGCCGCGCTGCTGATGGTCACCGCCACGAATGCCTGGGACGTGGCCCGGTCGAGCCCGGTGGAGTAAAACCTTAACGCGAGGGCGCCCCGGTTCCAGACCGGGGCGCCCTCACGTTTTAACGTGTGTTGATGTCTGCGCTCAGCCGGCTGCCGCGCCAGTGGCTTGCACCAGGGCTTGGGCCGGATCCAGGGACTCGATGCCGTGCGGTGTCACCAGGACCACGCGGGCCGTGGCGATGTCGTAGAAAAGCCCGGTGGCCTGGACCTCCCCGGCGGCGATGGCGGGGCCAACCACCGGATGGTTGTCGAGCTTGCTGAGCTGGACTGCCACATTGACCATGCCCAGCTGGTCGAGGCGGCAGTAGCCCGCCTCAGCAGCGGCCCGCGCCACGGGGTGGTCCGCCAGCAGTTCGAGGTAGCTGGGACGGGCATGCTCCAGCCAGGCGTCGAACCCGGTACCCAGCCCCGGGTTCCCCGCGCCTTCGGCATCGGCGATGACGGCCTTCATGGCACCACAGTTCGAGTGCCCGCACACCACGATGGTGTTCACCTCAAGGCCCTTGACCGCGAACGACAGCGCAGAGTCAATGGAGGCGTCCTGGCCGTCATGGCACACCACATTGCCGATGTTGCGCAGGGTCAGGAGATCACCCGGGCCGCTGCTGGTGATGAGGTTGGGGTTGACCCTCGAATCGACGCACGCCACGAAGAGCGTATCCGGATGCTGCTGCTCGGCCAGGTCCTCCACCAGGGGACGGACCTGATCAGCGAAGCGCCGGTGGTACTTGCTGATTCCCGCCAGGACTGCCGGCAGCCGTTCACTGCCGCGCCGGTCACAGTCGTCAGCGCCGTCCGCGGTCCGTGAGTTGCGCGGCGGCAGCGGAAGTTCGCGTGCGTCCTGCCGCTGCGGTGCCCTGTGCTCGGCGTCCTGGAACAGCGTGTTGCCGTGTTCCTCAAGTTCGACGGAGCCGCCGGCGGCCAGGTACTGGTCGCGCCAGGCCACCAAGGATTCACGGAACGCGTGGTCCACGTAATCGGCGTTGAGTTCAACCACTACCGCGTTCCCTGCGGGCACCGATTGCAGTACGCGGTTCAGGCGCGGCAGGGCGAAGAAGCTGCACGATCCGGCGATGGTGATGCGCCAGGCCGACGACGGCGAGACCGGCTCGTGCACGCGGATGGCCGCGCGCAGGACGCGCCACAGCACGCTGGCCGCCGCTAGGGCCAGGCCGATGAGCACGCCCTCCAGCAGGTTGAGGAAGACGACGCAGAAGAGGGTCACGACGTAGATCAGCAGGTCACCGGTGCGTCGGCTGGTACGGATGTCCGCTACCTTGATCAGCTTGGCCCCGATGACCAGGAGCAGCCCCGCCAGCACCGAGAGCGGAATGAGCTGGATCATGCCGGCGAAAAGGGCCGAGAAGATGAGGATCCACACACCGTGCAGGATGGCCGAAGTCCGTGACTTGGCACCTGCTTCCACGTTCGTGGCGCTGCGGACAATCACGCCGGTGACCGGCAGGCCGCCCAGGGCACCGGAGAGGATGTTGGCCGTTCCCTGGCCCATCAGCTCCTTGTTGAGGTTGGTCCGCGGACCGGAGTGCATCTTGTCCACGGCGACGGCTGACAGGAGCGATTCGATACTGGCAATGAGCGCCATTGACAGGACAGCGAAGGCTATGGCGCGCCAGTTTCCTTCGGGCAGTGCCGGCAAGGCCACAGCGTCCAGGATGGAGCCCGAGAAGGAGATCCGTTCAACTCCCGGCGCCAGCGGCACTGACAACGCGGTGACGGCGGCAACGGCGGCCAGCGGGCCGGGGATTTTCCGTACGGCGGCGGGCAAGTGCTTCCAGGCCACCAGGATGATCACCACCGTGAGCCCAAGCAGAGCCGCATGGATCTCGACGTTGGTGATGGCCGCCGGGAGGTTGGCGAGGTTTTCGATGGCGGAGCCTGCCGGGCCGGAGCCGAGCAGCACATGGATCTGCTGGACCATGATGGTCACGCCGATGCCGGCGAGCATCGCCTTGACCACCACTGGGGAGACCGCCAGTGCAGCCCTCCCCACCCGGCTCACGCCGAGCAGGAGTTGTACGACGCCGGCAGCGGCGGTGATGGCACAGGTGGCCTGCCAGCCGAATTCCTGGACGAGGCCGGCGACAATCACGGTCAGGCCGGCGGCTGGACCGCTGACTTGCAGCGGAGCGCCGCCCAGGCTGCCGGCGACGATGCCGCCGACGGCTGCGGCGATGAGTCCGGCCATGATCGGCGCACCGGAGGCAGCGGCGATTCCGAGGGACAGTGGCAGCGCCACGAGGAACACGACCAGGGAGGCGGGCACGTCAGCGCCCAGGTTCGACAGGAAAGGCCGGAAGCGGTTGGCTCGGCCGCGCTGTCCTCCGGGCGGGCTGTGGTTGGAGGCTGTTGTTGTGGCTGGGCCGGGCGTCATGGGATTTCCTTTACTTCGCGGGAAAGATCCAGTCCACCGTATGCAGGTTGTCACGCCCAGTGACACTTAAAGTGACGGATATGACAAAATTAGTCACCTCGCGTTCTTGCGCAGACACAGGGACGCCACGGTTGGCAACGGCGCTTAAAAGGCGAACGGCCCGGACTCGAAAGTCCGGGCCGTTCGTCGGCACAATGGGCGCGTCTAGCCGCCGATGACAGCAGGTCCGATGAAGGGATCCACGGCCAAGGCAATGAACAGCAGGGTGAGGTAGCTGATGGAACCGTGGAAGACCTTCATGGCCCGCTTATCCGGGATGTCTTCACGCTGAGCGCGGTTGTAGAGGGCATGCGACTCGTAGAGGAACCAGGCGCCGGCGAGCACGGCTGTGACTGTGTAGACCCACCCGGCGCCGCCGGCCGGAACCATCAGCAGCGAACAGGCCACCATGGCCCAGGCGTACAGGACCACCTGGACGGACACCACCTTCGCGCCCGCGATGGCTCCAAGCATGGGCACCTTGGCGTTGCGGTAGTCCTCGCCGTAGCGCATGGACAGCGGCCAGTAGTGCGGCGGTGTCCAGAGGAAGATCACCATGAAGAGGATGATGGCCGGCCATTCCACGGAGTTGGTGACGGCGGCCCAGGCAATCAGCACCGGGAAGCAGCCGGCAGCTCCGCCCCAGACGATGTTCTGGGCCGTGCGCCGCTTCAGGATGATCGTGTAGATCACGACATAGAAGAAGATGGCTCCAAGCCCGAGCCAGGCTGACAGCGGGTTGGCGCCAAACCACAGGATGGCGATGGCCGCAGCGCCCAGCAGCCACGAAAAGACCAGCGCTTCGCGCGGGGTGACTTCTCCGGTGACCAGGGGCCTGTTTTCTGTACGGGCCATCAGTTTGTCGATGTCGCGGTCGATGTAGCAGTTGAACGCGCCGGCGCTGCCCGCGGCGAACGCACCGCCTACCAGCGTGGCCAGGATCAGGCCGATGGACGGGAAACCCCGCTCTGCGTAGATCATGGTGGGGAGCGTGCTCACGAGCAGCAGTTCAATGACGCGCGGTTTTGTGAGGGCGAGATACGCCTTGGCCTTACGGGCAAACCCTGGGCCGGAGGCCCGGGAAGCGTTCAGCGGCGTATCTGTTGTGCTCACGGTGGCAGTCACCCGTTCTGTGTGGCAGTTGTATCTGGCATTGCAGCTGCGGGCGGTTGAAAAGGTCCGGCGCCCGGCATTGGCCTCCGAATATCATACCGCGCCGCCACCTGCCCAAAGCCCGGCTGATATGCGCACTTGATCGCTCGCAGCCCGATTCGAGCAGATTAACTCATCCTCACTTCAGCCTTATTCATAAAAGGGGAAATTGCGTCCAAAAGGTGAGATTTCAGCCTCCGGAAGATTGGAATGGAGCTAAGCTGTCACCAGATCAGCACGCGGCAGGAACGCGGTGGAAAACGCATTCCCACACGACTCGCGGCTGGACGAGAGACCAACATTCGACGGCGACTGGTACACACCGCAGCGGGCGCCCCATTTCGTGCCTATAACCGGACCGGGTGTGCCGTGCGCCGTCAGCAAAGAGAGGGGCCCGGTTTTCGTGCCACATTTGGAAGAGCAAGAACTGTCCTGGACCAGCCTGGACCAGAAGGCTGTTGACACCATCCGCGTCCTGGCTGCGGATGCTGTGGAGAAGGTGGGCAACGGACACCCCGGTACGGCGATGAGCCTTGCACCGGCCGCGTACCTGCTGTTCCAGAAGCTGATGCGCCACGATCCGCGGGATCCGCAGTGGCTGGGCCGTGACCGGTTCGTCCTGTCCCCGGGCCACACCTCGCTGACCCTGTACATCCAGCTGTTCCTCTCCGGCTACGGCCTGGAACTCAAGGACCTGGAAGCCCTGCGGACCTGGGGTTCACTGACCCCGGGCCACCCCGAGTACAAGCACACCGCCGGTGTGGAGATCACCACAGGCCCCCTGGGCCAGGGCCTGGCGTCCTCGGTTGGCTTCGCGTACTCCCAGCGCCGCCAGCGCGGCCTGTTCGACGCCGATGCCGCAACGGGCACCAGCCCGTTCGACCACACCATCTGGGTCATCGCATCCGACGGCGACCTGCAGGAAGGCGTCACGTCCGAGGCTTCCTCGCTGGCCGGCCACCAGGAACTCGGCAACCTTGTGGTCATCTACGACGAGAACCACATCTCCATCGAGGACGACACCGACATTGCCTTTACCGAGGATGTCCTGAAGCGTTACGAAGCCTACGGCTGGCACATCCAGCGGGTGGACTGGACCAAGACCGGCGAATACAAGGAAGACGTCCAGGAGCTGTACTCGGCCTTGCGCGCCGCCAAGTCCGAGACCTCCAAGCCGTCCATCATTTCGCTGCGCACCATCATCGGCTACCCGGCACCCAAGAAGCAGAACACGGGCAAGATCCACGGTTCCGCCCTCGGTGCCGAGGAAGTTGCAGCCCTGAAGGAAGTCCTGGGCTTCGACCCCGCCAAGTCCTTCGACGTGGACCAGGAAGTCCTGGCCCACGCTCGCTCCGTGGTTGACCGCGGCGCCGAAGCCCGCAAGGAATGGGAGGAGTCCTTCAACGCCTGGCAGGCCGCCAACCCTGAAGGTTCAGCGCTGTTGCAGCGTGTCGAGGCCCGGGAACTTCCCGCGGACATCGACGCCGCCCTTCCGGTCTTCCCGGCCGGCAAGGACGTCTCCACCCGCGCCGCTTCCGGCAAGGTCCTCAACGCTCTGGGCCCGGTCATGCCCGAACTCTGGGGCGGCTCCGCCGACCTCGCCGAATCGAACAACACCACCATCGAGGGTTCGCCGTCGTTCGTCCCGGCTTCCAAGCAGACCGATGCGTGGAAGGGCAACCCCTACGGCCGCGTGCTGCACTTCGGCATCCGCGAACACGCTGCCGCGTCGATCGTCAACGGCATCAGCCTGCACGGCAACACCCGCGCGTTCTCCGGCACGTTCCTGATCTTCAGCGACTACCAGCGTCCCGCCATCCGCCTGGGTGCCCTGATGGGCGTTCCGTCGCTCTACGTCTGGACGCACGACTCCATCGGCCTCGGCGAGGACGGCCCCACCCACCAGCCGGTGGAACAGCTCGCCTCGCTGCGCGCCATCGTGGGCCTGGACGTGGTCCGCCCCGGCGATCCCAATGAGGTTGCCGTGGCCTGGAAGACCATGCTGGAGAACCACAGCAACCCGGCCGGCATCGTCCTCACCCGCCAGAACATCCCCACCTGGGAGCGCGGCGAAGGAGCAGCCGACGGCGACACGTTCGGTGCCGCTGCCGGCGTCGCCAAGGGCGGTTACGTCCTGGCCGAGGCAGCCAAGGACGGCGCCACCGTCCCCGCTGACGTCATCCTGATCGCCACCGGCTCCGAGGTCCAGCTGGCCGTCCAGGCACGCGAAGCCCTGCAGGCCGAAGGCGTCGCCGCCCGCGTCGTCTCGATGCCCTGCGTCGAGTGGTTCAACAAGCAGGACGCCGCCTACCGTGAATCGGTGCTGCCCGCTGCGGTCAAGGCCCGCGTCTCCGTCGAGGCCGGCCTCTCCCTGGGCTGGAAGGAATTCGTCGGCGACGCCGGCCGTTCCGTCAGCCTTGAGCACTACGGCGCTTCAGCCGATTACAAGCGCCTCTTCCAGGAGTTCGGCATCACCGCGGAGGCAGTCGCCGCCGCAGCCAAGGACTCCCTCGCAGGCCTGAACGCCTAACAACGATTTCCAGGAGATAACCACCATGACTACTCCCACCCAGCAGCTCTCCGAAGCCGGAGTTTCCATCTGGCTCGATGACCTTTCCCGAGGACGCCTCGAAACCGGCACCCTCCGCAAGCTCATCGAAGAAAAGAACGTGGTTGGCGTGACCACCAACCCGTCCATCTTCCACGCAGCGATCACCGCCGGCACCGACTACGACGCCACCATCGCTGCGAAGGCCGCAGCGGGCGCCAGCGTGGAGGAGACGATCTTCGAGATCACCACCACTGACGTCGCCGACGCCTGCGACCTGTTCGCCCCCGTGGCGGCAGCCACCAAGGGTGTTGACGGCCGCGTCTCCATCGAGGTGGACCCCCGCCTCGCCTGGGACACCAACGGCACCATCAACGAGGCCAAGCACCTCTACAAGAAGGTCAACAAGGACAACGTCCTGATCAAGATCCCGGCCACCATCGAGGGCCTGGAAGCGATCACCGCCACACTGGCCGAAGGCATCAGCGTCAACGTGACCCTGATTTTCTCCCTCGAGCGATACCGCGCGGTCATCAACGCCTTCCAGGCGGGCCTGGAGCAGGCGAAGGAGAACGGGCACGACCTCTCGAAGATCCACTCCGTGGCATCCTTCTTCGTTTCCCGCGTGGACAGCGAAATCGACAAGCGCCTCGACAAAATCGGCACGGAGGAAGCCAAGGCTCTCAAAGGCAAGGCCGGCCTGGCCAACGCCCGCCTCGCCTACCAGGTGTATGAGGAACTCTTCGCCACCGAACGCTGGGCACTCCTCGCCGAAGCCGGCGCGCTCCCCCAGCGTCCGCTGTGGGCCTCCACCGGCGTGAAGGACCCGGCCTACCCGGACACCCTCTACGTGACCGAACTGGTTGCTCCCGGCGTCGTGAACACCATGCCGGAAAAGACCCTGGACGCCACCTTCGACCACGGCGTGGTCACGGGTGACACCGTTTCCGGCACCTACGCCGACGCCAACGCCACCCTGGATGCGCTCGAAAAGCTCGGCGTCTCCTACAACGAAGTCGTCGCCCTGCTGGAATCGGAGGGCCTGGATAAGTTCGTGGCCAGCTGGAAGGAACTGCTGGCCGATGTCGAAGGCGCCCTCGCCTCAGCACGGAAGGCCTCCTAACCACCCATGAGCACACTCAGCTACGAAGCCACCGGTGCCGCGCAGCAGGCACTCGAACAGCACCTTCCCGCCCTCGTCGAGGACAGGATTGCCACCCGGATCTTTGCGAAGGACCATACCCTGTGGGGTCCCGACGCTGAGTCGGAGTCCGCAATCCGCCTCGGCTGGGTCGAGGCTGCAACGGTCTCCCAGCCGCTGGTGAAGGACATCCTGGAACTGCGCGACGCCCTCCGGGCCGAGGGAGTCACCCGTATTGCCCTGTGCGGCATGGGTGGATCCTCGCTGGCTCCCGAGGTCATCGCCGGCACCGCCGGCGTCGAGCTGACTGTGCTGGACAGCACGGACCCTGACCAGGTCCGTGCTGCCCTGGCGGACCGCCTGGCGGAAACCGCCATCGTGGTCTCCTCCAAATCGGGTTCCACCGTTGAAACCGACTCCCAGCGGCGGGTCTTCGAGAAGGCGTTCAACGACGCCGGCATCGACGCCAAGAGCCGGATCATCATCGTCACCGATCCCGGATCGCCACTGGACAAGGCCTCCCGCGAAGCCGGGTACCGCGCCGTCTTTAACGCCGACCCCAACGTTGGCGGCCGCTTCTCCGCACTGACCGCGTTCGGCCTGGTGCCCTCCGGCCTGGCGGGCGTGGACATCCAGGCCTTCCTGGACGAGGCTGAGGAAGTAGCAGAGGTCCTGAACGAGGACGCCCCCGAGAACATCGGCCTGGCCCTTGGAACCGCCCTGGGCGGAACCAGCCCCCTGCGCAACAAGATCGTCATCGCCGAGGACGGGTCCGGCATCGTGGGCTTCGCCGACTGGGCTGAACAGCTCATCGCCGAATCCACCGGCAAGCTCGGCACCGGGGTGCTGCCCGTCGTCGCAGGTCCCAACTCCCCCGAGGTCAACTCCGGCGCGAAGGACGTCCTCGTGGTCCGCCTCGTGGCCGCGGATGCCGACGTCGAACTTGGTGAAAACGAAGTCGCCATCGCCGGCGGCCTCGCTGCCCAGATGATGGTCTGGGAGTTCGCGACCGCAGTGGCCGGCAGGCTGCTGGGCATCAACCCGTTCGACCAGCCCGACGTGGAAGCCGCCAAGGTTGCTGCCCGCGGCCTCCTGGACGCGCAGCCTGAACCCACACCGGCAGCCTTCGTCGATGGTTCCATCGAGGTCCGCGGCGGGGAATGGCTCGGCGGCGCATCAACGGCCGCGGAAGCTGTCGGCGCACTGCTGGACACCCTCCAGCCGGACAGCTACCTCAGCATCCAGGCCTACTTTGACCGGCTGGCGTTCGGGCAGCTTGAAGGCGTCCGCGACGAGTTCGCAGCGGCGACGGGACGCCCCGTCACATTCGGCTGGGGCCCCCGGTTCCTGCACTCGACCGGCCAGTTCCACAAGGGCGGCCCCGCCATCGGCGTGTTCCTCCAGGTGACGGCTGCGTCCACTGAGGACCTGGCCATCCCCGAGCGTCCCTTCACCTTCGGCGAACTGATTTCCGCCCAGGCTGCCGGTGACGCCCAGGTCCTCGAAGAACACGGCCGGCCCGTGCTCCGGCTGCACCTCACCAACCGAGCCGCCGGCGTGGCACAGCTGCAGGGCATCGTTTCTGCACTGTCCGCCCGGGCATCCGCTACCGAAAGCTAAGGCGCACAAGCAACATGCCAGAAACTGAATACGGCAGGACCTCCGGAACGCGTTCCGGAAAGTCAGGCCGGAATCCCCTGCGGGATCCGCGTGACCGCCGGTTGAACCGGATTGCCGGTCCGTCCTCGCTGGTGCTCTTCGGGGTCACCGGCGACCTTGCCCGGAAGAAACTGATGCCGGCCGTGTACGACCTCGCCAACCGGGGGCTGCTGCCGCCCAGTTTCGCGTTGGTCGGGTTCGCACGGCGTGAGTGGGACAAGGAGGACTTCGCCGCTGAAGTGAAAGCGTCCGTCCAGGCCCACGCGCGGACCCCGTTCGATGAGGCGGTCTGGAACCAGCTCTCCGAAGGCATCCGGTTCGTCCAGGGTGAATTCGACGACGACGCTGCGTTTGAGCGGCTCGGCGAAACCATCAAGGAACTCGATGACGTCCGCGGCACCCGCGGGAACCACGCGTTCTACCTGTCGATCCCGCCGAAGGCATTCGAACAGGTCTGCCGTCAGCTGTCCAAGCATGGGCTGGCCCAGGCCGACGGCGACAAGTGGCGGCGCGTGGTCATTGAGAAGCCGTTCGGCCACGACCTCCAGTCCGCCCGGCAGCTGAACGACATCGTCGAATCGGTCTTCCCGCCGGATGCCGTGTTCCGGATCGACCACTACTTGGGTAAGGAGACGGTCCAGAACATCCTGGCCCTCCGCTTCGCCAACCAGCTGTTCGAGCCGCTGTGGAACGCGAACTACGTGGACCACGTCCAGATCACCATGGCCGAGGATATCGGCACCGGTGGCCGTGCCGGGTACTACGACGGCGTGGGTGCGGCCCGCGACGTCATCCAGAACCACCTCCTCCAGCTGCTGGCACTCACAGCGATGGAGGAGCCCATTTCCTTCAACGCCGATGACCTGCGTGCGGAGAAGGAAAAGGTCCTCGCAGCGGTCAAACTCCCAGAGGACCTGTCCACGCATTCTGCGCGGGGGCAGTTCTCGGGCGGCTGGCAGGGCGGCGAGCAGGTTCAGGGGTACCTGGAGGAAGAGGGGATCCCCGCGGATTCGACCACCGAGACTTACGCCGCGGTGCGGGTGGACATCCACACGCGCCGTTGGTCAGGAGTCCCGTTCTACCTGCGTGCCGGCAAACGCCTGGGAAGGCGGGTCACGGAGATTGCCGTGGTCTTCAAGCGCGCCCCCAACCTGCTGTTCCGTGACCACGGTGAGGACGACTTCGGGCAGAACGCGGTGGTCATCCGCGTCCAGCCTGACGAGGGCGTCACCATCCGGTTCGGTTCCAAAGTCCCGGGCACCCAGATGGAAGTCCGGGACGTGACGATGGACTTCGGCTACGGCCACTCGTTTACCGAGTCCTCCCCCGAGGCGTACGAGCGGCTGATCCTGGACGTACTCCTGGGTGAGCCGCCGCTGTTCCCCCGGCACGAGGAAGTGGAACTGTCCTGGAAGATCCTTGACCCGTTCGAGGAATACTGGGCTCAGCTGGACGAACAGCCCGAACCCTACGCCCCGGGATCCTGGGGCCCTGCCTCTGCTGATGAGCTGCTGGCCCGTGACGGACGAACCTGGAGAAGGCCATGATTGTCGATTTGCCCGACACCACCACCTCGAAGGTGTCCAAGAAGCTCATGGCACTGCGGGAACAGGGCGGCGTGATTGCCCTGGGCCGGGTCCTTACCCTCGTGGTGGTGACGAAGTCCGGCCTCGAAGAGGAAGCGATTGAGGCCGCAAACGACGCCAGCCGGGAACACCCCTGCCGGATCATCGTCCTCGCTGATGCCGGAAAGGACACCGGTGACCGGCTGGACGCCCAGATCCGGGTGGGCGGCGACGCCGGCGCCTCGGAGGTGATCGTGCTGCGCGGCTACGGCCAGCTCGCCCACGAAAGCGAATCGCTCGTTGCGGCGCTGCTGCTCCCGGACGCGCCGATCGTGGCCTGGTGGCCGCACGGCGCCCCGGAGAACGCCTGCGAAACCTCCATTGGCGCCATCGCGCACCGCCGGATCACGGACTCCGCAAACGAACCCGACCCCCAAGCGGCCCTCGAACGCATCCACGGTACCTACAAGGCCGGTGACACCGACCTTGCCTGGACGAGGCTGACCAACTGGCGCATCCAACTCGCCGCAGCCCTCGATGAAGCGGATTCCTCTCCCGTCACGGCAGTGGCTGTGGAAGGTGCCTCGGACTCGCCCAGCACCATCCTGCTGGCCGCCTGGCTGACACTCACCCTGGACGCCCCCGTGACCATCGTGGCGGATCCGGCCGGAACCGGTATCCGCCGGGTCCGGCTCACCCGGCCCGGCGGTGACGTCCAGCTGTTCCGCCCCGGACTCTCGGTGGCGGAACTCACCCAGCCCGGGCAGCCTGCCCAGCGGATCTCCCTCCCGCGCCGCAGCCTCCGTGACTGCCTCGCCGAAGAACTGCGCCGGCTCGATCCGGATGAGGTGTTCGGTGAAGTGATTACTATTGGACTGCCACGTACAAACCTAAGGAGCGTCCGGCCCAGTGAGCGTTGACCCAAGAGTAAGCATTCATCCCGACTCGTCCGTGCTGATGGCTGCCATCGCGGCACGCCTGATCACCAAGCTCGTCGATGTCCAGGACAAACACGGTGAGGCCACCGTTGTCCTGACCGGCGGCACGGTGGGCATCGGCACGCTGAAGGCTGTTGCAGACTCTCCGGCGGCTCCGGCCGTCGACTGGTCAAAGGTGAATTTCTGGTGGGGCGACGAGCGGTTCGTGGGATCTGCCGACGGCGACCGGAACACAAAGCAGGCGTACGACGCCCTGCTGAAGCACATTCCCGTGGATCCGGACCGCATCCACGAACCCGGTTCCTCGGACGACTTCGAAACGCCTGAAGATGCGGCTGCTGATTATGCGCGTCGGCTCCGTGAGGCAGCGGCCGCCGAACATGCCGCCGATATGTCCGACGACCGTCCGGAAGAGCCCGGGGTCCTCCCCCGGCTTGATGTTGTCCTGCTGGGTGTGGGTCCTGACGCGCACGTTGCATCGCTCTTCCCCGAGCAGGCGGGTATCCGAGAGAAGGAACGCACGGTGGTGGGGGTACGCAATTCCCCAAAGCCTCCGCCGCTGAGGATTTCGCTGACTCTGCCTGCCATCAACACTGCCGCTGAGGTCTGGATGGTGGTAGCAGGCGAGGACAAGGCCGGTGCCGTTGGCCTGGCCCTCGCCGGGGCCACCCCGGTCCAGGTCCCCGCGGCGGGGCCCCGGGGAACGTCCCGGACCCTGTGGCTCATCGACGAGAATGCGGCCTCACGGGTCCCGCAGCAGCTCGTCCGGAAGGACGCCGCGGGCGCGTAACCGTTCCAGCGCTCCGGCCAGCACGTCTTCGGCGTCCTGGTCGGAGCGCCGCTCTTTAACGTACTCGAGGTGCGTTTTGTAGCCGTCGTCGAGGGCCTCGGTGCCGGCAGCCTCGGAACCGTCCCTCGATGCCAGCGCTCCGCAGCGCCGGCAGTCCCAGACAGCCGGGATCTGGACGTCAGGGAGCTGCAGGAAAACGGGCTCCGTGACATGCCCCTTTGGACACCAGTACGAAACCCGGATCCTGGGCAGCGGGCTGCCGTGGTCGGCGCCGCCTTGGAGGCTTGAGCCTGTCCCCGCTGTCACCCCAGCCCGCGTACCGCGGAAACCTGACACTGGATGGACCATCGGAACTCCTGCCTCGGGATGACTGGTTCTGCCGGTTAAACAAAACTGTGGCTGTCGGAAGCCGACAGCCACAGTTTAGTTCGCAGGCGCGCGGGGCGGGAGGGCCCAGCGGCATACCAGTGTTGGAAGTTTGGGGTCAGGAGTCCCCGGCGCCGCTGAACCTCATGATCAGGCCCAGGGCGATGATGACGATTCCCCAAGTGACGCCGAGGATGATGGTGAACCTGTTGAGGTTGCGCTCAGCCACACCGGATGAGCTGAGTCCTGAGCTCATGCCGCCGCCGAACATATCCGACAGTCCGCCGCCACGTCCTTTGTGAAGGAGGATGAGCAGCGTCAGCAGGAGGCTGGTGATGCCCAGGAGGATCTGCAGGATGACATGAAGAACGTCCACGACGGCCTTTCAGGAAGTTAGTGGGGCGGGAGTGCGTGCGCCGGGACGGACTAGTCCGTCACCAGGTGACTCTCGAACCTGACAATATTAGCAAACTCAGCCGGGTCCAGGCTGGCGCCACCCACAAGCACGCCGTCAACGTCGCGCTCCTTCAGGATGGCTGCTGCATTGTTGGCCTTGACGGAGCCGCCGTACAGCAGCCGGGTCTTGGCAGCAACGGCCGCGCCGAACAGTTTCTCCAGCTCGGCCCGGATGGCGGCGCACATCTCCTGCGCGTCCTCCGGTCCGGCAACCTCGCCCGTTCCGATGGCCCATACGGGTTCGTAGGCAACCACTATTTCTGCCGCCTGCTCGTCGGTCAGGCCTGCCACGCCGCCGCGAAGCTGGTCCAGGGTGTGGTTGACGTGCGTGCCGGCCTGGCGGATCTCCAGGCCCTCACCGACGCAGAGGACCGGGGTGACGCCGTGTTTGAAGGCGGCCTTGGTCTTGGCGTTCAGGATGTCGTCAGACTCGTTGTGGATGGTCCGGCGTTCGCTGTGGCCCACCAGCACGTACTTGCAGCCCAGCTTGCTCAGGAACTGCCCGGAGATGTCACCGGTGTAAGCGCCGGAGTCGAACTGGGAAAGGTCCTGGCCGCCGTAGGCCACGTCCAGGTCGTCGCCCTGGACCAGGGTCTGGACACCGCGGAGGTCTGTGAAAGGCGGGAAGACCGCAACCTCGACGCGGTTGTAGTCGTGCTTGGCGTCCGAGAGTGTCCAGGCCAGCTTCTGCAGGAGGGTGATGCCCTGCACGTGGTCCATGTTCATCTTCCAGTTGCCGGCGATGAAGGGCTTACGGTCGAAGGCGCCGTTCGTAGACGTTGTCACGTGTTCTCCAAAATGGTCTTGTAAAGTGTGCGGCCGGCAGGCTGCCGCGGGCAACCTGCCGGCCGAAGGACAGGAGCTGTGATGCTCCCGGAGGCTGGTCCTACCGGTCCAGGACGCTCAGGCCCGGGAGTTCCTTGCCCTCAAGGTACTCCAGGCTGGCGCCGCCACCGGTGGAAATGTGCCCGAACTGGTCGTCGGCGAAGCCGAGGGTGCGTACAGCGGCAGCTGAGTCGCCGCCGCCCACCACGGTGAACGCTTCGGTTTCGGTCAGGGCCCTGGCGATGGCGCGGGTTCCGGCGGAGAAGGCTTCGAATTCGAAGACTCCCATGGGTCCGTTCCAGAACACCGTCCGGGCGCCCTTGATCCGTTCCGCGAAGGCAGCTGCCGAGTCGGGACCGATGTCCAGGCCGATGCCGTTGGCGCCGAAGCTGCTGCCCTCGATGGCGTCCGCGGCAACCGTTTCATGCGCGGCGTCGGCAGCGAACTTCTCCGCCACCACAACGTCCGTGGGGATCACGAACTCGGTGCCGGCATCCGCGGCGCGCTTCAGGTAGTCCTGCACAACGCCGATCTGGTCCTGTTCGAGCAGGCTGCCGGCCACCTTGTGCCCCGCCGCAGCGAGGAACGTGAACAGCATGCCGCCGCCCACCAGGATGGTGTCTGCCTTGCCGAGCAGGTTGTCGATCACGGCGAGCTTGTCCGAGACCTTCGATCCGCCCAGGACCACCACGTAGGGACGCTGGGTGTCGGCGGTGAGCTTGCGCAGGACGTCCACCTCGGCGTGCACCAGGTCGCCCTGGTAGGACGGCAACCGGGATGCGACGTCGTAGACGCTTGCGTGCTTGCGGTGGACAGCACCGAACGCGTCATCCACGTACGCGCCGTTCCCGCCGGTCAGCGCCACCAACTCATCAGCGAAGGCGCCGCGCTCGGCGTCGTCCTTGCTGGTTTCGCGGGCGTCGAAGCGGACGTTCTCCAGGACCAGGGCCTCGCCGTCCTGCAGGGAAGCTGCTGCTTCCCTGGCAGAGTCACCGACGGTGTCGGCGGCGAGGGTGACCTTGAAGGCCGCCAGCTCCGCGAGGCGGTCCACGGCAGGGCGGAGGGAATACTTATCCTCGGGGGCGCCCTTCGGGCGTCCAAGGTGGGCTGTTACCAGCACGCGGGCACCGGCGTCCGTGAGCTTTGCCAGCACTGGGAGGGAGGCCTTGATGCGGCCGTCGTCAGTGACTGTAGAGCCGTCGAGCGGCACATTCAGGTCGCTTCGGACCAGAATGTACCGCCCGCGGACACCTTCAGCGATCAGTTCGTTGAGGGTGTGGGATGTCATGTGTCTAACCCTAGCCCAGCTTGGACGCGACAAGCTCCGTGAGGTCGACGAGGCGGTTTGAGTAACCCCACTCGTTGTCATACCAGGAAACAACCTTGACCTGGTTGCCGATGACCTTGGTCAGTCCGGCGTCGAAGATCGAGGATGCGGGGTCGCCAACGATGTCCGAGGACACGATGGGCTCTTCCGTGTAGGTCAGGAAGCCCTGCAGTTCGTCGGACTCGGAAGCGCGCTTGAGGGCAGCATTGACTTCCTCAACGGTGGTTTCGCGGGACACGGTGACCGTGAGGTCCGTAGCTGAACCGGTGGGGACGGGAACGCGGATGGCGTAGCCGTCCAGCTTGCCCTTGAGCTCCGGCAGGACCAGGCCGATTGCCTTGGCCGCACCGGTGGAGGTGGGCACCATGTTGATGGCAGCGGCGCGGGCGCGGCGCAGGTCCTTGTGCGGGCCGTCCTGGAGGTTCTGGTCGGCCGTGTAGGCGTGCACGGTGGTCATCAGGCCACGCTCGATGCCGAACTCGTCGTTGACTACCTTGGCCAGCGGGCCGAGGCAGTTGGTGGTGCAGGACGCGTTGGAAATGATGTGGTGCGTGGCGTTGTCATACAGGTTGTGGTTTACGCCCATCACGATGGTGATGTCCTCATCCGAGGCGGGGGCGGAAATCAGGACCTTCTTGGCACCGGCGTCGATGTGCTTCTGCGCATCGGCTGCCTTGGTGAAGAAGCCGGTGGACTCGATGACGATGTCCACGCCAAGCTCGCCCCACGGAAGGTTGGCGGGATCGCGTTCCGCCAGGACCTTGATGACGTTGCCGTTGACGACGATGTTGCCGTCCTTGACCTCGATGGTTTCCTTCAGGCGTCCGCCCACGGAGTCGTACTTGAACAGGTGGGCCAGCGCCTCGGGGCTGGTGAGGTCGTTGACGGCAACGATTTCGAGGTCCGCACCCTGGGCGAGTGCTGCGCGGAAGTAGTTGCGGCCAATACGGCCGAAGCCGTTGATACCAATACGGGTCGTCACTTTTCAGTCTCCTTGGTGCTTGAAGCAAGCACTACTAGTTGAGCGGGCGTTCAAGCCAACTAACAGATCCCGCACGCCATTGGGCAGAGATGATTTACAGACGGAAGGCGACCAGCCTCATTGCTGAAGGCTAACCGCCTTCCGTGACCTATCTTACGTTTAACTGGGTCCGCCCCCGCAAGTGCGGGGGCGGCCAGTCCACATGGCGGCCTTATTAAGTCCGAATGTGAAGTTTGTAACAAGCATGTGTGCTGCAGGTTACGGGAGGGTGATGAGCCCGGTGGCGTTGCTGCGGGCGGCGACGAAGCGCTTGGCGACGTCGGCCCAATTCACGATGTTCCAGAACGCCTTGACGTAGTCGGCCTTGACGTTCACGTAGTCCAGGTAGAAGGCGTGCTCCCACATGTCCAGCATGAGCAGCGGCGTGGTGCCCAGCGCCACGTTGCCCTGCTGATCGTACAGCTGCTCGATGACCAGGTTTCCACCGATGGGCTCGTAGGCCAGGAAGCCCCAGCCCGAGCCCTGCAGGCCGAGGGCGGCTGCGGAGAACTGGGCGCGGAAGGCGTCGAAGGAACCGAACGCGTCATCGATGGCTGCAGCCAGTTCGCCCTCGGGCTTGTCGCCGCCGTCCGGGGAAAGGTTGTTCCAGAAGACGGAGTGGTTGACGTGTCCGCCTGTGTGGAACGCGAGGTCCTTGGAGAGCCGGTTGATGTTGGCGAAATCGCCCTTCTCCCGTGCCTCTGCCAGCTGGGCCAGCGCGTTGTTGGCGCCTGCAACATACGCTGCGTGGTGCTTGCTGTGGTGCAGCTCCATGATCCGCGCAGAGATGTGCGGCTCAAGGGCGGCGTAGTCGTACTTGAGTTCGGGCAATACGTACTCAGTCACAAAATCCTCCAATATCGTGGACTTTCGGTCCGGTTGGTGACTCTCGGATTATGCATCCGGACGTCTGGCGCCCGGAATTATTTTTGATTCTAGGGGCCCGCTACTCGTCGAGCATTTCGGGCGTCACATTGGCATCGGTGCCGGGAATCCCCAGGTCAAGGGCCCGCTTGTCCGCCATCGCCAGGAGCCGGCGGATCCGGCCGGCGATGGCGTCCTTCGTCATGACAGGATCGGCCAGCCTGCCGAGCTCGTCCAGGCTGGCCTGCTTGTGGGCCACACGCAGTTCGCCGGCGTACTTCAGGTGGTCCGGGACGTCGTCGCCGAGGATTTCCAGGGCGCGGTCCACGCGGGCACCGGCAGCAACGGCGGCCTGCGCCGAGCGGCGGAGGTTGGCGTCATCGAAATTGGCGAGGCGGTTCGCGGTGGCGCGGACCTCCTTGCGCATCCGGCGCTCTTCCCAGACCATGAGGGCGTCGTGGGCGCCCATGCGGGTCAGAAGGGCGGCGATGGTGTCGCCGTCGCGGATTACCACCCGGTCCACGCCGCGCACCTCGCGCGCCTTGGCCTGGATGTCGAGCCGGCGGGCGGCACCCACCAGCGCCAGGGCGGATTCAGGCCCGGGGCAGGTCACTTCGAGTGAGGACGAACGGCCGGGTTCGGTCAGCGAGCCGTGGGCCAGGAACGCACCGCGCCATACTGCTTCGGCGTCCGCCGCGGAGCCATTGACGACGGCGGACGGCAGCCCCCGTACGGGGCGGCCGCGGCCGTCCAGAAGGCCGGTCTGGCGGGCCAGCGCCTCGCCGTCGCGCACGACCCGAACCACGTACCTGCTGGCCCTGCGGAGCCCGCCGGCTGACACCACAATGATTTCGCTCTGGTGCCCGTAGACCTCTGCGATGGCTGCCCGGAGGCGCCGCGCGGTGGAGGCGAGGTCCACCTCTGCCTCGATGACGATCCGGCCGGAGATGATGTGCAGGCCGCCCGCGAAACGGAGCATCGCGGAGACCTCAGCCTTGCGGACGGACGATTTCTTAATGTCCAGACGGGACAGTTCTTCTTTGACTGATGCTGTCAGTGCCATGGCACCTTCCTAACTGTTCCCAAAAATGTCCTGGTACGCCGTGGCCAGCCGCAGGGGGTCATGGACGGGACGGCGTCCCGACGCCCCTACTTTACCCAAGACCACCTCGGCGCCGATCATCGCGGCGGCCTTCTCGAACTCCTGGCGGTCGGGGACGGACGCAGGATCGGCAAGGACAACGTCAACGTTGAATCCGGGGGCGTAGCGGCGCAGGACGTGCAGGTGGTCCGCGGCCGTCATGCCCGAGGTTTCCTTGGTGTCCGTGGCGAGGTTCATGGTCAGGCAGCGTTTGGCCGGGGTGTTGCACAGCGCCTGGCGCATCTCCGGCAGCAGCAGGTGGGGCAGCACGGAGGTGTACCAGGAGCCCGGGCCCAGGATGACCCAGTCGGCGAGCTCGATGGCGGTCAGCGCTTCCGTGCAGGCGGGTGCCGACTCCGGGAGGAGGCGGACGTTTTCCAGCGATCCTGCCACGGCGCAGCGGGCCTGGCCGTGGACCGTCTCCAGCACCGAACCCCCATCCGGCGCCGTCACCCGGACATCGCCTTCGATGGTGAGCGGCACCGTGGACATGGGCAGGACCTGGCCGCGGGCACCCAGGAGGGCCCCGGCCCAGGTAAGGCCGGCGACGGCGTCGCCCAGCAGTTCCCAGAGCGTCACGATCAGCAGGTTCCCCATGGCGTGTTCGTCCAGCGAGCCGCCGCGGCCGCTGCCGGGGCGGAACCGGTGCTGCATGACGTCGCGCCAGGTCCGTCCCCAGTCTGTGTCGTCGCAGAGCGCAGAGAGCGCCATCCGGAGATCTCCCGGCGGGAGGACACCGTACTCTTCGCGCAGACGCCCGGACGAGCCGCCGTCGTCCGCCACTGTGACGATCGCGGTGAGCTTGGAGGTGAGGAGGCGGAGGGCGGACAGCGAGGCGGAGAGCCCGTGGCCGCCGCCCAGCGCCACAATGGTGGGCTCGGTGTCCTGCGGGCCGGCGCCCGGTCCCGTGGCAGGGGGGACCAGCGGCAGCGCGCCGGTGAACAGCGCCATTACTCGCGGCCCAGATCCCGGTGGGTGGTGGTCACGGTGACCCGGGGATACTGCGCGAGCTTTTTGGAAAGCTCGACGGCGACTGCCACGGAGCGGTGTTTCCCGCCCGTGCACCCCACTGCGATGGTGGCGTAGTGCTTGTTTTCGCGCCGGTAGCCATCAAGGACCGGCTCGAGGGCCATGACGTAGCGGTCCACGAAGTTCTTGACGCCCTCGGCCTCGAGCACGTAGTCGCTTACGTCCTTGTCCAGGCCGGTGTGCGGGCGCAGCTGCGGTACCCAGTGCGGATTGGGAATGAACCGGACGTCGGCCACGTAGTTGGAGTCCACGGGCAGGCCGTACTTGAAGCCGAAGCTCATGACGTTCAGCCGCAGCGCCACCGGGCCGGTTTCGCTGAAGAGCTCGGTGATGGCCGTGGCCAAGCCGTGCACGTTGTAGCCGGAGGTGTCCAGCACGACGTCGGAGCTGTCGCGCAGTTCCTGCAGGAGCTCGCGTTCGGCGGCAATACCGTCCAGGATGCGGCCCCCGCCCTGCAGCGGATGCGGCCGGCGTCCCTGCTCGAAGCGGCGGACCAGGACGTTGTCGCTGGCGTCCAGGAACAGCACCCGGAAGGTGACGCCGCTGGCGGCCAGGGCACCCAGGGCGGCCCGGATGTCTGCGAACAGGCCTTTGCTGCGGACGTCGATGACAACTGCCAGCCGCGGGATGGACTGCGGGGCGTGCGAGACGAGCTCAGCGAGGGTTCCCAGCATCTGGGGTGGCAGGTTCTCCACGACGTACCAGCCATGGTCCTCGAGTGCATCGGCGGCGGTGCTCCGCCCTGCCCCGGACATCCCGGTAACCACCAGCAGCTCCGCTTCGAGGGGTTTGACGGGCTCCATGCCGTTTTGCCCTGCCTCGGATTCCGCCGAAGTGCCTGCCATTGAGTCCGCCCCATTTCCGTTGTCAGTCAGTGGGGCAGCGCCGGCGCAAACCCCGCCACTTACCCTAGCTAAGTTTCAATGATTTCGCCGGTGGTCATGTTGATGGCCGGCACTGTGACCGCCGCGGGACCGTCTCCGGAGAAATGGCTGACGATGGCGGCGGCCAGCGCCGGGCCGATTCCTTTCGCCTGGGCGAGCTCCTCGGGCGTTGCCGACTTGACGCCCTTGACTGACCCGAAGTGGGACAGCAACGCCTTCCGCTTGGAGGCGCCCAACCCCGGAACGCCGTCCAGCGCCGAAACGGTCATGGCTTTGCCGCGCTTCTGGCGGTGGAACGAAATGGCGAACCGGTGGGCCTCGTCCCGGATGCGCTGCAGCAGGTACAGGCCCTGCGACGTTCGGGGAAGGATGACGGGGAAATCGCTGTCCGGCAGCCACACTTCCTCCAGGCGCTTGGCCAGGCCCACCACATACACGTCATCGATGCCCAGGTCCGCCAGGGCACGTGCGGCCGCATTGACCTGCGGCTGCCCGCCATCCACCACCACCAGGTTCGGCGGATAGGCGAACTTGCCCTTCGGCGCCGGAGTGGTGGTGTCGGCCACAGCGGCCTCGGCGGCAGCGTCCGCCGCTGCCTCTGCGGTGCCTGCTTCGAGGACGTCCTCGTCCACCTGTGCGGACTTGTCCTGGAGGTAGTGGCGGAAGCGCCGGGTGAGGACGTCGTGCATGGCGGCGGTGTCATCCGATGCGGCCGGTCCGGTGATGGAGAACTTCCGGTAGTCGGATTTCTTGGGCAGCCCGTCCTCCACCACCACCATGGACGCCACCACGTTGGTTCCCTGGACGTGGGAGACGTCGAAGCATTCGATGCGCAGCAGCGGCACGGGAAGGTCCAGCGCTTCCTGGAGTTCCTGGAGTGCCTGCGACCTCACGGTGAGGTCCCCTGCGCGGCGGGTTTTGTGCAGCTTCAGGGCATGCTCGGCGTTCTCCCGGACGGTGGACATCAGGGCGGCCTTGTCGCCCCGCTGCGGGACGCGGACGTCCACCCTGGCGCCGCGGATGCCGCTGAGCCATTCCGTCAGCTCCTCCGCGTTGCTGGGCGCCACGGGAACCAGCACCTCCCGCGGCAGCCGGCCGTGGGTTTCGCCGTCCTCGCCGTAGACCTGCTGGAGCAGGTGTTCCACGAGGTCCGGCGTGGTGAAGTCCTCCACCTTTTCCACCACCCAGCCGCGCTGGCCGCGGATCCTGCCGCCGCGGACGTGGAAGACCTGCACGGCTGCCTCGAGCTCATCCTCGTGGAGCGCGAACACATCAGCGTCCGTGTCCTCAGCCAGCACCACGGCGTTCCGCTCAAAGACCTTCCGCAGGGCCGTGATGTCGTCGCGGAGCCGGGCGGCCTGTTCGTAGTCCAGCCTGGCCACGGCGGCCGCCATCTGCTTTTCAAGCTTATTGGTGAACCGCTTGGCTTCGCCGCCCATGAAGGCGCAGAAGTCTTCAGCAAGGGCCCTGTGGTCTTCCGGGGAAATCCTGCCCACGCAGGGCGCCGAGCACTTGTCGATATAGCCCAGCAGGCACGGGCGCCCGCTGGACTCGGCACGTTTGAATACCCCGGCGCTGCAGCTGCGGACCGGAAAGACCCGGAGCAGGGTGTCCATGGTTTCGCGGATGGCACCGGCCGTGTACGGCCCGAAGTAGCGGGTGCCTTTCCGCTTGTCACCGCGCAGCACCTGCACCCGGGGGTATTTCTCGCCGAGGGTGACGGCCAGGTAGGGGTAGGTCTTGTCGTCGCGGAACACCACGTTGAAGCGCGGCTTGAATTCCTTGATCCAGGTGTATTCCAGCTGCAGGGACTCAAGCTCGCTGCCCACCACGGTCCACTCCACGCTGCTGGCCGCGTGGACCATGGCGTAGGTTTTGGGCAGCAGTCCGGCGGGGTTGGCGAAGTAGGAGTTCAGGCGGGAACGGAGGCTCTTCGCCTTTCCCACGTAGATGACCCGTCCGTGCGGATCCCGGAACCGGTAGACGCCCGGGTTGGTGGGGATTTCACCGGTCCGGGGCCTGTAACTTGCTGGATTTGCCACCTATACAGTCTACTGAGCCGCGCCGCCCGGCTTTGCCGCCACGGAACTTTCGGCACGCACTTATTCCCCGCGGACACGCCGTGGGTGCAAGTGCGCCGCCCTACTCCGCGACTTTGCTTTGGTTGTAACCGGTGGAGCGCTGCTGCCCGCTGAGTTCAGCGATGGCGTCCATGATGCGGTCCGTCACTTCGCGCCGCGCAGGCAACGAGTGGTCAGGCCCGGTCTTGTCGAAGTACAGCGGCTCCCCCACCTTCATGGTGAAGTGCTGAGGCTTCACGCCTTTTTCGCCGGCCCGCTGCAGGTTCTCAGTGCCGATCAGACCCACGGGAACCACGGGTGCCCCGGTGGTCAGTGCCAGCCAGCCAACGCCCGTGCGGCCCCGGTAGAGGAGGCCGTCCCGGGAGCGTGTGCCTTCCGGGTATATGCCGATTCCCTTGCCTGATTCAAGGATGTCCAACAGGGTCTTGAGCGCCTGGACGCTGGCGGCCTGCTCACCGCGTTCCACCGGGATGGAGCCGACAGATTCGAAGAAAGCCTTCATGACTTTCCCTTTGATGCCGCCGGTGGTGAAGTACTCTGCCTTGGCGAAGAACGCCACCGGGCGGGGCATGAGGGCCTGGACAATGACGCTGTCAAAGAAGGACAGGTGGTTGGGGGCAACGATGAACGGCCCATCTTTGGGGACGTTTTCCAGGCCGACGACGGTGGGCCGGCAGGTGCCGGAGATCAGGTTGCGGGTGGTCCAGCGGACGGCATCAAACATTTCCATCGTTGGTCACCTCGCTCATGGCGGAGGCGTGGATGGACTGCAGCCGCTCCACGGCGGTGACGAGTTCGGCGGCATTTGCGACGACGGTGAAGGCGCCGGCGCCCTCCAGCTCGCCGTCCGGCGCGAATCCCCACGCCACACCGATGCAGTCCAGGCCGTTGGCAATGGCGCCCGAGACGTCCTGCGCACGGTCCCCCACCATGACAGCGTGCTGGGTGTCGAGGTCCTTCAGGGCGGCGGCGATGATCTCTGTTTTTCCGAGCGGGACGCCGTCGACTGCGGATTCATTGTCCGCGGAGCCGTGGATTCCGCGGAAGAGTCCGTCAATCCCGTGGTGGGCCAGGACGGTCCGGGCGATGGTCTGCGGTTTCTGCGTCGCCACGGCTACGGGCAGGCCGGCTGCCACGAACGTTTCCAGGACTTCCCGGATACCCGGGTAAAGCCGGCCCTGGGCGATCCCGGTCTCCGCGTAGTAGGCGCGGTACCGGCGGATCACGTCGTCGAGGCGGTCCGCCGGAACCTTCGCCACGTTCAGCAGGGCGTCGCTGAGCTTGGGGCCAATCATGGAGTCGAGCAGGTCCTGGCTGGGCACGGGAAGTCCCAGCTCTTTCAGGGCCGAGGAGATTCCGTCAGTTATCCCACCGGCAGGATCGACAAGAGTGCCGTCCAGGTCAAAGATCACGGGCACTGTTGTTGAAGTCACCGGGTTAGTTTCTCATGCCTTTACGGGTGCCCGAAACTCGCATTCCACCAGCGGAATACTTCCGGTGGAACCGCGCAGGGCTCAGCCGAGTATTTCGGCCAGGAACGCGGCGGTGTGGCTTGTGGTGGAGGTGGCCACCTGCTCGGGAGTTCCCGTGGCCACGATCTTCCCGCCGCCGGAGCCGCCGTCGGGCCCCAGGTCAACGATCCAGTCCGCACTCTTGATGACGTCAAGGTTGTGCTCGATGGTGATCACCGTGTTGCCCTTGTCCACCAGCCCCTGCAGGACCAGCAGCAGCTTCCGGATGTCCTCGAAGTGCAGGCCCGTGGTGGGCTCGTCCAGGACGTAGACGCTGCGGCCGTTGGACCGCTTCTGCAGCTCGGCTGCCAGCTTCACGCGCTGCGCCTCACCGCCGGAAAGGGTGGTGGCAGGCTGTCCGAGGCGGACATAGCCCAGGCCGACGTCCACCAGCGTGTTCAGGTGCCGTGCGATGGGCGAAAATGCCGCGAAGAACTCGGCACCTTCCTCGATGGGCATGTTGAGGACGTCGGCGATGGTCTTGCCCTTGTAGTGGACTTCAAGGGTTTCCCGGTTGTACCGGGCGCCGTGGCACACCTCGCAGGGTACGTATACGTCCGGCAGGAAGTTCATCTCAATCTTCAGGGTGCCGTCGCCCGAGCATGCCTCGCAGCGGCCGCCCTTGACGTTGAAGGAGAACCGGCCTGGCAGGTAGCCACGGACCTTGGCTTCGGTGGTCTCGGCGAAGAGCTTGCGGATGTTATCGAACACGCCGGTGTAGGTGGCGGGGTTTGAACGCGGTGTCCGGCCGATGGGGCTCTGGTCAACGTGGACCACCTTGTCGAGGTGTTCGAGGCCCTGGACCGTCTTGTGCCGGCCGGCCACCTGCTTGGCCCCGTTGAGCTTGTTGGCGAGCACCTTGTAGAGGATTTCGTTGACCAGCGTGGACTTACCGGAGCCGCTGACTCCCGTGACGGCCGTCAGCAGGCCGAGCGGGAAGGCTGCGTCCACGTTGGTGAGGTTGTTCTCCCGCGCACCGACCACCTTCAGTTCGCGCTTCTTGTCGTACTTGCGGCGCTTTTTCGGGATCTCGATGCTCTTCCGCCCGGACAGGTAGTCGCCGGTCAGGGAGTTCGTGTTATCGAGCAAATCCTTGTAGGAACCGGAGTGGACCACCTGGCCGCCGTGCTCACCGGCACCCGGTCCGATGTCGACGATCCAGTCCGCCACATGGATGGTGTCCTCGTCGTGCTCCACCACAATCAGGGTGTTGCCCATGTCGCGGAGCCTGGTGAGGGTGTCGATCAGGCGGCGGTTGTCGCGCTGGTGAAGACCGATGGACGGTTCGTCCAGGACGTAAAGGACACCCACCAGGCCGGAGCCAATCTGGGTGGCCAGGCGGATACGCTGCGCCTCGCCGCCGGACAGGGTGGCGGAGGGGCGCTCCAGGTTCAGGTACTCCAGGCCGACATCCAGGAGGAAGGTCAGCCTGGCCTGGATCTCCTTGAGCACCTGGTGGGCAATCTGCGCCTCGCGGCCGGTGAGGACAAGGTTGTCCAGGAATGCCGCGCATTCGCGCATGGGCAGCGCTGCCACTTCGGCAATGGACTTGCCGTTGATCAGCACCGACAGCGAGGCCGGGTTCAGCCGCGCTCCGTTGCAGGCAGGGCAGGGAATCTGGCGCATGTACTCTTCGTAACGGTCGCGCGCCCAGTCAGAGTCGGTTTCGCCGTGCTTGCGGTGGACATACTGGATGGCACCTTCGAAGCCGGTGCTGTACTTGCGTTCCCGGCCGAACCGGTTGCGGTACTGCACCACCACCTTGTGGTCCTTGCCGTGCAGGACAGTCTGGCGGACGTCCTTGCCCAGCTTTTCCCAGGGGGTGTCCATGGAGAACCCGAGCTCCTTGGCCAGGCCCTCAAGGAGCCGGTTCCAGTACTCTGTGGTGGCAGTGCCAAGGGACCAGGGCGCGATGGCGCCTTCCGAAAGGGAGAGCTCGGGGTTGGGGACGATCAGCTCGTCATCCACCTCGAGCTTGGTGCCGATGCCGCTGCAGGCAGCGCAGGCCCCGAAGGGGTTGTTGAAGGAGAAGGACCGCGGTTCGATTTCGTCGATGGCCAGCGGGTGCTCGTTGGGGCAGGCAAGGTTTTCGGAGAAGGCCCGCGTGCGCCCGGCGTCGTCTGCGTCGAGGTCGACGAATTCGGCCAGGACCCGGCCTTCGGCGAGGCCGAGGGCGGTTTCGATGGAGTCGGTAAGGCGCTGGCTGATGCCTTCCTTGACCACCAGGCGGTCCACCACCACTTCGATGGTGTGCTTGTACTGCTTGCCGAGTTTGGGCGGATCGCTGAGCTGGATGAGGTCGCCGTCCACCCGCGCCCTGGAGTAGCCCTTGGCCGAGAGCTCCTTGAAGAGGTCAACGAATTCACCCTTGCGTCCCCGGACTACGGGTGCGAGGACCTGGAAGCGGGTTCCGTCCTCAAGCTCCAGCAGCTGGTCCACGATCTGCTGCGGTGTCTGCTTGGCCACGGGTTCGCCACAGACGGGGCAGTGCGGCCGGCCGACGCGTGCCCAGAGGAGGCGCATGTAGTCGTAGATCTCGGTGATGGTTCCCACGGTTGACCGGGGGTTCTTGCTGGTGGACTTCTGGTCGATGGAGACCGCCGGTGACAGTCCTTCGATGAAGTCGACGTCGGGCTTGTCCACCTGGCCCAGGAACTGACGCGCGTAGGCGGAGAGCGACTCGACGTAGCGGCGCTGGCCTTCGGCGAAGATGGTGTCGAAGGCGAGGGAGGATTTGCCGGAACCGGACAGGCCGGTGAAGACGATCATGGCGTCGCGGGGCAGGTCGAGGTCCACGTTGCGCAGGTTGTGCTCGCGCGCGCCCTTGACCACAAGTCGGGAGAGATCGTGGCGTTGTGGGCTGTCGGCGGAGGTGGCGGTGAAGGAAGCGGGGACGGCTGTTTCTTCGGCTACGGCTTTAGGCACCCCATAATGCTAATCGAAAATTTCTTCGAACGCGCACGGTTCCGCCCTCAGGGAACATCGTAGGCGGCGGCCAGCAGCTTCACCGCTTCCGCAAAAGTTGCACCCTGCGCTTTGGCGGTGGCGGCATAGGCCGCAGCGGCGTCGGACAGCCCGCCGAGACGTTCGTCCCGGGCGCAGACCACGGTGCCGTTCCTGCCCCGGGTTGCCACGATTCCTGCTGCTTCGAGTTCTTTATAGGCGCGCGCCACAGTGTGCGGTGCGACGTCCAGCCGCTCTGCCAGTGCCCGGACGGCGGGCAGCCTGGTGCCGGGCGCCAGCGCCCCATTGTCCACCTGGTGGATCACTTGCAGGCGCAGCTGTTCAAAGAGGGCCACGGTGCTGGTGGAGTTGGGCTTCCACGTCCCGGGGAATTCGGCTGTGTTGCTCACAGTCCCGCCTCAAGGGCGCCGGAGCGGCGCGGCGCCGCCGAGAACTGGGCGTTGTAGAGCCGTGCGTAGAAGCTGTTCGCGGCCAACAGGCCCTGGTGCGTGCCCTGCTCAACAATGCGTCCGTGGTCCATGACGAGAATTAGATCAGCGTTCCTGACGGTGGACAAACGGTGCGCGATGACAAAGCTGGTCCTCCCCCGCCGCAGCCGGAGCATGGCCTGGCGGATCAGCAGTTCCGTCCTGGAGTCGACCGAGCTGGTTGCCTCGTCGAGGATCAGCACGGCCCGGCCGGCCAGCTGGGCCCTGGCGATGGTGATGAGTTGCCGCTGGCCCTGGCTGAGGGGTTCACCGCCGTTTTCCAGAACCGTGTCGTAGCCGTCCGGCAGGGACCTGGCAAAGCGGTCCACGTAGCTTGCCTCCGCCGCGGCCAGGATCTCCCCGTCAGAGGCCCCGGGCAGTCCGTAGGCGATGTTGTCCCTGATGGTGCCGCCAAACAGCCACGTGTCCTGGAGCACCACCCCGAACTGCCCGCGGAGCCGGTCCGGCTGGACAGTGGCGATGTCGGTGCCGCCCATGGTGATCAGGCCCGTGCCCGGTTCGTAGAAACGCATCAGCAGGTTTACCACGGTGGTCTTTCCGGCACCGGTATGGCCCACAATGGCGACCGTCTGGCCAGGCTCCACCGCGAATGACAGGTTCCGGACTGCGGGCGCCGCTCCGGGGTAACCGAACGTCACGTCGTCAAAGACGATGCGGCCGTCCGACGGCGCTTCCAGGGTGCCGCTCTCCGCGTCCTCTTCCGAGTCAAGGAGGGCAAACACGCGCTCAGCCGATGCGACGCAGGACTGGATCAGGTTGAGCAGGCCACCGATCTGGCCCACCGGCTGCGTGAACAGCCTGCTGAACTGGATGAATGCCTGGATCCCGCCGATGGTCATGGCGCCTGCGATGACCTGGAGGGCTCCAACCACCGCGACGGCGATGTAGTTGAGGTTTGCCATCAACACCATCAGCGGCTGCACCACGCCGGCGGAGTACTGCGCCTTGGTTGCTGCGCGGGCCAACCGGCTGTTGCTGCTCGCGAAGACCGCGGCCGCCTCCGGCTGCTGCCCGAACGCCTTGATCACCTCGTGGCCCGTGATGAATTCCTCGACGTGGGAGTTCAGCTCCCCTGTTTCCGTCCATTGGCGCGCAAAATGCTCCTGCGACCTGCGGGCCACGAGCACCGTGACACCCATGGACAGCGGAACTGAGGCGATGGCGATACAGGCTAAGAGGGGCGATATCCACAGCATCATCGCGAGTGACCCGAACAGCATCAGGACAGACATGATCAACTGGGTGAGAAGCTGGTTAAGCGCCTGGGAGATGTTGTCGATGTCGTTGGTGGCCCGGCTCAGCACGTCGCCGCGGGAGCGCTCCCGGAAGTAGGTGGACGGGAGCCGGTGCAGTTTGCCTTCCACTGCGCCGCGCAGCCCGTACATGACGCCTTGAACTGACCGGGCAGTCAGGGAACCCTGCACCCAGTTGAACAGCGACGTGAAGATGTACATCAGCGACACGGCAGCCAGCAGGAGGCCGAGCCCTTCCTGGTCCAGTGCTCCCCGGACCACGCCGTCCACCACAATGTCGGTGGCGTCGCCGAGGAGTTTCGGGGCTGCCACATTCAAGGCCGCGAAACCGCAGGTGGCGGCAACGGCACCCAGCATGAGGGCCCGGAACGGCCGGAGGAGGCCCAACAGCCTGCCGGCGGTACGCCAGAAACCGGCCCCGCGCATGTCGGCGCCGGGCGCCGCCGTCATTGCGGGCCGTCCAGTGCAAGCTGCGAGTCGGCGATTTCCCGGTAGGTGGACGACGACTCCAGCAGCTCGCCGTGCGTTCCCTGCGCAACGAGCCGGCCGCCGTCGAGCACCAGGATCAGGTGGGCATCCTCCACCGCGGCAATGCGTTCGGCCACGATGATCCTGGTGGCTGCGGCCAGCCGGACGTCCAAAGCCTGCCGAAGCCTGGTGTCCGTGTCGTAGTCCAGGGCGGAAAAACTGTCGTCAAAGAGGTACAGCGGGGCCTTGCGCAACAGCGCACGGGCAATGCACAGCCGCTGCCGCTGCCCGCCGGAGAGGGTGGTGCCGCCCTGCCCCACCGGCGTTGCCAGCCCCAACGGGAGGTCCCGCATGAAGCGCATGGTTTGCGCCGCCTCGAGGACCTCCCAGAGTTCGTGGTCGGAGGCTCCGGGCGCAGCCATCCGCAGGTTGTCCGCAATGGTCCCGGAAAACAGGTGGGAGTGTTGCGGGACGATTGACATGGATCTGCGCAGGAGGTCCAGCGGCAGTTCCCGGACATCGGCGCCGTCGAGGAGGATGCTGCCTTCGGTGGTGTCGAGGAACCTCGGGACCAGGTTCAACAGGGTTGATTTGCCGCTGCCGGTGGACCCCACGATCGCCGTGGTGGTCCCGGGCGCAGCCACAAAATTCAGGTCTGCCAGCACCGGCGCTTCCGCCCCCGGGTAGGAGAAGCCAACACCCCTGAACTCCAGGGCTCCAGGCCCGGCCTGGGGCGTCACCGGATCCCCCGCGGCCACGGCAGGGCGCGACGGCGGGGGGCCGGCAGGGTCGGCGACGGAGGGTTTGGTGTCCAGCACCGCAGAGATCCGCTCGGCGCAGACTGCCGCCCGCGGGGCCGTCATCAGCACGTACATGGACATCATGATGGCCAGGAGGATCTGCAGGATGTAGGCGATGAAGGCGGTCAGCGCGCCCAGGTTCATCTCGCCGGCCTGGATCCGGTGGCCGCCGAACCAGACCACGGCCACCGAGGAGAGGTTCACCACGAGCATGATCAAGGGCAGCATGCCGGCAACGAGCAGGGCGGACTGCAGATTGTTGGCGGTGAGACTGGAGTTGGCGCGGGCGAACCGGCGCGTTTCGTGGTCCTGCCGGACGAAGGCGCGGATGGCGTTGGCGCCGATGATCTGTTCGCGCAGGATGCCGCCGGCGTTGTCGAGCAGGTCCTGGCCGTCGCGGTAGAGCGGAATGAGGCGGCGGACGATCAGTGCCATGATCAGGACGAGCAGCGGCACGATCACGATGACAACGGCGGACAGTGCCACGTCCTGCTGCAGGGCAAGGATGATGCCGCCGACGCCCATGGCGGGACCCGCCACCAGCATGGTGAACACCAAGATGGCGAAGGACTGCACCTGCTGGGTGTCGTTGGTGGCCCGGGTGGTCAGGCTTTGTGTGCCGAACCGTGCAACTTCCAGGGAGGACAGGGACTGGATCCGGGCAAAGATTTCCGCGCGGAGCCGGTGGCCGATCCGCATGGCCACCACCGCCCCGAGATAGCCTGCGGCGATGGCAGCCGCCGCCTGGACAACGGCAATGCCGGCCATCACGATACCGAGGCGGGAGATGACGCCCGTATCACCGGGAACGATCCCGTCATCAATGATGGCGGCGTTGACGGTTGGCAGCAGGAGGTTGGCGGCTGCCTGGATCAGCTGCAGCAGGACGACGGCGGCGACGGAGCCTTTTTGGTCCGAGAGCAGGCGCCTCATCAAACCGATCAGCAACGAACCTCCAGTTCGGTCGGGGGCTGTCGGGGCCGGACGTCGGCCTCTCCCCCAGAAACCTCTCCGTCATTGTAAGCCAGATCACTTTCCCCCGCTGTCAAAGACATGACAGGCCCGTTGAGCCGGCCGCACGGCGGCAGTTCAGGGACCGGGAACCGCTCAGTCCGCCTTCCGTCCCACCGCGAAGATCCTGCGGAAGGGAAACACTGTGCCGTGCCGGCCGTGCGGGTAGGCAGCCCGGAGCGCGTCCGCGTATTCCGTTTCGAAGGCGGCGCCGTCCTCCGCCGGGAGCACGGCCAGGACGGGGCGGAGGGCGGTTCCACGAACCCATTCCAGGACGGGGTCGGGCCCGGGCAGCAGCTGCTGGTAGGTGGTTTCCCACGCGTCCGCGGTGCAGCCGGCGTCGAGCATGATCCCGAGGTAGTCCGCAGGTTCACTGACGGATTCTCCGCCCCGCAGGACGCCGTCGAGCTGGGCGGCCCACCGCGGTGATTCTGCCAGCTGGCGCATCAGCTGATGCGACGGGGCGTTGAAGTTCCCGGGCACCTGCATGGCGAACCAGCCTCCGGGGCGCAGCGCGGCCAGCCAGGTCCGGAGCAGGTCCTGGTGCCCGGGGACCCATTGCAGCGCCGCGTTCGTCACCACCACATCCGTGTCATCAGACGGCGTCCAGTCACGGATGTCCTTCTGCTCAAACGCGAGGGACGGCTGCGCGGCGGTGAGCTCCGCGGCCTTGCCCAGCATCTGGGCCGAGGAGTCCACTCCCACCACCCGGGCTCCGGGCCAGCGGCTGGCGAGCGTTGCGGTCAGGTTGCCGGGTCCGCAGCCGAGGTCAACCACCTGGCCGGGGTTGGCGGCGTGGATCCTCCCGGTGAGGTCGAAGAACGGGCGGTTCCGGTAATCGCCGAACTGAACGTACTTCGCCGGATCCCATTTCATAAGTTGCTCCCTGCCTTCGTGCTGACTCTGCTACGGGAAGCCTAGCCGGGGCGAACGGCGGCGGCACCGTACGCCGGACCCACGGATTTCCTGCCGCAGCGGGGCACTAAGCTGGAAAACAATGAAACTCGTTGACCAGCTGACCGATCTGACCGCGCCGGGACCGTCGGCCGCCGTCGACCCCGACGACCTGTACACCCGCTTTGTGGAATGGACCGAAAGCCGCGGCCTGGACCTGTATCCGGCGCAGGACGAGGCCATCATGGAGCTCGCCACCGGCGCCAACGTCATCCTCGCAACACCCACCGGGTCCGGGAAGTCCCAGGTTGCCATCGCAGCCCACTTCCAGGCGATGGCGCTGGGCCGGCGTAGCTACTACACGGCGCCCATCAAGGCGCTGGTATCGGAAAAGTTCTTTGCGCTCTGCGAGATTTTCGGCGCGGAGAACGTGGGCATGATCACCGGCGATTCGGGCGTGAACCAGGACGCCCCGATCATCTGCTGCACCGCCGAGATCCTGGCGAACATCGCCCTGCGCGAGGGCGCCACGGCGGACCTGGGCTCCGTCATCATGGACGAGTTCCATTTCTACTCGGACCCGCAGCGCGGCTGGGCCTGGCAGGTGCCGCTGCTGGAACTGCCGCAGGCGCAGTTCCTCCTCATGTCCGCCACCCTGGGCGACGTGACCCGGTTTGAGAAAGGCCTCACAACGCTCACCGGGCGTCCCAGCACCACCGTGAGCTCGGCTGAGCGGCCCATCCCGCTGCATTTCTATTATCACGAGACCCCGGTCCACGAGACCCTCGAAGAGCTGCTGTCCACCAAGCAGGTTCCGGTGTACGTGGTGCACTTCAGCCAGCTCGAGGCGATCGACCGCGCCCAGACGCTCATGAGCATCAACGTGTGCACGCGGGAAGAGAAGGACAAAATCGCGGACCTCATCGCGAACTTCCGGTTCGCGGCCGGGTTCGGGAAGACCCTCAACCGGCTGGTCCGCCACGGGATCGGAGTGCACCACGCCGGCATGCTGCCGAAGTACCGGCGGCTCGTGGAGCAGTTGGCGCAGGCGGGACTGCTGAAGGTCATCTGCGGTACGGACACCCTGGGTGTGGGCATCAACGTTCCCATCCGCACCGTGCTGCTCACTGCTTTGAGCAAGTACGACGGCGTCCGCACCCGGCTGCTCAACTCCCGCGAGTTCCACCAGATTGCCGGACGCGCCGGCCGGGCAGGGTACGACACCGCCGGCACCGTGGTGGTGCAGGCCCCGGAGCACGTCACCGAAAACGTCAGGGCCATGGCCAAGGCCGTGGCCAAGTTCGGCGACGACCAGAAGAAACTGCGCCAGGTAGTGAAGAAGAAGCCCCCGGAGGGATTCGTATCCTGGGGCGAACCCACCTACCGGCGGCTGGTGGAATCCGTTCCAGACCCGCTGGCGTCCAGCTTCACGGTCACCCACGCCATGCTGATGAACCTGATGGAACGTCCCGGAGACCCGTTTGCCGCCGCACGCCGGCTGCTGACGGAGAACCACGAAACACGGCCGGCGCAGCTCCGGCTGATGAAGAAGGCCCTGGGCATCTACCGCGAGCTGCTGGCCGCCGAAGTTGTGGAACGGATCCCGGAAGCCGAACAGGGGCCGGACGGCCGCGCCGTCCGCCTGACGGTGCACCTGCAGGCCAACTTCGCACTCAACCAGCCGCTCTCCCCCTTCGCGCTCGCCGCGCTGGAGCTCCTGGACCCGGAGTCGCCGTCGTACGCCCTGGACGTGGTATCCATAATCGAGGCGACGCTGGAAAAGCCGCGCCAGATCCTCTCCGCGCAGCAGAAGAAGGCCCGCGGCGAGGCGGTGGCCGCCATGAAGGCTGACGGGATCGAGTACGACCAGCGGATGGCGATGCTGGACGAGGTGACGTACCCGCAACCGCTGGCGGATATCCTGGCCGAGGCCTTCGAGGTCTACCGCAAGGCCGCCCCGTGGGTTGGCGACTTCGAGCTGGCACCCAAATCCGTGGTCCGGGACATGTACGAACGCGCCATGAACTTCGGCGAGTTCGTCCAGTTCTATGGGCTGGCCCGCTCGGAAGGCATCGTGCTGCGGTACCTTGCCGATGCGTTCAAGGCCCTCCGGCAAACCGTCCCGCAGGACATGCTCCGCGACGATTTGGAAGACCTGACCGCCTGGCTGGGCGAACTGGTCAGGCAGGTGGATTCCAGCCTCCTGGACGAATGGGAGGAACTGGCGTCCGGGGCCATGCCCACGCCGCACGACGCGCCACCGCCTCCCCCGCCGTCGCTGACGTCCAACATCCGCGCCTTCCGCGTGATGGTCCGCAACGAAATGTTCCGCCGCGTGGAGCTCTTCGCCGATGAGGACGCCGCGGCACTGGGTGAACTCGACGGCGGCTCCGGCTGGGATGCCGACCGCTGGGAAGACGCCCTGGACGATTACTTCGACGAACACGACGACATCGGCACCGGACCGGACGCCCGCGGGCCCGGACTGCTGATTATCACGGAGGAAGCCGGGGTGTGGAAGGTGCGCCAGATCTTCGATGACCCGGCACGGAACCACGACTGGGGCATCTCCGCCGAAGTGAACCTGGCGGAATCGGACGAAACCGGCACCGCGGTCCTGAGGGTAACAGGCGTCAACCGGCTTTAGGTAAGCTCGGACGATGAGTGTAATCCGCCCCGCAACCGAGCACGACGTCCCGGCAATCCTCCGGATGATCCACGAACTGGCGCACTACGAAAAGGAGCCTGACGCGGTCCGGAACACACCGGAACTGCTGCAGGCCGCCCTCTTTGGCGATAACCCGCGGGTGTTCGCTGCAATGGCCGAAAATGCGGCAGGCGAAGTGCAGGGCTTCGCGCTGTGGTTCCTGAACTACTCCACCTGGGAGGGCGTGCACGGCATCTACCTGGAGGACCTCTACGTCAGCCCGGAGGCGCGCGGCGAGGGGCACGGGAAGGCCCTGTTGAAGCACCTGGCGGGTATCGCCGTCGAGAACGGCTACGCCCGGGTGGAATGGAGCGTGCTTGACTGGAACGAGCCCTCCATCAACTTCTACCACAGCCTGGGTGCCCGGCCGATGGACGGGTGGTCGACGTTCCGGCTCACCGGCGAAGCCCTGGATCAGTTTGGCAGCCCAGTTCCGGCCGCGGTCCATGGCTGAGGCGGGCCACCGGATCCGTGCCCGGCATGAGTTCCGCGGCATGCGCACCGTGGAGCACGTCTTCACCGTGCCCCTGGACCATGCAGCCGCCGCCGGGGACGCAGAAACCATCACCGTCTTTGCCCGCGAGTACGTTGCGGCCGGCCACAGCGCCGAGGAAGCGGAAAACCTGCCCTGGCTGTTGTTCTTGCAGGGCGGCCCGGGAGGGCGCGGCAACAGGTTCGGGACCCTGGGCGGCTGGAGCAAGGCAGCGGCCAAGGACTTCCGTATCCTCATGCTGGACCAGCGCGGAACCGGCCTGTCCACCCCGGCCGACCGCCATACCCTTCCGCTGCGTGGGACGGCCGCCCGGCAGGCCGCCTACCTGGAGCACTTCCGCGCGGACTCGATCGTTGCCGATGCAGAACTGATCCGCAAAGCACTGGGTATTCCGTACTGGACCATCTATGGCCAGAGTTACGGCGGGTTCTGTGCCCTGACCTATCTCTCTTTCGCCCCGGAGGCTCTGCGCCAGGTGCTCATCACCGGCGGGCTCGCCCCGCTGACGGGTCCGGCGGACGATGTATACCGTGCCACGTACCAACGGGTTGCGGCCCGGAACGCGGAGTATTTCTCGTGGTACCCGGAGGACCGGGAGGCGTTGGAACGGATCGCCCGGCACCTGCGCAGCACACCGGAAGCCCTGCCCGACGGAAGCCCGCTCACAGTGGAGCGGCTGCAGATGCTGGGTGCGTTTCTGGGCGGTAACACCCGGGTGGACAGCCTCCACTACCTGCTCGAGGACGCCTTCACGGACACCCCCGAAGGGCCCCGGCTGTCGGACGGGTTCCTGGAGCAGGCGCACGGCGTCGTCTCGCGGGCGTCCAACCCGCTGTACGCACTGATGCATGAGTCTATTTATGGCCAGGGCCAGGCAACGGACTGGGCCGCCTTGCGGGTATTGGACGAGTACCCGGAATTCCGGCCGGACGCCGAACCGCTGCTGCTCACGGGCGAGATGGTCTACCCCTGGTACTTCGACCAGGACCCCGCGCTGCGGCCGCTCCGGGAGGTGGCCGGATTGCTGGCCGCCAAGAACGACTGGAAGCCGCTTTACGACGTCCGCAGGCTCGCCGCCAACCGGGTTCCGGTGGCCGCTGCCGTCTACTCGGACGACATCTACGTGGACCGGAAACTCTCCCTGGAGACTGCAGCCACGGTCCGCGGCCTCCAGGTCTGGGAAACAGGCGATTTCCACCACGACGGAATCGCCGATGACGGTGAAGGAATCTTCGCGCGGCTGCTGGGAATGGTGGCGTCAGGCCGCCGCTGATTGCCGGTGCGCCGAAACCCAGGCCATCGCCGCGGCCGCCAGGACACAGGACGCGATAGCCCCGGCAAGCATGTTGAGGCCGAAGTATCCCGCCCCACTCAGGACCAGGCCGGAGGCCGCGCCGCCCACGGCTCCTGCCGCACCCATCAGCATGTCCGAGACCCCTTGGACCACCACGCGTGCGTCCTGCCCCACGCTTTCGGCCAGCAGCGTGGACCCGGCCACGGTGGATGCTGACCAGCCCAGTCCCAGCAGCACCAGCCCTGCGGCCACCGCAGCGGTGGAGTCCTGCCCGAAGCCGGCCACGGCGACGCCCGCAATCAGCGTGGCGCAGCCGAGTATGATCGTTTCCGTCCTCCCTGCCCTGTCCGTGAGCCATCCCATGACTGGGGACAGGGCGAACATACCGGCGATGTGCAGTGAAATGGTGAAGCCGATGATCACCAGGGCACCGCCATCGGCTGCGTGGCCGGCGTGCGGCATGCCGGGCCCTTCCACCAGGTGCTGCAGGTGCAGCGGCGTCATGGACATTACACCCACCATGACGGCGTGGGCACCAACCACCGCGGTGACGGCCAGCAGCGCCATCCGGGAACCGCGGATGGCGCGCATGCCGGTGCTGAGCCTCCCTGCCGGCTTCGGCCGAAGACGCGTGCCGATACCGGCACCGGCTGCACGGTCAGCCCCGGCGGAGTGGGCGGTCACGTCCCGGTGATCCGCGGCCTCCTTCCCGGCCGCGTGCGGGTAGGACTGGCCTGCCTGCCCCGCGGTGCGCGTTGCAAGTTCCCGCGCCAGCAGCAACGGGTCCGGGCGCAGGCCAGCGAGCACAAGGATGATGGCCACCACCAGTCCGGCGCTGGAGATGACGAACGGACCAGCCACCGGCGGCAGTCCCAGCGCCAGTCCGACGGCGGCTCCCGGCTGGATCAGGTTCGGCCCGGCCACAGCGCCGATGGTGACCGCCCAGACAACCGTCGCCAGTGCCCGTCCGCGGTGTCCGGCGTCGGCCAGGTCGACGGCGGCGAAACGGGCCTGCAGGTTCGCTGCGGTGCCTGCCCCGATGCCCGCCGCACCCAGCATGAGGAGCACGAACACCCCGGTCACGACAGAGGTCACCATCAGGAGCGCGCCGGCCAGCGCCGCGAGCATGCCGGCCACCTGGCCTGCCCTGCGGCCCCTGCGGTCCGCCAGTGCGGCCAGCGGCAATGCCGTCACGGCGGCACCGAGGGTCATGACTGTGGCCACCGCTCCTGCCCAGGCGCTGGAGCCGGACAGTTCGACGGCAAGGATGGAGCCGATGGAGACCGTGGCGCCCGTGCCGATGCCGCCAAAAACCTGCGCCGCAGCCAAGAGGGCCACGGTGCGCCGCTGCACCCTTTCAACCTCGTGCTCCGCCATGATGGCCATGGACCGAGCATAGTCCCGTGGAACTCCGTCCAGGAGGGGTTAAGATAAAGACCGCAGTCCCGGCGCTGATGCTGCCGGGACTGCGGTCTCTTGAAACGGGAAGGAGTATCTATTCGGCGTCGCTGTGGCTCTTCCGGACATCCTCTTCGAGGCGCGGGTCAATGTGGGCTTCCTTGGCCTTGGAGCTGAGCAGGCTGGCAACGACGGCGATAATGATGGTGCCGACGATGACCGCGAGGGACACGAACGTGGGGATCTCGGGTGCCCATTCGATGTGCTTGCCGCCGTTGATGAACGGCAGTTCGTTCACGTGCATGGCGTGCAGGACCAGCTTGACGCCGATGAACGCCAGGATGACGGACAGGGCGTGCTTCAGGTACACCAGGCGGTTCATGAGGCCGCCGAGCAGGAAGTACAGCTGGCGCAGGCCCATGAGGGCGAACAGGTTGGCGGTGAACACGATGAACGGGCTCTGGGTGAGGCCGAAGATGGCGGGGATCGAGTCGACGGCGAACAGCAGGTCCGTCAGGCCGATGGTGATGAACACGATCAGCATGGGGGTGAAGACCTTCTTGCCGTTCACCGTGGTGCGGAGCTTGCCTTCGTCGAACTTCTCCGACATGGGGATGACCTTGCGGATCCGGGCGATGAGGGGGTTTTCCTTGTCCTCTTCGTCCTCGCCTTCATCCTGCGCCTGCTTCCACGCGGTCCACAGCAGGAACGCACCGAAGATGTAGAACACCCAGCTGAACTGCTCGATCACGATGGCGCCGAGCAGGATGAAGATGCCTCGCAGGACCAGGGCGATGATGATGCCCACCATCAGCACTTCCTGCTGGTACTTCCTGGGCACCGAGAACCTGGCCATGATGATGATGAAGACGAAGAGGTTGTCGATGCTGAGGCTGTACTCAGTGACCCAGCCTGCAACGAACTGGCCGCCATACTCGTGGCCGGCGAAGATAAACATGGCGCCGGCAAACAGCAGGGCCAGGGTGACGTAGAACGCCACCCACAGTCCGGCTTCCTTCATGGACGGTTCGTGCGGGCGCCGGACGACCAGGAGAAGGTCGATCAGGAGGATCAGGCCGAGGACGACAAATGAGCCGACCTCGAACCACAAGGGCAATTCGAGCACAGGGGTAACCTTTCGCGGGGTACAGAGATGCGGTGTAAGTCTCTCCGGCCAGCCTGTGCACTTGGTGCTGATGCGGCGGGCCCGCTACGCCCGGCTGGGCAACTATGCCCTGCGTGTTGACGATCGTAGCGCTTTGGGATACTCCCCTACGTGACGTTAACTGTACCGCAGGGCAGCTGGATGCGACCCCGTGGTGGCGTTTGTGTCAGGCGTGGCCGGCGGCCTGCATCTGGCGCAGCTCCTTCTTCAACTCGCCCACCTCGTCCCGGATCCGGGCGGCCACTTCGAACTGCAGTTCCGCCGCAGCCCCGTGCATCTGCTCGGTCAGCTGCGCGATCATGCCCACCAGGTCCTCTGCCGGTGCCGCGGCCAGGCCGTCCGCCCTTACCTGCGCAGCGCCCTTCTTCGCACCGGGCTTGTTTGCCCCCGTGATGCCGCGCTTGCCCTTGCCGTAGTCGAAGCTGCCCAGCAGCGCATCGGTGTCGGCATCTTCCTTGGCCAGCTGGTCCGTGATGTCGGCGATCTTCTTCCGCAACGGCTGCGGATCGATCCCGTGCTCGGTGTTGTAGGCCACCTGGATGGCGCGGCGCCGATTGGTTTCATCGATGGCGTGGGCCATGGAGTCCGTGATCCGGTCCGCGTACATGTGCACCTGGCCGGAGACGTTACGGGCCGCACGGCCGATGGTCTGGATCAGCGACGTGGAGGACCGGAGGAAGCCTTCCTTGTCGGCATCGAGAATGCTGACCAGGGAGACCTCGGGCAGGTCAAGGCCCTCCCTCAGGAGGTTAATGCCGACGAGGACATCGAAGGTCCCCATCCGCAGCTCCCTCAACAGCTCCACGCGGCGCAGGGTATCGACGTCCGAGTGCAGGTATTCGACTTTGACCCCGTGGCCCAGCAGGTAGTCCGTGAGGTCTTCGGCCATCCGCTTGGTGAGGGTGGTCACCAGGACGCGTTCGTTCTTTTCGGTACGCGTCTTGATCTCGCCCAGCAGGTCATCGATCTGCCCCTTGGTGGGTTTGACCACCACCTCGGGATCGATCAGGCCCGTGGGCCGGATGATCTGCTGCACAAAGCCGTCAGCCTTGCCCAGCTCGTATTTGCCGGGCGTTGCCGACAGATAGACCGTCTGGCCGACCCGCTCAAGGAATTCGTCCCACTTCAGCGGCCGGTTATCCATGGCGGAAGGCAACCGGAAGCCGAAGTCCACGAGGTTCCGCTTCCGGGACATATCACCTTCGTACATGGCGCCGATCTGCGGCACGGTCACGTGGGATTCGTCGATGACCAGCAGGAAGTCGTCCGGGAAGTAGTCAAGGAGGCAGTGCGGAGCGGTGCCGCGGGCGCGTCCGTCAATGTGGGACGAATAGTTCTCGATGCCGTTGCAGAAACCCATCTGCTGCATCATTTCCAGGTCATAGGTGGTGCGCATGCGCAGCCGCTGGGCTTCCACGAGCTTGTTCTGGCTCTCCAGCACCTGGAGCCGCTCGGCGAGTTCGTCCTCGATGCGCTTGATGGCGCGGGCCATCCGTTCCGGACCGGCCACATAGTGCGAGGCCGGGAAGACGTACATTTCCTCTTCATCCTGGATGATTTCGCCGGTCAGCGGGTGAAGGGTCTGGATGTTTTCGATTTCGTCGCCGAAGAACTCGATCCGGATGGCGAGTTCTTCGTACATGGGGATGATTTCCACGGTGTCGCCGCGGACACGGAATGTGCCGCGGTGGAAGTCCATGTCGTTCCGGGCGTACTGCATGGAGACAAACTTCCGGAGGAGGTCGTCCCGGTTCATTTCGGCGCCCTTGCGCAGCGTCACCATGCCGGCGATGTACTCTTCCGGAGTGCCCAGGCCGTAGATGCAGGAGACGGTGGCAACCACAATGACGTCGCGCCGCGTGAGCAGGGCGTTCGTGGCGGAGTGCCGCAGCCGTTCGACTTCCTCGTTGATGGACGAGTCCTTCTCGATGAAGGTGTCCGTCTGTGCGACGTACGCCTCAGGCTGGTAGTAGTCGTAGTAGGAGACGAAGTATTCCACCGCGTTGTTGGGCAGCAGCTCACGGAATTCGTTGGCCAGCTGCGCGGCGAGGGTCTTGTTCTGGACCATCACCAGGGTGGGCCGCTGCACCTGCTCAATGAGCCAGGCGGTAGTGGCACTCTTGCCGGTACCCGTGGCGCCCAGCAGCACCACGTCTTTCTCGCCGTTGTTGATCCGCTCCGTCAGGTCGGCGATGGCGGCAGGCTGGTCGCCGGCCGGCTTGAACTCGCTGATGACTTCGAAGGGCGCTACAACACGGTTGATATCCTGCGCAAGGCTCATGGATCTAATCTACAACCGGGCACTGACACTGGGCGGTCCAGTCCGTTACGGGCGAACAGCCCAGCGCGGTATTGGCGCCTTCAGGGTGCGTACGACGGCGGTTCCCACCCGGTTGCGGTGGCCCACGCTGTCATGGCGGGCCACGCGACATCCGTGAACCACGGTTCCTTGGCTTCCGCATACGGCCTGGTGCTGGCGGCGCCGGCGAATCCGTGTGCGAGTTCAGCCTTATGCGCCGCGTACAGCCGCCGCGCCTGCCCGTCTTGCCGCAGCCAGTCCCGGAACAGCAGGGCGTAACGCCAGCCGGGAGCGCCTGCCACCCGCACGTGGATGTTGACTGCCCTGCCGGGATCGGCGTTGGCGTGGAACCGCTTCTGCCACTGCCCCGGGTCGGGGTCGGTTGGTTTCGGCGTGTCCTGGCCGGCGCCGGGCACCAGGGGGAAGCCTGCAGCACCCAGCATCGGCGCCAGCCTGTCCGCAGCGTCCAGTCCGGACACCGCAACCTGCAGGTCGATGACGTCCTTCGCGGCCAGGCCCGGGACGGAGGTGGAACCGACGTGGTCCACTGCGAGGATTGCCCCGGGTGCCGCAGCCATGAGCCTCGCGGCGATCCGGGCGGCCTGCTGCGGCCAGTCGTCACGGTACGCCTCCAGTACGGGCGCACCGGTCCGTGCGGCCCGCACGCCGGCTGCCAGGTTCCGGGCGTACGGCAGCAGGCGGGTCTCCCAAAGGCTGTCCACCTGCTCCAGCACGTGCTGCAAGGTGCCGGAGTTGTCCAGGACGACGTCGGCCGCGGCCAGCCTGGTATCCCGCGGGGCCTGCGCTGCCATCCTGGCGCGCGCCGCTTCAGCGCTCATGCCCCGCAGTTGCTGCATCCGCTCAATCCGCAGCGCGTCCGGGGCATCCACCACCAGGACGAGGTGGAAGTTGCTGCCCTGGCCGGTCTCCACCAGCAGGGGAATGTCCTGGACCACCACCGCATCTTCCGGCGCGGCTGCCGTGATGGCCGCCGCCCGGGAGCGCACCAGCGGATGCAGAATGCCGTTCAATACGGCCAGGCGGTCCTTGTTGCCGAACACCGCTTCTCCTAGCCGCGGGCGGTCAAGCCGGCCTTCGGCGTCGAGCATGTCCTGGCCAAACTCGGCAACGATGCGTTCCAGGCCTTCGGTGCCGGGCTCCACCACCTCGCGGGCGAGTGCATCAGCGTCCACCAGGACCGCCCCGCGCTCCTTCAGCCGGGAGGCAACCACCGACTTCCCCGACGCGATCCCGCCGGTCAATCCGATCTTCAGCACCGTCCCAGCCTAGACGGACGGCGGGCGGCGCCGCGCCACGTTCCGGCTCGCGCCGCAAGGCCGGGACGGCAGCATGGTTGGGTAATCTGAGTCCATGACTGCAGGGGGTGCGGCCACGGAGCCGCTGGTCCACATCAAGGATTTCCGGATGGATTTCGGTGACGCCACCGTCATCAGGGACCTGTCCTTCGATGTGCGTGCCGGGGAAACGTTCGGGTTCCTGGGGAGCAACGGGTCAGGGAAGACCACCACGCTGCGGGCCCTGCTGGGGATCTACCAGCCCACCGCAGGGACGCTCCACATTGGCGGGAAACCCTTTGAACCCAGCGACGGCGCCCGGCTGGGTTACCTGCCGGAGGAGCGCGGGCTGTATAAGAAGGAACCGGTCCTGGACGTCATGGTCTACTTCGGCCGGCTCAAAGGCCTGGGCAAGGCACAGGCCAAAGCCTGGTCCCTCGACTACCTGGAGCGCGTTCAGCTGGCGGACAAGGCTGCCGCCAACCTGGACAAGCTTTCCGGTGGCCAGCAGCAGAAGATCCAACTCGGCGTCACCATCATGAACGCCCCCGAACTGCTGATCCTGGACGAACCCACGAAGGGCTTCGACCCCGTGAACCGCCGCCTGCTGATGGACATCATCGAAGAACAGAAGCTGGCCGGCGCCACGGTCATCATGGTCACCCACCAGATGGAAGAAGTGGAACGGCTTTGCGACCGCGTCATCCTCCTCAAGGACGGCACCTCCCGGGCCTACGGCAAAGTGGAGGAGGTGCAGGAGCAGTTCGGCGGAACCGTCTACCGGGTGGATTACGACGGCGTCCTGCCCCACTCCACCCAGTACGACATCGCGCTCGACTCGGGCGGGTACGCTGAGCTGGCACCACGTCCGGGTACAGGGCAGGCTGCCGTCCTGCGTGAGCTTGTCACCGCCGGTGTCAGCGTCAGCAGCTTCACCACAGCCCGCGTTTCCCTGGATGAAATTTTCATCAGGGTCTACGGCGAACAGGACCAACCCGTGGAGGCCCGGCCATGAGCTCTGCACCAACACGTTCATCGTCCACTCCGCCCATCCCGGCCCGGCGCCCGGCCGTGCGCTGGCACAACCTGGGCACCGTGGTGGGGTTTGAGTTCTTCCGCACCACCAAAAGACCCCGGTTCTGGATCGCCACACTGGCCATCCCCGTGGTGACGGCCATCGTCTTCGCCCTGATCTTCGTCAGCAACAGCTCCACCAGCGCGTCCGCGGACGCACAGAAGAACGCAGCACTGTCATTCACCTACACGGACGCGTCGGGGATCATCCCGGAGGCCGCCGGCCGGGCAGCCGGCGGGACCAAGGCGGCCAACCCGGAGCAGGCACTCGCTGACGTCAAGGCCGGCACGGTGGACGCCTACTTCGCCTATCCGGCGAACCCCGCCGCCGAACCGGTGCAGGTGTACGGCACGGACCGCGGTGTCTTCGCCAACGGGACCTACGAAGCGGTGGCCAAGCAACTGCTCATGGTGGCGGCTCAGGCAGACATCGGCTCCCCGCAACTGACGGCGGCAGCCAGCGGGAACGTCAAGGTGCACACCGAGACCTACCGGGACGGGCAGGCTTCCGGTGGCTTCGGGGCGGCTGTTCCGCCGCTGATGTTCCTGGTGCTTTTCTACGTGATGATCATCCTGCTCTCGAACCAGATGCTGAACAGCACGCTGGAAGAAAAGGAGAACAGGGTCACTGAAATGATCCTGACCACGCTGAACCCCACCACCCTGATCATCGGGAAGATCATCTCGCTCCTCCTGGTGGGCCTCGTCCAGATTTCGGTGTTCCTGGCACCGGTCGTCATCGGCTTTGCCTTCTTCAGGGACAGGCTGTCCCTGCCGGACATCAACCTCTCCGACGTGGTGTTCGAACCGGGACCGCTGCTGGTGGGCGCACTGCTGCTGCTGGGCGGCTTCCTACTGTTCACCGCAGTCCTGGGTGCCATTGGCGCGGTGATGCCCAACGCCAAGGAAGCCGGCGTGGTCTTCGGCCCGCTGATGGCTCTGATCTTCGTGCCGTTTTACGCTATCAGCCTCATCCTGAGCGACCCACAGTCCCCCATCGTGCAGGCGTTCACCTACTTCCCGCTCTCGGCGCCCGTGACCGCCATGCTCCGGAACGGCTTCGGAACCCTCAGCCCCGCCGAGTCGGTCATCGTGATCGCCGAATTGTTCATTGTCGGCGTCCTGATGCTGCGCTTGTCTGTGCACCTGTTCCGCTACGGCTCCATCCAATACACCGGCAAACTCTCGCTGGCCAAGACACTGCGCCGCCGTCCGCGCGAGACCGCAGGCAAGTAGCGCCGCCGCAATAGCGGCCCGTCAGCTGCAGTTAGACTGGGCCCGTGGTGGAAGCAGCGGAGGCCGGGAACAGCAGGGCCACGGCCTACACCACCCTGTCAGCCGGGGAAGACTTCCGGCAAGAACTGGAGATTAAGCGCTCTCGGTTCATCACCGTGCTGCGCCGGTGCGGCAGCGAAGACGAAGCCCGTTCACTGGTGGCAGACCTCCGCCGCGAGTTCCACGACGCCAGGCACCACTGCTCCGCGTTCGTGATCGGACCAGACCGGGACATCCAGCGCTCCAGTGACGACGGCGAACCCTCCGGAACCGCCGGCATCCCTATGCTGGAAGCCCTCACCAAGAAGGAAACCGTGCCCGGGGCCACGGACCTCAGCGACGTCAGCGCCGTCGTCGTCCGCTATTTCGGCGGCATCCTGCTGGGCGCCGGCGGCCTGGTGCGTGCCTACTCCGAATCTGTGTCCTCGGCGCTGGCCTTGGCACCCCTGGTGCGGCGCAGCCGGCTGCGGATCTGCGCCATCCCTGTGCTGCACGGCGCTGCCGGACGGCTTGAGAACGATCTCCGTGCCGGCGGTTTCACCATGGCGGGCACCAGCTACGGTGGCAGCCATACAGTGCTGCGCATCGCGGTGCCGGACACCGGCGCTGAAGTCTCCGCCGCGGCCGAACGGGTGCTGGGCCTGACCGCCGGATCCGCCACGCTGGCCACTGAAGGAACGGAGTGGATTGATGTGCCCAAAGCCTGAACCGCCACACGGCCCCGGCGTGACGCTGGTGGACGTCGATGAGCTGGTGCTGGAACAGCTGCTGTCCCTTGCCCACCGGGACGCGTCCCCGGACGAAGTGGCTCCCCCGCTGGGAGGGCCCGGCTGGAACCCGGAACGCACGGCATGGTTCCGCAACTACCACCGCGAAGCCGCAGCCGGACTGGACGGGGCGGCCGGGGAAAAGAGCTGGGCGGTCTTCAGCGCCGGCCACGCCGCAGGGTCCGTGCGCCTCAAACGGGTGGCACCGGCGGAGGTCCCCACGGCAGAGACCGGCATCTGGCTTGGACGGACCTACCGGTCCCGGGGCATCGGCAGCGCCGCGCTGGCACTGGTCCTGGAACACGCCCGCCGGGCGGGACTCTCCCGGGTGACCGCCCGGACCCTGGCCGGCAACCGGGCCGCCCAGCAACTGCTGGCCTCAGCCGGCTGCCGCCTCACTCCCGACGACGACGGCACCGTCCTCGCCGTCGTCGACCTCTGAATCCGCGAACCCGCAGCCCGGCCCCGACCCCCTTAAACCAACAGGCCCCCTGCCGTGCGGGCAGGGGGCCTGTTGTGCCAGCCCCGAAGGGCCGGTGGCAATTAGTTGCCGGTCAGCTTCTCACGCAGGGCAGCAAGTGCCTCGTCCGAAGCCAGGGTGCCGGCACCGGAATCGGTGGCAGCGGGCTCCGAGGAGTAGCTGGTGGTACCCGAGTCGCTGTCACCGGACGTTGCTGCTGCAGCGTCGTCGGCGGCGTGCTGGGTAACCTGCTTCTTGTGGGCTTCCCAACGGGTCTGGGCGTCAGCGTACTGCTGCTCCCAGGCGGCGCGCTGGTTCTCGTAGCCTTCAAGCCACTCGTTGGACTCGGGATCGAAGCCCTCGGGGTACTTGTAGTTGCCCTCTTCGTCGTACTCTGCGGCCATGCCGTACAGAGCGGGATCGAATTCGGTGCTGTCGGCGTCGACGCCCTCGTTGGCCTGCTTGAGGGACAGCGAGATACGGCGGCGTTCCAGGTCGATGTCGATGACCTTGACGAACAGTTCGTCGCCAACGGAGACAACCTGCTCGGCCAGTTCAACGTGGCGCACGGCGAGCTCGGAGATGTGGACCAGGCCTTCGATGCCGTCTTCGACGCGGACGAACGCACCGAACGGAACCAGCTTGGTGACCTTACCCGGAACAACCTGGCCCAGGGCGTGGGTGCGGGCGAAGGTCTGCCACGGATCTTCCTGCGTAGCCTTGAGCGACAGGGAGACGCGCTCGCGGTCCAGGTCGACCTCGAGGACCTCGACGGTGACTTCCTGGCCAACTTCGACAACCTCGGACGGGTGGTCGATGTGCTTCCAGGACAGCTCGGAAACGTGAACCAGGCCGTCTACGCCGCCCAGGTCCACGAAGGCACCGAAGTTGACGATGGAGGAAACGACGCCGGGACGGACCTGGCCCTTTTCCAGCTTGTTGAGGAACGTGGAGCGGACCTCGGACTGGGTCTGCTCGAGCCATGCACGGCGGGAGAGCACAACGTTGTTGCGGTTCTTGTCCAGCTCGATGATCTTGGCTTCGATCTGCTGACCGATGTACGGAGCAAGGTCGCGCACACGGCGCATCTCGACGAGGGATGCGGGCAGGAAGCCGCGCAGGCCGATGTCGAGGATAAGACCACCCTTGACAACCTCGATGACGGTACCGGTGACGACACCGTCTTCTTCCTTGACCTTCTCGATGTCGCCCCAGGCACGCTCGTACTGAGCGCGCTTCTTGGAGAGGATCAGACGGCCTTCTTTGTCTTCCTTGGTGAGCACCAGGGCTTCGACCTGATCGCCAACGGAGACAACGTCTCCGGGATCAACGTCGTGCTTGATGGACAGCTCGCGGGAGGGGATGACACCTTCGGTCTTGTAACCGATGTCGAGCAGAACTTCATCGCGGTCGACCTTGACGACGGTACCTTCGACGAGGTCTCCGTCGTTGAAGTACTTGATGGTCGCGTCGACTGCTGCGAGGAAGTCCTCAGCGGTACCGATGTCGTTAATGGCGACTACGGGGGTACCGGGCTTCTCGGTGGAGGTGATGGTCATGTAGTAGGGGCTCCGTTGTGGATAGTTAGTCGGTCAGGCCAACCGGCGCGCCCGCGTCATGGAACGCAGGCGAGATTTTCGGGAAATCCGATGGATTCCCCGGGTCATCCTGATTTATGGATTGATGTACTGAGGTTTTTTATGACCACAGAAGCGTGCACGTGGTACACGCCCGTTTATTCTAGTCGCAGCGCGCAACAGGGGTCAAAAGCAGCTGTTCACCCTATCCCTTTGGCAACCCGCCCCTGACGATCCTCCCGCTGGAAGGCCGGCTACAGAAACGGTCAGAAGTGGGTGAGGCAGTGTGTTGCCCGCTCCACGGCGAACATTTGCTTGGCCTTGAGTGCGGACCCGTGTGTGGCTTCGCGGATTTTCCCGGCAGCCTTCAGCGTCACGGGGCACACGCCGCCCAGGTAGATCGAGGACAGCGCGGAGACGTCCAGTTCGAGGTCGGCGGACGTTTCGTCGGGGACGCGTTCGACGGCGGCCTGGCCGCCGTCGACATCAAGGGCGAAGGTTCCACCGGTGAGGCCGATCGTGTCCCCGACGGCGAGCACCAGCCGGCCGTCTGCCGGGTAGTGCCTGGCGGCCAGCGCCGAGGGAACGTCGAGGAGCCGCAGCCACAGCATGTCGCGGCTATCCGAGGCGTCGATGCAGCGCGGGTCCGCCAGCGCCCAGGCCAGCGGATCGTCCACCGGCGCCTCATTCCAGGAGACGCGCTCGACGAGGTCGATGGCTGCAAGGTAGTCCCACAGTTCAAGGTAGGCGTGGTCCGTGGCGGCCACCAGGTCCACTACCTCCACGGTGTAGGGCTCGGTTTCCCAGCCGAGGAATTTGTAGGAGACGTAGCCGTCCACGCCGCCGTCGGCAGCATAGTGAAGCGCCACCTTAATGGCCGGGTCCTCCTTGCCGTCGCGGCCCAGGGAGCCGGAGGCCAGCTGACGGTACCACTCCTGCCGGCCGATGGACCCCGGGGTGTTGCGGTGGACGCGGTCGAAGACGGCGGGCGCCACGTCCAGCAGCACCTTGGGGTCGGCGACGTCGATGCTTCCGGTGGCCTGGTGTAAAAGCTTGAACCGCGCCGTGGTGTCCACCGTGATGGAACGCTCGAGGCTGGCCACGCCGTAGCCGAACCGCCCGTAGATGGATCCTTCGGAGGCTGTCAGCGCGGCGACAGCTATGCCGTCGTCCTTGGCACCCTGCAGGTCCTCGGTCAACATGCGGCGCAGCAGGCCGCGCCGGCGGTGCGACGTCCGGACGGTCACGGCCGTGACCAGCTGGGCTTCGAGCATGCGGCCGAAGCCGATGTTCAGCGTTTTCCGGAACGTTCCGAACGTGGCCACCGGGACGTCTGCCGGCAGCGACGACGGTGCCACAGAGCCGGTCTGGTAGGCGCCGGTGAAGATGCGGCCGTCCACTTCGTAGGTGGCGAGCGAACGTTCGCGGTGCTCGGGGGTCCGGGTGGACTCATGGAATCCGAACCCTACGGCCTGAGCCCAGGTTTCGGCTTCGGAGTACCCGTCTTTCCCCTTGGATACCGCCGGGAAGCGCCGGATGTCATAGTTTCCGCTCAAATCAGCCACATGGGAGAGCGTAACGAATGCATCCGGCGCCTGACCAGCGCAGACACGCCCGGGACCGGGCGGGTCTGCGCACGCAGCCTAGTGGCCGGCGTCGTACCAGGAGGGCCCGACGCCGATCTGGACTTCCAGCGGCACGGTGAGGTCCGCCGCGGCGGCCATCTGTTCGGTGACCAGGGCCTCCACCGCCGCACGCTCTCCGGGCGCCACTTCGAGGACGAGTTCGTCGTGGACCTGCAGCAGCATCCGCGACTTGAGTCCCTGGGCCTGCAGTTCGGCGTGCACACCGAGCATGGCCCGCTTGATGATGTCCGCGGCAGAGCCCTGGATGGGGCTGTTGAGCGCAATGCGTTCGGCGTTCTCGCGGAGCTGGCGGTCCGTGCTGGTGAGGTCCGGCAGGTAGCGGCGGCGTCCTTCGATGGTAGAGGTGTAGCCGTCCACCCTGGCCTGGTCCACCACTCCGCGCAGGTAGTCCCGGACGGCGCCGAACCGGTCGAAGTAGTCCTTCATGAGGGTGCGGGCCTCGTCCACGGAAATCTCAAGCTGCTTGGACAGCCCGAAGGACGTCAGGCCGTACGCCAGGCCGTAGGACATGGCCTTGACCTTGGAGCGCATGGCGCTGGTGACCTGGTCTGTGGGCACGTGGAAGATGTTCGAGCCGACGAACCGGTGCAGGTCCTCGCCGTCCTTGTACGCCTGGATCAGCCCCGCGTCGCCGGAGAGGTGGGCCATGATGCGCATCTCGATCTGCGAGTAGTCCGCGGACAGCAGGCACTCGTATCCCTCACTGACCACGAAGATGCCGCGGACGCGCCGGCCTTCCTCACTGCGGATGGGGATGTTCTGCAGGTTGGGGTTGTTGGACGAGATCCGGCCCGTGGCTGCCACGTTCTGCGCATAGGTGGTGTGGATGCGGCCGTCTTCGGCTACCGACTTCTTCAGGGACTCGATCATCTGGCGCAGCTTGGCGGCTTCGCGGTGGGCCATGAGCTGGACCAGGAACTCGTGGCCGGTCTTTTCCAGCAGGTTCTTCAGCGATGCGGCATCGGTGGTGTAGCCGGACTTGATCTTCTTGGTCTTGGGCAGCTGCAGTTCCTCGAACAGGACCGTCTGCAGCTGCTTTGGCGAGCCAAGATTGACCTCATGGCCGATCGCCGCGAAGGCCTGCTCCTGCGCCTGGTCGATCACCCTGGCGAGGTCGGCGAGCTGTTCGTCCATGCGGTCCAGGTCGATCCCGATACCGGCCAGTTCCATGTCCGCGAGGACGCGGCTGACCGGCAGCTCCAACGTGGACAGGAGCTCTTCGGCCCGGCGTTCCTTCAGCTCTGTCTCGAAGAACCGGCTCAGGGCGGAGACGACGGCGGCAGCCTGGACGAGTGCTTCGGCGGCGGCGGCGTCGTTGCCGTCGAAGGACAGCTCCAGCTGGCCTGCCTTGGCGGTGGCGGCCGGCATCCCGACGTTGAGGTGGTGCTGGGCCAGCTCCGCGAGCTCGTAGGTGCGCCGGTCCGGCTGGATGAGGTAGCCCGAGATGGACGTGTCGTCCACCACGCCTTCGAGCTCCAGTCCGCGGGCGGTGAGTGCCTTCAGCGCGGCCTTGAACCCGTGCAGGACCTTGGGCGATTCGGGGTCGCGGAGCCAGGCCGCCAGCTCATTCTCGGTGTCCGCGTCGAGGGCGGTGAGGTCCAGGTAGACGGCGGCGCCCGCACGGACGATGGCCACGCCGGCGGCGTCTTCGCCGATGCGTCCCGGGACGAGGTCGACGGCGAGGGCTGAGCGCTGCCCGGCCCCTGCGGCCAGGAACGAGGCCAGTTCGTCCGCGGTGGCCGGAACGGTGTAGGCGGGCGCCTCAATGCTTTCGCGTTCGGCGGCGGGGGCGTCGTCGTCGCCGTAGAGCGCGAAGAGCCGGCTGCGGATGGTCTTGAATTCGAGCTCGTCGAAGAGGTCTTCCAGGGCCGCCTGGTCAGGGCGGGGCTCATACAGGTCATCCAGGGTGACCGGCAGTTCCAGGTCTGTGTGCAGTTGGTTGAGGCGCCGGTTGCGCTTGACGTTGTCCACGTTTTCGCGGAGGGAGTCCCCCACCTTCCCGCCGATGGAGTCTAGGTGTTCCAGGACCCCTTCGAGCCCGCCGTAGAGGTTGATCCACTTGGCCGCAGTCTTGGGACCGACGCCGGGCACGCCGGGGAGGTTGTCCGCGGTCTCGCCCACCAGTGCGGCGAGGTCCGAATAGCGGGACGGCGGGACGAAGTACTTCGCTTCGATGGCCGCGGCGTCCATCCGCGGGATGTCGCTCACGCCCTTCTTCGGGTAGAGCACGAAGACGTTGTCGGTGATGAGCTGGAACGCGTCGCGGTCACCGGACACCAGCAGCACCTCGTGGCCGGCCTTCTCGCCCATCGCCGCGAGGGTGGCGAGGATGTCGTCGGCCTCGTAGCCGGGCATCTTGATGGTCTTGATTCCCCAGGCTTCCATCACCTGGCCGATGAGGTCGATCTGGCCGCTCATCTCCCGCGGCGTTTCGTTCCTGCCGCCCTTGTATTCGCTGTACTCGGCCTTGCGGTGGGTCGATTCGTCGGAGACGTCGAAGGCCACGGCAATGTGGGTGGGCTGCTGTTCCTTGATGAGGTTGATCAGCATGGACGTGAAGCCGTGGATGGCGTTGGTGTGCTGCCCGTTGGACGTGGAGAACTTGTCCGCGGGCAGGGCAAAGAACGCGCGGAACGCCATGGAATGGCCGTCGAGGACCAGGAGCCGGGGCTGGCCGGTCATCGGTACGACGGGGGCGGCAGTGGCTGAAACCGACTCACCGGCTGAGGGGGCCGCATCCTGGGCGGCGGCGCCCTGCGGAAGTACTGGGGATGGAAGAGGGGCCGGTTTGGTTGTTTCACTCACAGGTGCCAGCCTAGTTGGCATGATGGACAATTTCACGCCCGGCCCCTTTGCGGCCGAGCTGACCGGGGCCGGCGTCCCGGAGCACCTGCACGGCTGGCTGGGAGAGTTCGGCATCGGCGCGCTGGTGGTGAAAATGGGCATCCGGTTCCTCGAGATGAGCCCGGAACGGACCGTTGCCACCATGCCGGTGGAAGGGAACACGCAGGTGGCGGGGATCCTGCACGGCGGCGCCCACGTGGTCCTCGCCGAAACCCTTGGCTCGTTTTCGGCCGCCATGCATGCCGGTCCGCACCGGCATGCCGTGGGAATCGAGGTGAACGCCACCCACCACCGCTCCATCGCCAAAGGCCTCGTGACCGGCACCTGCACCGCTGTTCACCTGGGCGGCACACTGGCCACCCATGAAATCGTCATGACCGATGAAGCGGGCCGCCGGCTGTCCACTGCCAGGATCACCAACATGCTCCGCGACAACGTCCGCAGCTGAGGCAACGCCCCGAAGCAATGCCGGGAACGGTGGGCCGTGGCTGATGTGGGGGTTTCAGGCTGGCAGGTGTTCTGCACTGGCTGCGATTTTGCGCAGTTCGTCGACATGGGCGCGGAACGCGTGCGCTCCGGCCGCGGTGAGGCGGACCCAGGTGCGGGTGCGCGTGTTGACCGCACCCTTGCGGAGCTGCACGTAGGCTGCCTGTTCCAGCACTTTAAGGTGCTTGCTGAGGACCGAGTCGCTGAGCGAAAGGGCCTCCCGGATGACCCCGAAATCCACCTCCCCCGCTTCGGCCAGCAGTGCGCAGATACGCAGCCGCGTCGGCGCGTGGATCACTTCGTTGAAGCCGCCGGAGTCCACTAGCGGGGGTTCCTGAGCGACTCAGCGAGTCTGCGTTCCATGGCCGGCCCGCTGACCAGCGACAGGACGAATGCCAGCACAGCCATGAGGTAGACCAGCCAGTCTGCCGCAGTGGCCGCGTGCCAGGCGAGGGCAGACGCGACAAGAACTGCAAAGGCCCCCAGGTACGCGGCGGCGGCCACCCGGCTCCCCCTGTGGGTGTAAACGTCCACAATGACCCGTGACCGCCTGGACTGCATAACGGGGAGCAGGCAGAAAACAACGATGGATGCCGCCAGCGCGGGCGCTGCCCAACTGCGTGACCCGTAGAGCGCGAGTCCCACGATGAACAGGCCCATGCCCAGGCCCTGGACAGGGTACAGCCACCGGGGAGAACCGACGAAGGGTGCCAGCGACCGGTGTGATGCAGCCACGGCCAGCAGCGCGTCGTGTGCTTGGTCGGGACTTGGCCGGGCGCTCTCGTGTGTCATGCCTCCACCATAGACTTTCCATAGTGGAAAGACAAGACTTTCCACTATGGAAAGTCTTAGCGGGCGCTGGCGTCCGCCAGCAGGTACCGGGACTCCACGATCCCCCTGCCCAGGGTTCGGGAGGCAGTCAGCTCAAGCGGCGGCGTCGGGCCCTGAATGGGCAGCAGGCGCTTGCCATCGCCGAGGATGACCGGGATGACGGAGAGGATGATCTCGTCCAGGAGACCCGCAGCGGCGAACTGGGCGGCGAGGTTGCCGCCACCCACCACCCAGATGTTCCGGCCTGCGGCGTCCGCGCGGAAGTCATCGGCGAACTCGGTGACGCTGCCCCGGACGAACGTGATGTCGGAGCCCGGCGGGGCCGCGTGTTCGTGGTGGGTGAAGACGTAGCAGGGGGTGGACGGGTACGGCCATTTGCCCGGTTCATGTTGCATCAGCCAGGCGTAGGTCTCCCCGCCCATGACGATGCAGCCCACGTCCGCCATGAACGATTCATAGCTTTCGCTTCCGCCCTCGAAACCGTCGAACTGCAGGAGCCAGCCGAGATCGTCCCCGGAGGTGGCGATGAAGCCGTCCAGGGAGGCCGCGACGAAATACTGGATGCGTGGCATGGGCCAAGCCTAACCAACGGCGCAGGGCCTGCCCAGTACGCCTGCCGTGGCCGTTGTGCCGGGCAGGACCGCGATGGCCCTCGAGGACGGTGGCTATTTGGAGAAGTACGGGATAATCAGGTAGAGCCCGAAGAGGACCGCGGCGCCACAGAGTCCAAAGCAGAGGTAGGCGAGCGACCGCTTCAGCCCTGGAGAGGGCTGCTGGGCATCGGCGGCAATCGCCGTCAGCCGGACACCCAGCGCGTACAGCGTCACCACCGTGGAGGCGGCAATGAGTGTGGCGCCGGCAACTGTCAGGAGTTCCAACCACTTCATCGCTGCGTTTCCTTCGGGTTGGTTGCGTCGGCGTCGGCCGGCGCCTGTGACTGCGACTCCGCTTCCGTCTGCGGCCTGGCGTTTGCCTTGGCGCTGGCTTCGGCTTTCGCTTTGGCCTTGGCCTCGGCGCGCGCCCTGGCCATGGCCTTCTTCTTGGCGAAGCGGACGGCCTGCCCGGCTTCCTCTACCTCCACGGCGTTGTGGTGGCCCACGGCGGACTTGCGGGAGTAGAAGAACATGAACAGTACGGCGCCTGTACCGGCGATCGCTGCGATGAGGACGCCCACCACTCCGGTGTTGACGAGCAGGGCAGTCAGCGCGCCGACAATGCCGGCGGCTGGAAGGGTGAACAGCCAGCCGATGGCGATCTTTCCCACCATGTTCCAGCGGACCGTGGTGCCCTTGCGGCCCATTCCGGAGCCGATGACGGAGCCGGAGGCCACCTGCGTGGTGGACAGCGCGAAGCCCAGGTGCGAGGAAGCCAGGATGGCCGATGCGGTGCTGGTCTCAGCGGCGAAGCCCTGGGCGGGCTTGACCTCGGTAAGGCCGGATCCCATGGTGCGGATGATGCGCCAGCCGCCGGAGTAGGTGCCGATGGCGATAGCCAGGGCACAGGCAGCGATAACCCAGAACTGGGGTCCGGTGCCGGGTGCCTGGGTGCCGGCGGCGATGAGGACCAGGGTGATAATGCCCATGGTCTTCTGGGCATCGTTGGTGCCGTGCGCCAGCGCCACGAGGCTGGAAGTGAAGATCTGGCCCGTGCGGAAGCCGCCACGTTTCTGCGTCAGTTTGCTGCCGGTCTCGGGATCGTGCCGCGAGGTCAGTGCGTACGCGAGGCGGGTGCACACATAGGCCACCAGCCCGGCGATCAGGGGGGCAAAGATGGCCGGCAGGATGACCTTCTGCATGAGCGTTTCGAGGTTGACGGAGCCGAACCCGATGCCCGCGATTGCTGCGCCGATCAGGCCGCCGAACAGGGCGTGGGAGGAGCTGGACGGCAGACCCTTGAGCCAGGTGATCATGTTCCAGAGGATGGCACCCATCAGGCCTGCGAAAATGATCTCCGGAGTGATCTGGACCCCGTCGGTGCCTTCGCGGATGATGCCGCCGGAAACCGTCTTCGCCACCTCGGTGGACAGGAAAGCGCCCACCAGGTTGAGGAGGGCGGCCAGAGTCACCGCGGTCTTCGGCTTGATGGCACCCGTGGCGATGGGTGTTGCCATGGCGTTCGCGGTGTCGTGGAAGCCGTTCGTGAAGTCGAAAAATAGAGCCAGTGCAATGACCAGCGCCACCATGAAGGTGATGTCCACCTGTTGCCCAATCTGCAGAGTTGGTGTTCAGCAGTTTCCGTACCCCGGCTGCCGTGCACAGCATAATTCACCGGATGTTCGTGGGGAATGTCCTGTGCTGCTAACCAAACCGGTGCGAAACCCTATCGATCGTACGCGCCCGTGGCAGCAGGTCAAAACAGCGATCCGGCCAGGAAAGACCGGACGGACTCCAGTTCGGCGGGCGAGATTCCGCGCCGGGGATCCGGGGAAACGGCAAGCATCCGGCGGCCCAGCAGCCGCACCCATGACTGCGCTTCCGCCTCGTAGCCAAGCTGGTCATCGATCCACACGGCAGCGTCCGGACCCGTGGTTTCCAGGTGGTCCATGATGGCCTGGAATTTCCACCACCCCTCCCCCGTCCCCGCTCCTGCCGCCGTGAGGTATGGCCAGTCCCTGCCGTCCAGGCCGATGGCCGGGCACAGATACTGGGGGGCAAGCTCCTCCCAGCTGGTGAGCCACACGCAGCGGACGCCTTCGGTGCGGGCGATGCCGTTGAGCCCGGCGACCAGCTCAGCGGCATAGGCCACCGGCAGCAGCCCGGCATCGGCCCGCCGCCACGCAGTACCCCACCCGGTGGTTCCGGCAGGCCCAAAAGGGCAGATGACGCCGTCGACGTCGATATACATCGTGCGTGCCACGGTGTCCGTCCGAGCGGGTCAGCCGGGCTGGTCCGATGGCCTGCGTCCGGTGCCCAGGCCGGGTGCAGCAAGCCTTTCGAGCGCGGCGATGGTCACGTCCGGCAGGACGATCAGTCCGTCCAGTTCGCGCCGCGCCCGCTTGTAGGCGGCCTGCCGCTCCGCCGGGGTGGCGGCCGCGTTCTCAGCGATCATCAGCAGCGTCCTGGCCGTGGCGAGCCGCTCACGCTCGGGTCCGGAAAACTTGCTGTCGCGGATCCGGCGGGCTTCCCGCTCTGCCACGTCCAGGGCAACGGCAAAGGCATTGACTGCCGTCCGGTAGGCGTCCAGCCGGGCAGGCGACAAGTCCTCGGCGGACTGGGGACGCTGGCCGTCGGCGTCGCGCTTGGCCCGCAGGAACGCGACGGTCAGGGGTTCGCGCACGTCCGTCATGAGTGGAAAGTCGATGAGCTTGCCCACGTCGAGTTCGTACTCGAGCCACCGCCGGTTGGTGGCATCATGCGTGGCGGTCAGCGCCTCCACATCGGCCACCGAAGCCTTCCCGGCCTCCCTGGCCTGATTCTTCAAAGTGAGCAGTTCCACCTTGCGCCGGTGCCGCCGCTCGCTGGCCTTGCGCCACGAATTGGCATAGTGGCCGGCGAAAGCGGTCAGCGGAAAGACCAGCCACCATTTATCGGAGAGGAAATCAAAGAGGGGCTCCACTGCACCATCCTCGCAGGAGGCAGGGGCCGCCTCAAGGCTGCGGCCTGGCCGTTGGTTCATGATGTAGGTGAATCAGCTTCATCAGAGGACAGGAGAGGTCAACGTCTTCGGCGCTATGCGGCTGGCCCAGCTGGCACTTCCGCACATGCGCGCGCAGGGCTCCGGCACCATCGTGAACATCACCTCGATGGGCGGAAAGATCTACACCCCCCTGGGCGGCTGGTACCACGGCACCAAGTTCGCCTTGGAAACCCTCAGTGACTGCCTGCGGCTCAAGGTCAAACCCTTCGGCATCGACGTTGTGGTCATCGAGCCCGGCGGGATTGCCACCGAATGGGGCGGAATCGCAGCAGACCTGGTGCAGGAAACCTCCGGCAAGGGCCCGTACGCGGCCCAGGCGAAGGCCGTGGCAAAGTCTTTGCGGTCCGAAACCAACGCGAACCGCAACTCCCCGCCGTCGGTCATCGCCGACGCTGTCGGCAAGTCAGCCACAGCGGAAAAACCCAAGACGCGCTACGCCGTTGGGTTCGGTGCCCGGCCCCTCATCGCGACGCGCAGGCTCCTCAGCGACCGGCTGTTCGACACGCTCATCAGCAGGGCCGTCGGGCTGCCGCGCACCTGAGCCGGCCTGTTCGGGCCTAAGCCTGCCTGTTCGGGCCACGGCGGCGGCAGTACGCTGGAGACGATGTCCCGGAGGGGCCAATGACGGAACTGGACCAGCTGCTGGCGTCCGGGCGGGAAGCATTCGCCCGGCGGGACTGGCCTGCGGCCGAACTGTACCTCCGCGAAGCGTCCCGGCTGGAGCCCCTGCCTGCCGGCGACCTCGAAGCACTCGCGGACTCCGCCTGGTGGCTGGGAGATATGGCGGCAACGCTGGCAGACTCCGAAGAGCTGTACCGGCGCCTCGCTGAAAGCGGCGACCGTGCCGGGGCGGCCATGGCAGCCATTGAACTGAGCCTGCGGTGGGGTACCCGGGGGGACCTGGCCCTCGCGTCCGGATGGCTCAGCCGCGCCCGGCGGACCCTCCTCGGGCTTGAGTCGCTGCCCGCCTACGGCTACCTCCAATACCTGGAGGCAACCATGACCATGGATTTCGAGGGCGACCCGGGACCTGCCGCAGACGCAGCCGAGGCACTTGAGGCCCAGTCGCGGGCCTGCAGCGACCCGGTCCTGGCTTGCTTCTCACGGGTGCTGTCGGGCCTGGCCCTTGCCCGCGCCGGCGACGTGGAAACGGGCTTCCGGCACCTCGATGAAGCAATGCTGCCCGTCCTCGCCGGCGAGGTCCCGGCCGAGTGGAGCGGCGACATCTACTGCACCGTGACGCACCTCTGCCATGCCTTGGGCGACTACGCACGGATGCGGTCATGGACCGATGCACTGCAACGGTGGACAGCCGGGATGTCCGGCACATTCGTGTACGCCCACGTGACCCGGGTCCACGAGCTTCAGCTGCTCAGCACCGAAGGTTCCTGGGAGGAAGTACTCAGGGAGATCGGCCCGCTGAGTGAATCGCTGGCCGGCGCGCACGGGTGGATGGCGGGTGCCGGCTTCTGCGAACTGGGTGACATCCTGCGGCTCCGTGGGGATTGGGCGGGGGCCAGGGCGGCGTACGCCAGGGCACGGGAGGCCGGGGTGGACCCCCAGCCGGGTGCGGCCCTACTGCTGCTGGCAGCCGGCCGGCGCACCGAGGCCCTCGAACTCATGGGCCGCTCGCTGGGCGAGGCTACCGCACTGGACAGGGCCCGCCTCCTGCTGCCCGCCACGGAAGCGGCGCTGGCTACCGGGCAGCGGGCGCTCGCCGAAGCCTATTGCGCCGAACTGGAAGAGAGCGCATCCCGCTTTGCCTCGCCCGGCTTCCTTGCCTGGGCGGCCCATGCCCGCGCACGGGTGCTCGTGGCCGCGGGCAGGCACGCCGATGCACTGGAGCCGTTGGAGACCGCCATCCGGATCTACCGCCACCAGCATGCGCGGTATGGCATCGCCGCCGTGCATGAACTCCTGGCGGCCTGCAGGCACAGCCTGGGGCAGCAGGGCGCCGCTGCAGCGGACCGAGCCACAGCACTGGCGATCTACCGCGGGCTTGGCGCGCACCCTGATGTCCGCCGCCTGGGCGATCCTCTGCCAGGCGGACTCACGGCTCGCGAGACAGAGGTGCTGGCCCTGGTGAGCCGCGGTGCCAGCAACCGGGACGTGGCGGCCGCCCTGGTCCTCAGCGAGAAGACGGTGGGACGGCACCTCGCCAACATCTTCGCCAAGATCGGCGTGGCCTCGCGGACGGCGGCGGCGGATTGGGCGCGGGACAACCACGTGGCCTGACGGACGACGCCGGCAGGGGCATCCAGCGCGGGCCCCCTTGGGTGCGCCCCGCCGTCGCACGACCCCGGGAGGGTGCCCGCCTGCATCATCCGCACCACGCCGGTTCCTTGACGATGCATCATCCGCCCGACGCGGCAGCCTGCTGCTCCGCCCTACGGTGGTGGCATCCGGAGAGCCCGGATAACCCCGGGCCGAAGGAACCGGCACCCGGGGACAGGACAAGACAGAGGACAGGCGATGACCACCTACCAGGCGGAAAAGGGAAGCGAACCAGCAGCGGCCCTGGAAGCAGCGGCAGCGGAACGGCTCATGGGCATCCTGAACGACGGGTCTGCCGCCGTGCTCATCAGCATCGGCCACCAGGCGGGGCTGTTCGACGTCCTGGCAGGCCTGCCGCCGGCCACCAGCGCGCAGATCGCCGATGCTGCCGGGCTAAACGAACGCTATGTGCGCGAGTGGCTGGGCGGGCTGGTGACGGCAGGCATCATCGGCTACGAGCCAGCGTCGGAAGCTTACGTCCTGCAGCCGGCCTACGTGCCGTCCATGACCGGGACAGGCGTGGACAACCTTGCCAGGACACTGACCTTCGTCACGCTCATGGGCGAGGTGGCCGGAAAGGTCGCTGCCAGGTTCCGCACCGGAGGCGGACTGCAGTACGGCGAGTACCCCGGCTTCGTCCAGATCCAGGCCGCCGACAGTGCCGCCGTCCACGACTATTCGCTGGTGGACGTGATCCTTCCGCTGTCCGGGAGGGTGGCGGACCTGCGTTCGGGAATCCGGGTGGCCGATGTGGGCTGCGGCGCCGGCCACGCGGTCAACCTGATGGCGCAGGCGTTTCCTGCCAGCACATTCGTGGGCTACGACTTCCTGGCAGAAGCCCTGGAAGCCGGCCGGGACGAAGCGCTGCGGCTGGGGCTGTCCAACGTCCGGTTTGAGCTTCGCGACGCCGCCGCACTGGACCTCCGGGAGGAACTGGACCTCGTCACGGTGTTCGATGCCGTGCACGACCAGGCCCACCCGGCAGCAGTGCTCCGGAACATCCGGCGGGCCCTCAAACCCGGCGGGACCTTCCTGATGGTGGATATCAAGGCCTCCAGCGCCCTGGAAGACAACGTGGGCCTCCCCTGGGCCGCCTTCCTTTATGCCATTTCCACCACGCACTGCATGTCCGTATCGCTGGCCCAGGACGGCGACGGCCTGGGCACCGTCTGGGGCGTCCAGCTGGCTGAAGCCATGCTGCGGGACGCCGGCTTCCGTGACGTCGAGGTGCTGGACCTCGCGGAAGACCCCTTCAACGCGTACTTCGTCGCGTCGGTGTAGCACCGGCCAGGAACCAGGAAGGGCACCCCTGCGATGCTTCGCGGGAGTGCCCTTCGCTGACCTGGATACAGGATCAGGGGGCGTCTGCGGCACGCTCCCCCGCGTTGGCGTTGACCAGCCATGCAACGCCGAACCGGTCCGTGCACATGCCGAAGACGTCACCCCACGGGGATTTCTCCATCGGAACGGTGACGGCGCCGCCTTCGCCGCTGAGCTTGTCGTAGTAGCCGCGCAATTCCGTTTCATCCTCGCCGCTAAGGGAAATGGAGATGGCGGAGCCCTCACTGAATTCCATGTGGCTGGGGGTGTCCGAGCCCATGAGCACCAGGCCGTTGGGCGTGGTCAGCATGCCGTGCATGACCTTGTCCGCTTCCGCCGGGTCCTCGGCCATCTGGTATTCGCCGAACGTGCTGACCCGCAGGTCGCCGCCGAAGACTGACTGGTAGAAGTTCAGGGCCTCACGGGCGTTGTCCCGGAAGCTGATGTATGGGTTGAGGATGGTCGGCATACTGGATCTCCTTCGCATGGTGTCTTGCACATGAACCAGACAACATCCTGCACCATGGGCGCCTCCGGGGGTAGGGGTTGCCGGCAGACGGGGGGGCGAGGTTGTGGGGGCACGAATTTCAGGGCACGAACCGGTACCCGATGCCGGGCTCGGTGAGCAGGTGCCGCGGCCTGCCGGCGTCGGCCTCCAGCTTCCGCCGCAGCTGCGCCATGTACACGCGCAGGTAGTTGGCTTCCTTGACGTAGCCGGGACCCCACACCCGTGCCAGCAGCTGCTGCTGGGTGATGAGCCGGTTGGGGTTCAGGACCAGGATTTCGAGGATCTTCCACTCAGTGGGCGTCAGCCGGACCGCCGTGCCGCCGCGGTCCACCCGGCGGGCCGCCAGGTCCACGCTGAACGCCGCGGAGGCCACCACGGGTGCCGCTTCCGGGGCAGGGACGCGGCGTTGCAGGGCGCGCAGCCGTGCCAGGAGTTCGTCCAGTCCGAAGGGCTTGGTGATGTAGTCGTCAGCACCGGCGTCCAGGGCGCCTACCTTGTCCGCCGAGCCATGCCGCGCCGAGAGCACCAGCACCGGCATCGTGCTCCACCGCCGCAGGTCCCGCAGCACTTCGACGCCGTCCATGTCCGGCAGTCCCAGGTCCAGGATCAGCAGGTCCGGTGCGTGCCGCGACACGGCAACCAGCGCCGCTGCGCCGTCGGCGGCCGCGTCCACCGCGTATCCGTGGGCGGCAAGGGTGATCCGCAGCGCCTTCAGCAGATGGGGATCATCGTCCACCACCAGCACCCTGGCGTGGGCAGCCGGTGCGCCGGACGCCGTCGTATCCTGGTTCGCGTGCGTCATGCCCCCGCCCCTCCCGCCGGCCCGGCACCGGGTCCGGTGAGGGCACGTCCGGCAACTGGCGATCCTGCGAGGGGCGGCCCGGCGGACAGCGGCAGGCGGATGACCATCGTCAGGCCGCCGCCCGGTGTTTCCTCAGCGTCGAGGCTTCCGCGCATCGCCTGCACGAAACCCTGCGCCACGGCCAGCCCCAGCCCGATGCCGGTTCCCTGGTCCGCGTCCCCCAGCCGCTGGAACGGCTGGAACATCTCCACCACCTTGCGGGCCGGAACCCCCGGGCCGTGGTCGACGATGCGCAGCTCACCGGCCGGGTGGCCGCCCGGGCCGGCCTGTTGCATCGGGGTTCCGGATATGGTGATGCCCGCACCGGGGGCGTACTTCAGCGCATTTTCCACGATGTTGGCGATGGCGCGCTCCAGCAGCCCGGGGTCCGCTTCCACAGCCGGCATGTTGGCTGGAAGGGCCACCGTCACTGCACCGGCCGGGCACGTCCGGAGGGCATGGTCCACAGCGACCCGCCACCGCACGGGTTCCAGCAGCGGTTCCACGGACTGGGCAGTAATCCTGGACATGTCCAGGAGGTTGCCCACCAGCCCGTCCAGCCGGTCAGTGCACTCATCAATGGTTTCCAGCAGTTCCCGGCGTTCCTCCGGTCCGTAGCCGATGCCGTCCTGGAGCAGGCCCCCGGCCGCCAGCTTGATGCCTGCCAGCGGGGTCCGAAGATCATGGGACACTGCCCGGAGGATGGCGGTCCGCATGGCGTTCCCCTCGGCAAGGCGGGAAATCTCGAGCCTGCTCGCCTCCAGTTGCCGCCGTTCCAGCCGTGCCCGGACATGGACACCGAAGGCGTCCACCAGCCGGCGCTCCGCCCGGGGAATCTCCCGCCCGAAAAGGAGCAGCCAGGTGCGGCTGCCCAGTTCTTCGGCGGTCCGTGCCGCCGAACCCTCCGGGCCCTCATCCCAGCCCGGGATGTCCCCCGCTCCCGCCACCAGTTCCCAGCCCGGCTGCCGAGGGTCAGTGGCAGCCGTGACCACGGCCGCTCCGGAGACCCCGAAGACGCTGAGTGACTCCGAGAGCAGCGCCTGCAGCGTGTCCTCGGAACGGGAAGCCCCCAAGGCCAAGTCCCCCAGGGTTGCTGCTTCGGCCCGGGCGAGGGCCGCTTCCTTGGAGCGGCGGGCCGATCCGTCCACCACGCCGGCCACGGCAACGGATACCCCCACGAAGACGCCCAGCGCCAATACGTCCTGGGGGTCGTGGATGGCAAGGTCCCCCACGGGCGGCGTGGAAAAGTAGTTGACCAGCAGGCTGCTCCAAAGTGCACCGGCCACGGCCGGCCACAGCCCGCCCACCAGGGCGACAGCCACCGCTCCGGCCAGCTGGACCAGCACCGCCGTGGCCACGCTGTGGTCCAGCACAGCCAGGAGCAGCTGAAGGCCGGCCGGAAGGGTAGCCGCGAGCGCGAAACCCGCCAGGGTCCTGCCCCGGCCAAGTTCCGTCCGCACCCGCCGCGGCGGGCGGGCAGCCCGGTCACGGGGCACCACCTGGACATCGATGTCGCCGGCGTCGCGCACCACCCGGGCTTCAACGCTGCCGCGGAACAGTCCCGTAATCCGCCGCCGTGACTGTCCCACCAGGATATGGGTCGCCTGCACCGACCGCGCGTAGTCCAGCAGGGCCTGCGCGACGTCGTTTCCGGCGAGCGCGTGGTACTCGCCGCCGAGGCCGGCCACTGCCCGGCGCTGGTCTTCGAGGGCGCGTGGCGAGTCGCCGCGGGTCCCTGCCGGGGTCCTCACGTGCACCGCCAGCAACTCCCCTCCGCCGCGCCCCGCAAGGCGCGCGGCGCGCCTGACCAGGAGTTCGTCGTCGTCCCCGCCCTTAAGGCCGGCGACGATCCGTTCGGTTGCCATGAGGCACATTCTTCCACCGTTACGGCCGGTGGACGCGCTGCGCGGCCGCGGGGTGTGGGGCCGCTCACAACGGCGTTAAGGATGCATCAAGATCGCCCGTTTGCCGGTTCCGCGGCCCGTGCCCGGTGCTACGTTCGGCTGTGCCCGGCGGCGTGCCGGGACTTTGAATCGAAAGGCATGGCGATGACCACCATGAGCCGGCCCCCGGCTGATCCCTCAGCCCCACCGCTCCCCAGGGGCGTGGCAATGAAGAACTGGCTGCTGTTCGGGCTGCAGGACACCAAGGGCACGCACCAGGGTCCGGGCGGCGTGGCAGCCAGCGGTCACCGGAAGCACCACTGGTGGCAGGTGATGTGCCTGACCGGCGTGGACTACTTCTCCACCCTGGGCTACCAGCCTGCCATCGCGGCCCTCGCCGCCGGTGCCATCTCGCCGCTCGCCACCCTGGTGCTGGTGGCGGTCACCCTGTTCGGGGCGCTTCCCGTGTACCGCAGGGTTGCGGCGGAGAGCCCGCGCGGCGAGGGGTCCATCGCCATGCTTGAGCGCCTCCTTCCCCGCTGGGGCGGGAAGCTGCTGGTCCTGGTCCTCCTCGGCTTCGCGGCGACCGACTTCATGATCACCATGACGCTGTCCGCGGCCGATGCCACCGCCCACCTGATCGAGAACCCCTTCGCGCCGGGCTGGCTGCACGGCCAGAACGTCGCCATCACCCTGGTGCTGTTGGGCCTGCTCGCGGCAGTGTTCCTGCGCGGATTCAAGGAGGCCATCGGCATCGCGGTGGTGCTGGTGGCCGTGTACCTGGCACTGAACGTGGTGGTCGTGGCCCGGGCACTCGCCGAGGCTGCCACCCACCCGGTGGCGGTCAGCGGATGGTGGGATGCCCTCACCACCAGCCACGGAAACCCCCTGATGGCGGTGGCCGTCGCGCTGCTGGTCTTCCCCCGCCTGGCACTGGGCCTGTCCGGGTTTGAGACGGGCGTGGCGGTCATGCCGCAGATCCGGGGCGCCGCCGGTGACACCGAGGCCAACCCTGCAGGGCGGATCCGCGGTACCCGCCGCATGCTGACCACTGCAGCCCTGATCATGAGCACGTTCCTCATCACCAGCAGCTTCGCCACGGTGGTCCTGATTCCGGAGCAGCAGTTCCAGCCCGGCGGCGAGGCGAATGGACGCGCCCTGGCGTTCCTGGCGCACACCTACCTGGGCCCGGAGTTCGGCACCGTATACGACATCAGCACCATCGCCATCCTGTGGTTTGCCGGCGCCTCCGCGATGGCCGGGCTCCTGAACCTCGTACCCCGGTACCTGCCCCGCTACGGCATGGCACCGGAGTGGGCCAAAGCGGTACGGCCCCTGGTGCTGGTCTTCACGCTGACGGGCGTCCTCATCACGGTGCTGTTCGAGGCCGACGTCGATGCGCAGGGCGGCGCCTACGCCACCGGTGTCCTGGTGCTGATGACCTCCGCCGCAGTAGCCGTGACGTTGTCCGCGCGCCGTCTCCGGCAACGGCGCAGGAGCGTCGGCTTCTCCGTCATTGCGTTGCTGTTCCTCTACACCACGGTGGCCAACATCTTCGAGCGGCCCGAGGGCATCCGGATTGCCGGGTTCTTCATCCTGGCGATCGTGGCCATCTCCCTGCTCTCCAGGGTGATGCGGTCCTTCGAGCTGCACGCCACCCATGTCCGCCTGGACACGGAGGCGCTGGAGTTCGTCACCTCCGCGGTGGCCGGACCCATCGGCATCATCGCCCACGAGCCGCTGCGCCAGTCCGCCGAGGCGTACCGCCGGAAGCTGGCCTCCGCTACCGAGGCGAGCCATTTCCCGGACAACGCCACCCCCCTGTTCCTCGAAGTGATGGTGGACGACTCCTCGGACTTCGAAACGGCCCTGGAAGTACGCGGCGTCCTCCGCCACGGCTACCCCGTGCTGGAAGTCCACGGCCCGGTGGTTCCCAACACCATCGCCTCGGTGCTCCTGCATATCCGCGACGTCACAGGGCTGATGCCGCACATCTACTTCCGCTGGACCGAAGGCAACCCGGTGTCGAACCTGCTGCGGTTCCTGGTGCTCGGCGAGGGCGAGATTGCCCCGGTGACCCGCGAAATCCTCCGTGAGGCCGAACCGGACGTCACCCAGCGCCCGTGGGTCCACGTCGGCTGACCCGGATGAAAAGTGGTGCCTATCGCACCGGAGGAAAGTAGGCTCGGGTGATGGCCAGATTCTTTGATGTTCATCCGCACGATCCCCAGCCCCGCGCCATTGCGCAAGCCGTCAACATCGTCCGCGACGGCGGGCTCATCGCCTACCCCACCGACTCCTGCTATGCGCTGGGGGCACAAATGGGCAACAAGGACGCACTGGACCGGATCCGGACCATCCGCCACCTGGATGACAAGCACCACTTCACCCTGGTGTGCCGTGACTTCGCCCAGCTGGGCCAGTTGGTGAACATCGGCAACGATGTGTTCCGGAGCATCAAGTCCGTAACACCCGGAAGCTACACGTTCATCCTGCCGGCCACCAAGGAGGTCCCCAAACGGCTGCTGCACCCGAAGAAGAAGACAGTGGGCGTGCGGATCCCGGACAACCGGGTAGTCCAGGCCCTGCTGGCCGAACTGGGTGAACCGCTGCTGTCCAGTACGCTGCTGCTGCCGGACGAGGACGAACCACTGACCGTGGGCTGGGAGATCAAGGAACGGCTGGACCACCAGGTGGACGCCGTGATCGATGCCGGCGACTGCGGGGCCGAACCCACCACGGTGGTGGATTTCTCCAGCGGCGTGGCCGAGGTGGTCCGCCGCGGTATGGGAGACCCGTCCCGCTTCGAATAGATCTTCGAACAATCCCGGGCCGCACCTACGGTCCCGGGGCGCATTGCCGCCGGCCGCCGTCGTAATTTCCCGACGGCGGCCGGCGTGTCCGCGCCAAGGTGCCCCGTTGTGGAGGGCGCAGGTCAGTCGTCGCTGGCGTCAGTCTGCTTTTTCGCCCGGCTGGGCTGGACCCGGGGCGGTTCGCCGGGCATCTTGGGGTAGTCCGGCGGGAACGGCATCTCACCGAGCCCGTCCTTGGCGTCCCGGTCCCACCACTCCAGCAGGGTTCCGATGCTGCCGGGCTTGTCACCGAACCCGGCCCAGGGGTCGCCGACAGTTTTCAGCCGGTCCGGGACGGTGAGGACGGTGAACTTCCGGGGATCAGTGGTTTCCAGTTCATCCCACGTGATGGGACAGGAGACCGGGGCGTGCGGGAGGGCGCGGGGACTGTAGGCGCCGGCGATGGTCCGGTCCCGGTTGGCCTGGTTGAAGTCCAGGAAAATCCGCTCACCGCGCTCCTCCTTCCACCACGCCGTGGTCACTTTGTCCGGCATCCGCCGTTCCACCTCCCGGGCGGCGGCAATGACGGCGTGCCGGACGTCCAGGAATTCGCGGGCAGGCTCGATCGGGGCGTAGACATGCAGCCCACGGTTACCCGAGGTTTTGATGAACGATTCGAGTCCGGCTTCGGCCAGGACGTCCCGCAGCACCTGGGCGGCCGGGATGGCGTCGTCGAAGTCCGTACCGGGCTGCGGGTCAAGGTCGATGCGGAGCTGGTCGGGGTTATCCGTGTTCTCCGCCCGGGACGGCCAGGGGTGGAACACCACGGTGTTCATCTGCACGGCCCAGACGGCGGCCGCCGGCTCGTCCAGCACCAGTTGGGGATGGGAACGCGCGCTGGGATAGACCACCTTCACGGACCGGACGAAATCCGGAGTGCCCCTGGGCGGGTTCTTCGAAAAGAACATCTCCCCGTCAATGTTGTCGGAGTACCGCTGCAGCGACACCGGACGGTCCCCGTTCGCTGCGATGAACGCTTCCCCCACCTCGCAGATATAACGGGCGAGGTCCAGTTTGGTCAGGCCCAGGTCCGGGAACAGTACCCGGCTGGGGCTGGAAATGCGCATCTCGCGCCCGCCGTTCGGGCCCGGGACGGTGATGGTGGTCTGTTCGCTCGCCATGGGGACAACGTACACCCCGCGGTCCGCATGGCAGCACATTTGACCTGCCAGGTCCGGCATGATGGATCCATGCCCGCAACCGATCAGCACCTGTCCATCCCGGTGGGCGATACCGCCGTCTCCGCCGACTATGCCCGCCCGGACAGCCCGGCGGGCCCCGTATGTACTGTGGTGGTGGCGCACGGTGCCGGCGCCGGGATGGAGCACCCGTTCCTGCGCGGGTTCACCGATGCCCTGAACGTATTGGGCCTGGCCACGCTCCGGTTCAACTTCCCTTACCGTGAAGCGGGCCGTAAATTTCCGGACCGCCCGCCGCTGGCCATCGCCACCTGGCGGGCCGTCATGGACACCGCCGCGGAGCAGGCAACGGTCCACGGTGACACGGGCCCCGTGTGGGCCTGCGGCAAATCCTTTGGCGGCCGGATGGCGTCAATGGCCGTGGCGGAGGGGATGCCGGCGGCCGGCCTCGTCTACCTGGGTTACCCGCTGCACCCGCCGGGCAAGCCGGAGAAGCTGCGCGACGAACACCTGTACGGCCTGGCCACTCCCATGCTGTTCCTGCAGGGCAGCCGGGACACCTTTGCCACTGCCGCCCTCCTTGAGGACGTGGTGGCCAGGATCGGCCCGACGGCGGTCCTGCAGTGGGTGGACGGCGGCGACCATTCCTTTGCGGTAGCGGGGGCTAAACGGCCCGCAGACCAGGTTGGTGCCTCGTTGGCGGCACCGGTGGCGGATTTCATCAGATCCGGCGGCTGATAACGCCCTGGCACGGCGCCTGCTAAGCGGCGTCTTCGTGCCACCAGCCCTCCCACGCTGCAGAGGTCAGCCGGCCCGCCGGGAACCTGCCGGATTCGGTGTTGCGGGGTCCGCCGGCGTCGTTGCGGCGGCCATCCAGCAGGAGGTTGAGGCTGGTCAAGAGAAACATGGTGAGTCCTTCCGTAGGTGGTGCGGACCACGCTGTCCGCGTAGGAAAGAGCCTAGGCAAGGGATGTTTCAGCACGTCGACGGGACGTTTCGGCTTTGTATCGTTGTTCTCACGCAGCCGTCTCCGCACCCGTGCGCCTTGGGCAAGCGCCTCAGTTCCGCCGGTTGGTCCGTGCGGTGGCCGGAGCAGCCCAGGGGTCCTCGGGCCACGGATGCCGGGGATACCTGCCGCGCATCTCGGCCCGGACCTGGGCATACGGCCCGGACCAGAACGAGGTGAGGTCGTCGGTGACGGCCAGCGGCCGGCGTGCCGGGGACAGCAGGTGGAACAGGACCGGAACGCGCCCGCCGGCCAGCCGCGGTGACTCAGCCAGCCCGAAGCACTCCTGCAGCTTCACGGCCACCACAGGCCGTGTGGTTTCCTCTCCGGGGACCGGGTAGGCCACCCGGATCCTTGATCCGCTGGGGACCTCAAGCCATTCGGGCGCCAGCTCATCGAACCGTGCCGCGTCCGGCCAGGGCAGCAGGTTCCGCAGCGGCCCGGCCAAGTCAACGCGCCCGACGGCGGCCCCTTCCGCGAGTGCCTGGAGTTCCGGTCCGAGCCACTCGTCGAGGCGCTCCAGGAGCGCGACGTCCGAAACATCGGGCCACGGTGCGCCCAGCTCGCGGTGCAGGAGGGCGAGGCGCCCGCGAAGGTCGCGTGCCGCCGTCGACCACTCCAGCAGGCCGAGCCCGTCCCGGCGCAGGGCCGCGCTGACCGCTGTACGGCCCGCCTCCGGGGTGGGCAGGACAGGGGTTTCTGACAGCACGATGGCACCAAGCCGCCGCACCTTCCGTGCCGTGACCCGCCCCTGACGGAACTCAGCCTCAACGGCTTCGGCCAGGAGGTGGCTGGCGGCGGACTCGGCCTGCGCTGCGGTGAGCGGCGCCGCAGACCTGATCACTGCCCCGGTGCCCGCGGCGTCCCGCCCACCGGCCCTCGACACCTCCGCGACCGCGAGCCATTCATGGCCGCCCAGTGAACTGCCCGCCGGGAGTCCGGCCCTGGTCCCGGAGCTCAGCAGGTAACGGGCAGGGCCGTCGCCGGGCACCAGGCGTGCAACCCGGTCCGGGTATGCCAGCGCGACGACGGCGCCCGGCGCCTCGCCGGCGGCAGGGCCGGTGCGTCCGGCCGCGTTGCGTCCTGCGGCGTTGGAACCGTGCCGGCGGGCGAGTGCTTCCAGGCGCCGGGTCTCCTCGTGCCACCGCCGCTGGGCCGGGCCCGCCTCCGTACGCAACCTGCCGAGCAGCCGCGGCAGGTCGGCGTCGGGCGCCCGCTGGTCCCCGGCAATGGCCGCCACCACTTCGGCGGCCGCCTGGGCACCCACCTCCGCGGCGCCGTCGAGCAGTGCCCGGGCCAGCCGGGGATCTGCCGGGATTTCCGCGAGGACCCGGCCCGTGGCGGTGGCATGGCCGTCCTGGGTGACGGCGCCGAGCTCGCGCAGCACTTCCATGGCCTCGTCCATGGCCTGCCGCGGCGGCGCGTCCGGCAGCGCCAGGCCCTGGCCGCCGGGGGAACCCCAGCAGGCCAGGGTCAGGGCGGCACCGGCCAGGTCCGCCACCCTGATTTCCGGGGTGGCATGTGCGGGCGCCGCACCGAACGCCTGCTGGCTGTAGCAGCGGACCACGGTGCCTGGCCCCTGCCGCGCGGCACGGCCCGCCCGCTGCTCCGCCGAGGCGCGTGCGCAGGACACTGTCACCAGGCCGGCCATGCCGCGGGCAGCGTCGCGCCGGGGTTCCCTGGCCAGGCCGGAGTCGACGACCAGGCGGACGCCGGGTACCGTCAGCGACGATTCGGCAAGGTCCGTGGACACGATGATCCTTGGTTTACCGCCCGGCAGGCGGCCCGAGACTGCCCTGTCCTGTTCGGCAGGGCCGGCCTGGCCGTGGAGTTCGAGGACGTCCACTGCAGCGCCCAGCCGGTGCCGCAGTCCGGCCGCCACGTGGGCCACCTCGCGGGCGCCGGGAAGGAATACCAGCGCATCGGCCGAAGCCTCCGTGCGCAGGGCGTGCATCGTGGCTTCTGCTGCAGTGGTGGCAACGTGGTCAAGGAAGGCGCGCGTCACGCCGCGGTCGTCCAGCCGGGAAGCCGCGGCAGGATGCCAGCGGACCTCCAGGGCGTGGAGGACCGACGGCGAGTCCACCACGGGAGCGGGCCGTCCGGCGTCGGGGTCCCCCAGCAGGGCCGCGAACCGAGCGGCCTCCACCGTGGCGGACATGGCCACCACCTGCAGGTCGCCGCGCAATTGGCGCACCTCGGCGAGCATTCCCACCAGCAGGTCCGTTTCCAGGCCCCGTTCGTGGACTTCGTCCAGCACGACGGCGGCCACGCCCGTCAGCCCGGGATCGGCCAGCAGGCGGCGCAGCAGGATGCCGGGGGTCACGAACTCGACGAGGGTTTCCGCTCCGGCCCGGCGCTCGCCGCGGACGGTGTAGCCCACCCTGCCGCCCAGGGGGCTGGCATCCAGGGCGGCCAGCCGCCGTGCGGCGGCACGGGCTGCGACGCGGCGCGGCTGGGTTACCACAACGCGGCCCGCTCCGCCGGCCAGGTTGGCCATCAGCGGCGGCAGCATGGTGGTCTTGCCGGTGCCGGGAGGGGCCTGGACCACCGCGGCGGCTGACGGGCCGCCGGCGTCGAGCGCCTTCCGGAGTTCCGGGAGGGATTGTGCGAACGCCAGGTCCGCGCCGATGGCGGCGAGGTCAAAGGGCTGGGTATCAGGGGTGGCGGGCGGACCGGCGGACAAACTCACCTGTCCATTCTGCCTCCGGTACCGTCCCCTGCGTTCCTGCGGGGTGGTCCCGGCGTACGGGTCAGGGTTTGTTGTGGCCCTTGGCTTTGCCCTGGGGTGCTATGACGCCGGGCGGAGGGCCGGGCTGCTGCTGCACGGCCGGTGCGGGTGCCGGCGCGGCAGGAGCAGGTGCCGCAGGGGCAGGTGCCGGCACGGCTCCGGCGTCCGCGGAAGTGGATGTTGGCGTGCCGTCAGCGGACGTGGTGGCGTCCGCTGTGGGGGCTGTCCCGGCGGCAGCGGCGGTACCGGCCACCGCAGCCCGGGACTCCAGTTGTCCGCTGATGTCGGCCCGCACGGCGCCCAGGGCACTCTCGATGCCGCGCAGCCTTGGCGCGGTGATCCGGCCGTCGAGGGCAGCACGGTCGAGGTCGTCCTCCAGCCCCTGCAGCGCCGCCAGTGCGCCTTCAAGCCTGTTTTCCGCTGCAGCCTGGCTGATGCTCAGGACCCGGATCTGGAAGCCCCGCAAGGTGGCTTGGTCAGTGTCGCCGGCCTGCTGCCCCTGGTAGACCGCCAGGGAGGCGGCCGTGAGGCCTGCAGCGAGCAGGACGGCGATGCCGCTTCGTATCAGAGTGGAGCGCGACAGGCGGCTGGGGCGCCGTGTTGGCAATGACGGGGCAACGGGAACGGCGGCGCGGCCTTCCCCGCCGGGCAGCAACTCAGGCAGCATGCCGGCCCCGGAGCGGGGCCAAAGATGCAGCAGGGCGCATCGGCAGGGTGGAAACCCTCGCCGGAACAGGGGCTCCGGCGGTGTCACGCAGAGCGGCATCCGCCCCGGCAACTGCCTGTGGGCCGGGCGGGGTGGCAGCACGAAGGCGCCGGAGCACCACCTGCACCGTGGCGCGCAACAGGACCGCTGCCAGCTGTCCGATGCCGACGCCCAACAGCACGTGGCCGGCCAGGAACTGTCCGCCCGGTGCCGCATCGCCATAGGGGGCGGACGCGGCAACGGCTGCTCCTCCGGCTGTGAGCATCAGTGACCAGGCAACGCCGAATACTGCGCCCATTGTTCCTGCTTCCCTCGTCCGCTAATCAGCAAGCTTACGGTAATGCTCAGCAAGCTTACTACTCGGCGGTGCGGATGCAAGAACCCTGCAGGGAACCGGACCAGGACCACGCCGCGACCCGGCCGGAGACGGCCGCCCACGGCGCCGTCATCCCGAAGCGGAAGTGGGTGGTCAGCTGGCGGCTTCGAGCAGGCGGACCGGCGAAAGTCCGGCGTACCGGCCCTTGAAGAACAGGAGCGGCTCGGCGTCCGTCCGGGCACTCAGGTGCCGGACGCTGGCCACCACGATGGTGTGGTCGCCGCCGTCGTACTCCGCGTGAAGTTCGCAGTCGATCCAGGCGAGGGCATCGTCAAGGATGGGATTGCCCAGGGGCGAGGACGTGTGGCTGACCCCGGCGAACTTGTCCGTTCCGGAGCGGGCAAACTGTCCGGCGAGGTGCTGGTGTTCGGCCGGCAGGATGTTCACCGTGAACGAGCCCGCGTCCCGCAGGACGGGCCACGTGCTGGAGGTTCGGGCGGGGCTGAACGTGACCAGCGCGGGTTCCAGCGACAGGGATGCGAACGACTGGCAGGTAAAGCCCGCCGGCCCTTGCGGAGTTGAGCTGGTAATTACCGTCAGCCCGCTGGCAAAGGTTCCAAAAATATCGCGAAGCCGGCGGGGGGCAAGATCTGATGTGGCTGTCATTATGTGGCCTCTCGTTTGGATCGTTACCTCACCAAACCACTACCCAAATCAATTCGACAAGCACCGCCGCAATGCACTGACGCGCTCCGCAACGCGGCTTCACGCCGGTACCCGCGGCGTCATCTGGCGGGACTGTTACGCCGTTCATGACAGTTTCTTACCGCCCGTTGATCCGCATGTCCTGCAATTTCGTTTTGTTTATTCCGGTTTCGTCCAGGTTCGCGGCACAGGGGCCAACAAAGCTAATTTCCCTTAGAACCGAATTGGAAAATGACGCTCCGGGAAAATTCCCCTTCCCCCTCCTGTCACATTCTTCCGCCATGCACCCACCCCGAAAGAGATCCGGCATGACATCAGCAGAACCCGAAGCGCGGCTGCGCCCCACCCATCCGCAACGGGCCGTGGACTCATTCGTCCTGGAACTGTCCGCCCGCCACCCGGACATCGACGTGTTGGCGCCGGCACCGGAAACCGGGCGCTACCGTTACGACGCCGCGACGGCGAAAACCGCCGGGCCTGACGCCGGCGCGGATGGTCCCGCCGTCGTTTTCCCCGCCAGCGCCGGTGAGGTGCAGCAGGTGGTGCGGCTGGCCGCTGAATTGGGAGTTTCGGTGGTTCCCCGCGGCGCCGGTACCGGCCTGTCCGGCGGCGCCACCGCCGAAGCCAGCCAGGTGGTGGTGTCCACGGAACGGCTGACAGCTGTCATCGAGGTTTCGCCGCTCGACGAAGTTGCCGTAGTGGAGCCGGGCCTCATTAACGCTGACCTGAACGCACGCCTCGCACCGTACGGACTGTTTTATGCCCCTGATCCTGCCAGCTTCGATATCTCGTCGATCGGCGGCAACATCGCTACCAACGCCGGTGGGCTGAGGTGCGCCAAGTACGGCGTGACCCGTGAATCCGTCCTGGCCCTCGACGTCGTCCTCGCTGACGGCAGCCTGGTCAGCGTGGGGCACCGCTCCATCAAGGGCGTGACCGGCCTGGACCTGACCTCGCTGTTTGTCGGCTCGGAGGGAATCCTGGGGATCGTGGTCCGGGCCACCGTCCGGCTGCGGCCCATCCCGGTGGCCCGGAAGACCGTCACGGCGTTCTTCGACAGCACGGAAGCCGGCGCCAAGGGCCTCTCCGCCATCACCCTCTCCCCGGTCCGGCCCGCGGCCATCGAGTTCTTCGATACCCCCAGCCTGGAAAACATCGACAGCCATTCCGGCACCAGCCTCCGCGGCCGCGGCGCCGCGCTGATCCTGATCGAACTCGACGGCTACGGCATCGAGGCGCAGTCCGCCGACCTTACTGCGGCGCTCACCGCCGCCGGCGGGCGGGTCACCGTGGAATCGGACGACGACGGCGTGCGGCTCTGGGAGCTGCGCCGCAGCGGCCGCGGCCTCCCGCAGGACAAGTGGTACATCGGCGAGGACATTGCCGTCCCGAAGTCCCGGCTGCCTGAGGTCTACGCAGCGTTTCCGGCCCTGGAAGCACGCTTCGGCGTGGACATCTCGGCCGTATCGCACGCCGGTGACGGCAACCTCCACCCGCTGATCACGCTCGACAAACAGCCCGGCGACGACCCCGCGCAGCCGCCGGCGGCCCTGCAGGAGGCCGCCACCGAACTGGTCCGCGTGGCACTCTCGCTCGGCGGCACCGTCACCGGCGAACACGGCATCGGCAGCATCAAACAAGACTGGGCCGCGCTGGAACTGTCCCCGCGGATCCGCCAGGCGCAGCACGCCATTAAATCAGCCCTGGACCCGCACGCACTGCTCAACCCCGGCAAAGCCATCTAGCCCAGCGGGCTCCCACCACTTCCACCCAGGAGAACTCCCATGACCCCCATCGAATTCCGCCGCCGCGTCTTCCTCGCCGGCATCACCGCCATCACCGGCTCCGCCGTCCTCACCGCATGCGGAGGCCCCGCGGCCACCAGCTCCTCCGACGCCGGCACCCCGGTTGACGGCGGAAACATCACCTTCCTCATCCAGGGCTACGACACTGGCTGGGTCTCCAGCAAGACATCCATTTCCAGCTACGAGGGCAACCTCTGGGGCCAGATCACCGACAAGCTGGTCTACGTCGACGACAAGGGCCAGCTCAGCCCCTGGGTCGCCAGCAGCTGGGAGGAACTCAACGGGGCCAAGGACTTCGTCCTGCACCTCAAGGACGGAGTGACCTTCTCCGACGGGACGCCCCTGGATGCGGCCGCCGTCGTGGCCAACCTCAACGCCTGGGCCAAGGGCGCCCCGGACCGCGGCGTCAGCAAGGTGGGCCTCTTCCCGTCCAGCAACTTCGTCAGCGCCGAAGCCGCCGACGCCAAGACGGTCAAGGTCTCCTTCTCCTCCCCCGCCCTGGGCTTCATCGCCACACTCGCCTACCACGGCTGCATCCTGCTGTCCCCCAAGACCCTTGCCCTGCCGGTGGACGCCCAGGCGGACCTGGCACAGGAAATCGGCAGCGGCCCGTTCGTCCTCAAGTCCTGGAAGCAGGGCGACTCCTACGTGCTGGAGAAGCGCAAGGACTACAACTGGGGGCCCGCCGCCCTGGGCCACACGGGCCCGGCGCGGCTGGACACCATCACCTACAAGGTCATCAAGGACACGTCGGTGCGGACCTCCACGGTGGCGTCAGGCCAGGCCGAGGTCGCCTTCAACGTGGAACCGCAGGAAATCGAGTCCCTCAAAGCGCAGGGCTTCACCGTGGGAACACCCAAGTACCTGGGCTTCGTGGACGGCTTCCAGGTCAACACCCAGGCCTTCCCCACCAACGATCCCAGCGTCCGCCAGGCCATCCAGCACGGCATCGACCGCGAGGAGATCCGCAACACCGTCTACACAGAGGACTGGGACGCGGCCACCACCTTCATCCAGGGCAACGTCCCGGAGGCCGGCGACTACAGCAGCGCCTTCGCCTTTGATGCGGACAAGGCAAAGAAGCTGCTGGACGACGCCGGCTGGAAGCCCGGGCCCGACGGGTTCCGCGTGAAGGACGGCAAGGTCCTCGAATTCCCGCTCACGCCCAACCCGTACGTTCCCTCCACCAAGGCCGAGGACGAGCTCATCGCCCAGCAGCTGGAGCGCATCGGCATCAAGGTCAACCTCAAGGTGGTGGACGTGGCAGGTTACGCCGCCATCCAGGCCAGCCGGCCGCCGCTGTTCCAGACCTCCCGCAGCTTCGTGGACGTGGGAACGGTGGCCGGCGTGCTGACCAGCCAGAACAACGGTGAAAACTGGTTCAACCTGGGCACCAGCGACCAGAAGCTCAACGAACTGTCCACCGCCATCGCCAGCGCGTCTGACCGGGAATCCCGCGAAAAGATCGCCGGCGACCTGCAGCAGTACGTGCTGGAGCAGGGCTACTTCATCCCCCTCAACCAGCTGGTACAGCGGCTGTACCTCATCTCGCCGGCGGTCAAGGGCGTCCAGTACAACGGCCTGGCGTACGCCAACTTCTACACTGCCTGGGTCGCCAAGTGACCAGAGGCTATGGCCGCTTCGCCCTTGCCCGGGCCGGGCAGGCGGCGGTGGTGGTGCTCCTGGCCTACGTGCTGACGTTCCTGGTCATCAGCGTCCTGCCCGGTGACGCCATCACCAACTCGCTGCGTGACCCGCAGTCCGGCCTGAGTGAAGCCGACATCCAGCGGATTGTGGAGTTTTACGGGCTGGACCAGCCGGTCCTCGTCCAGCTGGCGTTGTCGCTGGGCCGCTTCCTTACCGGCGAGCTGGGATTCTCCCTTCAGTCCAACCTGCCGGTGGCCCAGATCGTGGGTGACGCCCTGCCGTCAACGCTCACGCTGGCCACCACGGCCCTGGCCATCGCCGTGGTCTTCGCCGTCGCCATCGCCTATGGCGCGCACTACGCTCCGCAGAGGTGGGCCGGCATCCTGCGCTCCATCCCGTCCTTCTTCCTGTCCGTGCCCAACTTCGTGATCGGCCTGGTCCTGATCGAGCTCTTCGCGTTCCGGCTGCACTCCTTCACCACCACTGACCCGAACAGCGCCACCGCAACCCTGTTCGCGGCCGTCACCCTCGCCATCCCGGTATCAGCGCCGCTTGCCGAAGTGCTGATTGCCAGCCTGGACCATGAATCCCGCCAGGAGTACGCACTCGTGGCCCGCTCCCGTGGCCTCGCCGAAGCGCAACTGTTCGCCCGGCACCTGGTGAAGCCGTCGGCCCTGCCTTCAGTGGCCATGGTGGCCCTCATCGTGGGCGAACTGCTGGGCGGCTCCGTCATCACCGAGACCATCTTCGGCCGCGACGGCATCGGCACCGTGGTCCAGAAAGCCGTCACGGGCGAGGACCAGCCGGTCCTGCAGGCGGTGGTGTCCCTTTCCGCGGTGGTCTTTGTGGCGGTCAACCTCGCCGCGGACCTCCTTACCCCGTTGCTCGACCCGCGGGTCAACGTCAGAGAGGCAGCCAACGCATGAGTGCGGACCTGAATTTCGCCCGTCTTCGCAGCGCCGGGACGGCAACGCTCCGCAGCCGGCCCGGCATCCCGCCCACGGTGCTGGTGTCCTTCCTCGTCATCCTGGTCGTGGTGCTGTGGTCGCTGCTGCCCTCACTGTTCACCGGGTACAGCCCCGTGAACGGGGACACCGGCAGCAAGCTCGACGCGCCCAGCCTGCAGCACTGGTTCGGCACCGACTACCTGGGCCGGGACCAGTACGCGCGGGTGGTCTACGGAACAGCGTCCTCGGTCACCAGCGCCCTGGTTGCCGTGGCCATTGGCCTGGTGGTGGGCAGCGCCATCGGCCTGGCCAGCGGCTTCCGCGGCGGGTGGCTCGATGCCACCCTCGGCAGGTTCGTGGACGTGCTCCTGGCCATCCCCGGCTTCCTGCTGGCCGTGGTGATCGTCAGTTCGCTGGGATTCCAGACCATCAACGCAGCGATCGCCACCGGAGTATCCGCCGTGGCCGTCTTCGCCCGGCTCATGCGTGCGGAGGTCATCCGGGTCCGCCGCTCGGCGTTCGTGGAAGCGTCCTACCTGGAGGGCGGCAACAGGCTCCAGGCGCTGCTGACCCACGTCCTGCCCAACGCCTACCGTTCGGTGCTGGTGCTGGCGGTGCTGCAGTTTGGAACGTCCATCCTGGTGATCGCCTCCCTCGCCTTCCTGGGCTACGGTGATCCGCCCCCATCCTCCGACTGGGGCCTGCTGGTGGCCTCGGGCAAGACCTACGTCACTGCGCCCTGGCTGGTCTACGCCCCGGCCCTGGTGATCGTAGCCACGGTCCTGTCCATCAACCGCATCAGCCGCTGGCTCAGGAACAGCAAATGAGCGCCCCCAACCCCGGTGGACCCACCAGAGGAAAGGACACGACAGTGCCTGAAACCAAGCCATCCCCGCTGTTGAGCGTCGAGGGCCTGCACGTCGCCTACGGGGACCGGAAGGTGGTCCACGATGTCGGGTTCACTTTGGCCCGCGGCGGAAGCCTGGCCCTGATCGGCGAATCCGGGTCCGGAAAGTCGACCATCGCCAAGGCAGTGCTGCGGCTGCTGCAGCCCGCCGAAGCGTCAGTGGGCGGCAGCGTCAGGCTGGCCGGGACTGACGTACTGTCCTTGCCGGAGCGGCAGTTCCGCGCCCTGCGCGGCCGGCAGCTCGGGTTCATCCCGCAGGACCCCGGCTCGGCACTGAATCCGGTGCGCAGCATCGGCACCCAGGCGCACGAGGCCGCAGCACTGACCGGGGAACGGGACGCCGCCGCCCGCCGCCGGATCATCCTGGAGGTCTTTGACCAGGTGGGCCTGCCCGATCCTGTCCGCGTCTACGATTCCTACCCCCACCAGCTGTCCGGCGGAATGCTCCAGCGGGTACTCATCGCCCTGACGGTACTGCCGCGGCCGTCCCTGATCGTGGCGGACGAACCGACGTCGGCCCTCGACGTCACGGTCCAGAAGCTCATCCTGGACCTGCTGGGCGATCTCCGGAAGGAGCTGGACATCGGCCTGCTCCTCATCACGCACGACCTCGCCATCGCCGCCGAACGCGCCGACACGCTGGTGGTGCTCAAGGACGGGGCCGTCCAGGAACAGGGCCCCTCAGCCCAGGTCTTCGCCGCACCCCGCACGGACTACGCCCGCAACCTGCAGGCCGATGTTCCCGCGCTCAATCCCGACCGGTACCGCAGCCAGCGCACCAGGCAGGACAGCGATTCACAGGCCGTCGCCACACAGGACGGCACGACGGCGGACGCCAGCACCGCGGATAGGCCGGCACAGATCGCGGTCACCGATGTCACCAAGAGCTTCCGGACGCGAGGCAAGGAGGTGCGCGCGGTCGACGGAGTCTCTTTCGCCGTCGAACGCGGCCGAACCCATGCCCTGGTGGGCGAATCCGGCTCCGGCAAGACCACAGCTGTCCGGCTGCTGCTTGGACTGGAACAGCCAGACAGCGGCGCCATCACGGTGGGCGGCCACTCCACCGCCGGACTTACCCGGGCCGGCCTGCGCGATGTTCGCCGCCACCTGCAGCTGGTCTACCAGAACCCCTTCACATCGCTGGACCCCACGTGGCGGGTGGGCAGGATCGTCCGCGAACCCCTGGACCGGTTCGGAGTGGGCAGCACGGCCGAGCGCGCGGACAGAGTGCGCGATGCCCTTCAGTCCGTGGGCCTGCCGGACGACGCTGCGGACCGCCGTCCTGCCCAGCTCTCCGGCGGACAACGGCAGCGCGTGGCCATCGCCCGCGCACTGGTGGTCCGGCCCGACGTCGTGGTCCTGGACGAGCCCACCTCCGCGCTGGACGTCAGTGTGCAGGCCGGCATCCTCGAACTGCTGGCCCGGCTCCAGCGGGACCTTGGGCTGACCTACGTGTTCGTCTCCCATGACCTTGCCCTGGTGCGGCAGGTGGCGGACACCGTGTCAGTGCTGCGCCGCGGCCAGGTGGTGGAACACGGCACCGTAGACCAGGTCTTCGACCGGCCGCAGCACCCCTACACCCGGGCGCTCCTGGACGCCATCCCGGGCACCTCAGGACTGGCGTCGCCTGCCGTGGCGGCCGCTCCCGCCGAACACAGCCACATCCCGAAACTAGCAGAGGCAGCACTATGACTTTGACCCCCACCGCAACCGCCGGCCCGGAATCGCTGCGGAAGCCCGCCCTGATCGCCGGCTTCACCGCGCCCAAGGGGTTTGGTGATGCCACCCTGCGGGACAAGCGGGAGGACGCCATCGAGCTGCTGGGCGGCGTCCCGGACCCCGGCGTCCTTCCGGCGGCAGAGCTCGCCGCCGCCACGGCAAGGGTCCTCTCGAGGCCAGGCCTGCCCTCCCTGCAGTACTCCCGCACCGAAGGCATTTCACCCCTGCGCGAGTGGATCGCAGACCGCGAGGGCGTGCCCGTGGAGCGGATCATCATCACCAACGGCGGATTCCATGGCCTGTCCCTCGGCATCCAGACCGTTGTGGAGCGCGGTGACCTCGTAGCCGTGGACAACCCGATCTTCCCGCTGTTCCTTCGCGGGCTGCAGCTCTCCGGAGCGCAGACCCTGCCCGTGACAGTCGGTGCCCACGGGATCGACGTGGACGAACTGGAAGACAAACTGCGCCAAGGCGCCCGGCCCTCTGCCCTGTACACGGTGCCGGACTTCCACAACCCGTCCCAGGGCACACTCCCCGCCGAGGCCCGCAACAGGCTGGCCGGACTCGCGGAGCACTACGGATTCGTGGTCCTGGCGGACAACCCCTACCGCGAGCTTTGGTATTCCGGCGGGCCGGAGAGCGTGGATGCCTTCAATCACTCGGACCACGTCATCCACATCAACACCTTCACCAAAACCCTGGGACCGGGCCTGCGGCTGGGCTGGCTGGTGGCACCGGAACGCCTGCTGCCGGACCTCGTGGCGCTGCGGAGCCGCCAGGACTCGCACAGTTCCACCCTGGTGCAGGCGGTAGTGGGCGAAGCCCTGACGGCGGACCCGGGCCTGTTCGATTCGACCCTTGGCCGGGCGCGCGAGCTGTACCGCACGCGGGCCGAAGCGCTGATCGCGGCACTGGACCGGGAGGCTCCCGGGGCGTTCGACAGCGTGCTTCCCGGTGGCGGACTCTTCCTGTGGCCGCGGCTGCGCGACGCCGGCATCGATCCGGATCTCCTGGCGGCGGCGGCCAGTGCCGAAGGCGTCGAGTACCAGCGGGGTTCGTTCTTCGCTTCGGGGCCGGGCACCGGTTCGGACCGCCACCTCCGCTTTGCGTTCGGCGATGTTTCCGTGCCCCGGCTCGAGGAGGCTGCGGCCCGGCTGGGACGGGCGCTGAAGAGCCTCTGATCCCGGCCCGGCAGGAACCCGGGCGCCGGGCCTGCGCGGGGTCAGCCCGGCTGCCCCCGCAGGTCCAGGGCATCCAGGAGCCGGCGGACCGATCCGCCCAGGTTCCAGTCGGTAGCGATCCGTTCCAGTTCCGCCCGCCGGCGGCCGGCCACCGGTTCCAGCATGGCGCCGGCCTCCTCCGCGGCGGGCAGTTGCAGGTCCCGCACCAGGCGGACGACGGCGGGGGCTGCTTCGAGGTAGGCGGCCGCGGCGGACAGCCGCGCCCGGACAGGTCCTGACACGCCGCCGTCGGGGGTGTCCGCTGCCGCCAGGAGGGCATCCAGGGTGCCGTACTTGAGCAGCAGCGACGCCGCCGTCTTCTCGCCGATGCCGGCAACGCCGGGCAGGCCGTCTGACGCGTCGCCGCGGAGGGTGGCGTAATCGGCGTACTGCTGCGGCAGGACTTTGTATTTGGCCACGATGGTTTCCTCCGTGCAGACCTCCAGGTTCCGCATTCCGCGCGCCGTGTAGATCACCCGGACCTGCCGTTCGTCGTCGCACACCTGGAAGAGGTCCCGGTCCCCGGTGACGACGTCCACGGGCATGGCCGCGTGCGTGGCGTAGGTGCCGATGACGTCGTCGGCCTCATGCTGCGCTGCCCCCACGATGGCGATGCCGGCAAGCTCCAGGGCCTCCCGGATCATTGGCAGCTGCGCCTCCAGCGCATCGGGCACCACCTCAACGTCGGTGCCGCCGGGCTTGGCCTCGGCCACCCGGTGCGCCTTGTAGGTGGGGATTAGGTCCACGCGCCATTGCGGACGCCAGTCATCGTCCCAGCAGGCAACGAGGTGGGTGGCGTGGTAGTCCGTGGTGAGCCGGGCAATCATGTCCAGCAGGCCCCGGACCGCGTTGACCGGCGTTCCGTCGGCGCGCCGGATGGTGTCCGGGAGGCCGTAGAAGGCACGGAAGTACAGCGAGGCAGTGTCGAGCAGCATAAGGCGCTGGGGCATACCTGATCCTGCCACGGAACCACCCGGAATGGTGGCAGCGGCAGGATACCGCCGCCACCCGGGGCCCTAGAAGGACGGAGCGGTGAAGCCCAGCCCCAGCAAACCACGGCCTGCCTGTTCAAGAATGGGATCGATGCCCAGGGTGGGATGGTTCAGCAGCACGCCGACGTCGCGCTGGATGCGCTGCAGGGGATGGCTAAGCCGGTGGGCGCTGCCGCCCGAACCGGCGAGGACCACCCTTACGGCTTCCTGCGCTGCCTCGGCGCTCAGGGCGAGTGAGAGCCGGAACGCGGCCCTCTCCCCCTCCGGCAGGCCTGGCGCCTGCAGGCCACGGGACACCGGCTGCACCGAGGCCGCCACGGCGGAGAGCCCTGCCTCCCAGTGCAGTTGCGCCGAGGCCAGCAGTCCGGCGGCCCGGGCGTAGCGCGCCTGCGCCAGAGGGGAATCGGCCTGCCGGATGTCGACGCCGTTCTTCACCTTCGGCGCAAGCAGCTGGTCACGGAAGAGTTCCACCGCATATTCGGCCGAACCCAGTGCCGCCGCCGGGGCCACCAGGTTCAGCAGTGTGGCCATTGGGGTGTGGATCAGGGGATCGGAATGGATCAGGCTGCCCGGGTTGTCCGCCGCGCTGAGTAGCGCCCAGTCCATCACCCGGTATTCCGGGACGAACAGATCCGCGGCGCGCAGATCGTTGCTGCCGGTGCCCCGGAGCCCGTCCGTGTGCCAGGCATCAACCAGTTCCAGGTCGGCGAGGGGAACCAGCGCCTGCAGCCGGTGGCCGTCCTGCTGGATGGCCACCAGCGCCCACTCCGAATGCATGATGCCGGAGGCAAAGCTCCAGTGGCCCGAGACCGCGTAGCCGCCGGGAACCTTCCGGGCAGCACCGACGGGTGCGCTGGTAGCGGCCGCGAGCGGCATCCCGCCGCCGGCGAAGACCTCATCCTGTACCCGTTTCGGCCAGCGGGCCAGCATCCAGGCATGCTCGGCGAGATGGCCTGCGGTCCAGGCCGTGGAGGCGCATCCCCGGGCCAGGCGGCGGACCGCCTCGCCGTACGTTTCCGCGCCCAGTCCATAGCCGCCCACCGCGGCAGGTGCGAGGATCCTGAAGACCCCGGCGGCTTCAAGGTTGTCAACCGTGGCATCCGGGAGGCGGCGCAGCCCCTCCGTTTCTTCGGCCGCCGCCCGCAGTGCGGGCACCAAAGCCGCCACACGGTCGAGCATTTCCTCATGGCCGGGCACCTCCGCGGCGCCCTTCGCCATGCCGGGCACGACGGCGGGTTCGGCACCTGTGCCTTGGCCCGGTCCAACGCGCGGGTCATGATCCAGGTCCAGGGTATGGCCCGTACGGTCACGTTTGGCTGCCAGGTAGCGGCTGTTCGCGGCGGACAGGTGGACACCCGTGGGTACCTTTTCGCCGACGCCAATACCAAAAGCGGTCAGCTGCCCGGCTTTGTCCGGGTTGTTGCTCAGGAGCCGGATGCTGGTGGCACCCAGTGCTTCCAGCATTTGTGCTGCGGCGGAGTAGTCCCGCTCGTCCTCGCCGTGGCCCAGCGCGAGGTTGGCATCGTAGGTATCCAAGCCCTGGTCCTGCAGGGCGTAGGCATCCAGCTTGGAGTACAGGCCGATGCCGCGGCCCTCCTGCCGGAGATAGAGGAGGAAACCGCCGGCGCCCGTGATGGTTTCGGCAGCTTCCCGCAGCTGCGGGCCGCAGTCGCAGCGCTCGCTGCCGAACACGTCGCCGGTCATGCACTCGCTGTGCAGGCGGACCATCGGTTGCCCGCTGAGGAGAGCCTGCTCCCAGGGCCCAAGAGCCAGCAGCAGGTGTTCCTTGCCGTCCGCCAGGCCGTCGAAGGTGAGGATCTCCGCCGTCGTGGAATAGCCATCCGGGAAACGAAGCGGGACGGTGACGCGGCTGCGGACGGTGGCCGCGGGGAGGGCGGCGTGCGGCAGCGGGGCGTGGGCAACAGCAGTCATGGGGTCCTCGGCAGTCGGAAACGGAAATACTTGAAGCTTGAACTAAATCCTACGTCCAGTTAGTTCAATGTTCAAGCATTTGCGTCTTCCGGTGACACTCTTCCCGCAGCGTGCTCCGCTCACCTGCTGCCGGGCGGGCCGGCGAGGACCGTGGGAACGTACTCCAGCAGCTGCAGCCGGCCGTCAAAGGTCCTGCTCTGCACCATCTCCAGCATCACGTCCGGGTAACCGTCGTAGATCCGTTCCCGGCCGGTGGCGCCAGTGATCACCGGGAAGACAACCAGCCGGAAACGGTCCACCAGGCCAGCGGCGAGCAATGACCTGGTCAGCTTCAGGCTGCCGAGGGTGCTCAGCGGTCCTGTTCCGGTCCGCTTCAACTCCCGGACTGCCTCCACAGCGTCCCCGGTGACCAGGGTGGAGTTCGGCCAGTCCAGGGGCGCCTGCAGCGTGGACGAGAACACCATCTTGGGCACAGCGGCCAGGCCGGTGAGGCTGGCGCCCTCCTCCGCGGAGAACCCGGTGCGGTCGGCCGCTGCCTGGGCAGACATGCCGTACATCAGCCGGTACGTGTTGGCCCCCAAGAGGAAGGTGTAGTTCTTGGCCGCCTCTTCGTCCAGCCAGGCCAGGTACTCCGGCCCTTCCAGTCCCCACCAGCCGGGCCACCCCTCGGCGGAGGCATATCCGTCCAGCGAGATGATGAGGTCCATCATCAGGGTTGCTGGTGACGTTTCAGCAGGTGTGGCGCCCATGGCCGGCTCCTTGGACTGATCGGCGTGGATGTGGCCGCCATGTTATGCCCGGAGGGGCGCCGGTTCAAGGGTCCGCCCTGCTGACGTTCCACCGCGAACACCGCCCCTGGCTGACCGAGCTCATTTCGGAGGCGGGCCTGGACACCGGAATTGCCTAGAGTGCCCAGTCTGTGTCGCTGTAGGAGCTTCGGACGTGGGCGCGGAGGTACTCCCCCACCACTGCGGCCCCCAGGCCGCCGACATCCGGCGCCACCACCCGCGCGTCGATCCGCCGGGCCATCCGCTGCACGAAACGTTCCAGCCCGGGGTCGTCACCAAGCCGGAATAAAGTGGCCTGCACGCCGGAGCGCCCCAGCCGGTCCAGCTCGGCGACTGTGACGCGGATGGTTTCGGTATCCGGAGGCCAGTTGAACCAGGAGTCGCCGTCCGGGAGCAGGTGTGCCGTCGGCTCGCCGTCGGTCACCACCAGCAGGACGTGCTGCATGGACGGGTGCCGGCGGAAGAAGCGCCCGGCCAGCAGCAGCCCGTGGTGCAGGTTCGTCCCTTGCTCCCGCAGTGCCGGCAGCGACGTGAGTTCACCGATGTCCATGGACTGCGCATAGCGGCCGAACGTGACCAGCTGCAGCCGGTCGCCGCGGAACCGGGTGGACACAAGGTGGTGCAGCGCGAGGGCCGTCCTTTTCATCGGCACCCACCGCCCCTCGGCGGCCATGGAAAAGGACACGTCAACCAGGAGCACCACGGCGGCCTGGGTGCGGGCTTCGGTTTCGGCCACCTCGATGTCTTCCGGGGTCAGCCGGAGTTCCCTGGCCGGGTTCCCGCCGTCGGACATGGTGCGCTGGATCGCATTGGTCATGGTGCGGGTCACGTCCCAGGGCTCCGCATCCCCGAACTCCCACGGACGGCTGGAGCCGGTCTGCTCTCCGGCCGCTCCAGCCAGGCGGGTGTCCCGCTGCCCCTGCCGCCCGGACAGCTGCCGTGCAGTGTCCTGCAGCAGGGACTTGCCGAGGCGCCGCATAGCCTGTGGGGACAGGCGGAGGTCGCCATCGGGTCCCCGGCGCAAGTAGCCTCCGTCCTCCATGGCCCGCTCGATCTCGGCCAGGGTACGGGCGCTGATGGCGGCGTCCGGGCCCAGCTGGCGGCTAAGGGCGTCGAGGTCAAGGTCGTCCAGGCGTGAGCCGTTGTAGGACTGCGACAGCTGTTCCGACAATCCGTCCAGCTCTGCCAGGTCCTGCAGGACTCCAGTGCCATCCCCCAGGCCCAGGCCTTCCTGCCCGTCGAAGGTCTCCGAACCGTCCCAGTCTTCGCCGGGCCGCAGCGCCTGGAGGTTTCCGTCGAGTTCGCTGAGCTGGTCCATCAGCCCGGCTGAGCCGAAGGCCTGGGCGGAAAGGCGCATCAGCTCTTCGCGCTGCTCCGGTGACATGGACTGCAGGAGCCGCTGTGCGGCGGCGGACCGCTTGGCCAGCGCGTCCACCAGCTCTTCGACCGACTGCGGGTTTTCGGGAAAGTGCTGCCCGTGTTTTGCCATGAACTCCTGGAAGTCCGCCGCGGTGTCCTCGCCCCGGCGGTGCCTGCCCAGGAGTCCGTTCAGGTCGCGGAGCATGTCGCTGACGGCTTCGCGGTCCTCGTCGGTGGCGTTCTCCAAGGCCTGTTTCATGCCGGCGAACCGCTGGTCCAGGACTTCGCGTCCCAGGAGGTCCCTGATGCGTTCGTACGCTTCCCTGGCGGTGCCCGACTGCCAGTCGTAGGAGGCGAGTTCGTTGACCGCTGCCGCCGTGGACGGCGGCAGGTTCTGCAGCTGCATCTCCCGGATGGCGCGGTCGGTGTTGTCCATCATAGCGTCCCTGGCCAGCTGCTTGCGTTCCTCCAGGACTGCAGTGTCCAGCAGCTTGCGGACGTCTTCGAGCGTGCCGTCCAGCCGGTGCCGGCTCAGCAGGTCCTTGCGCCGTTCCTGTACGCGGCGGGCCAGGTTGTCCAGGCCGTCCCGGTTCCGGCCGCCGCGCTGGAGGAACTCCTGCAGGGCGTGGCGGGGCGAGTACCCGTCCATCACGTCTTCGGCCACGGCGTCGAGCGCCTCGGTGAGGTCAACGGGCGGGGCCAGCGGGTCCGGTCCGCCGGCGTACCGGCCGTACCGTGACCTGTCGTGATGGGTCATGCTGCCTCCTGTTGTGGCTGCAGGCCTGCGGTCAGCCGTAGACCGTTTCTTCGTCGTCGGCCTCTTTGGAGATCCGCCGGCCCAGGTACAGCCCTTCGAGGGCCAGTTCGACGGCGGCGGCGCGCTGTCCGTCGTTCTGCGCACCCATGCGTTGGCCAATCAGGTCGTACAAACCTGATCCGTTCAGCGAGGGGAGGTTACCCAGGAACTCCTTCGCCGTCACCTGCCCGCCGGTGGTCACTGTCCTGTGGCCGTCGAGGGCTGCCACGAGCGGGCCCATGTCGATGCCCTGGAAATGGGCCCTGACGGCTTCGGCGGTGGCGGTGCGCAGGAGGTGGTCAAGGATGCCCTGTTCGCGGCCTTCCTCCCCGGATTCAAATTCCAGCTTGCCGCTGAGGACTTCCACTGCCGGTTCCAGGTCGATGATCCGGGCAACGGCCTCGTCCTCGCCGCGGAGGCTGGCCCTGCGCAGGGCCGCGGCGGCCACCGTCTCCGCGCCGGCAATGGCGAACCGCGCGGAGACCCCGGATGTCTGGTTGATGGCCGGCGAGTGCCGCAGCGCACGCGTGTACCGCGCAAGGATCTCCAGGATGACAGCGGGCACGTCCGCCACGAGCCGCCCCTCCTGCCGGATGACGGCAACCTCGTCCTCCAGTTCGATGGGGTAATGGGTGCGGATCTCGGCGCCGAAGCGGTCCTTCAGCGGGGTGATGATCCGTCCGCGGTTGGTGTAGTCCTCGGGGTTCGCCGATGCCACTACCAGGACGTCCAGCGGCAGCCGCAGCACGTAGCCGCGGATCTGGATGTCCCGTTCCTCCATCACGTTGAGCATGGCTACCTGGATCCGCTCGGCAAGGTCCGGAAGTTCGTTGATGGCGATGATGCCGCGGTTGGAGCGCGGAATCAGTCCGTAGTGGATGGTTTCGGGGTCGCCCAGGCGGCGGCCCTCGGCCACCCGCATGGGGTCCACGTCGCCGATGAGGTCTGCCACGGAGGTGTCCGGGGTGGCGAGCTTCTCCACATAACGCTCCGAGCGGTGCCGCCAGCCAACCCGCAGCCGGTCCCCCTCCGAGGCGGCAAGGGCCCGCGAGGCTTCCGTGATCGGTTCGTAGGGGTGTTCGTTAAGCTCTGAGCCGTCGATGACCGGCGACCATTCGTCGAGCAGCCCGGCCAGCGTGCGCAGCACCCGGGTCTTACCCTGGCCGCGTTCGCCCAGCAGCACCAGGTCATGCCCGGCGATCAGCGCCCGCTCCAGTTGGGGCAGGACGGTCCGGCCGAACCCGTACAGCCCCGGCCAGGGATCCTGCCCGTCCGCGAGCGCGGCCAGCAGGTTGTCTCGGATTTCGTGGCGCAGGTCCTTGAGGACATAACCCGCGGCACGCAGTTCGCCAACAGTGGAGATTTCGGGACGGTCAGTCACCCCTCTACGGTAATCCCCGTCCTCCCCCTAATCGAGGGATTCCACCATATTCCCAGCCAGGGAACGCGCTTCGGCAGGCGCTGCCCCCGGCCCTCCGGCCTGTGGGCGGTGGCCGGACCGTGCGGCCCGGCCACCACTGCCTAGGCCTGGTGCGGAACCACCACGGCGCGGGCACTTAGCTGCCCGTCAGCCAGCTTCCGGTATGCCGTGAGTCCATCCTCCAGGGAAAAGGTTTCGATTTCCGGGGTAATCTGCCCTGCCCGGTACATGTCCACCACTTCGTGGAGTTCCTCAATGGTTCCCCAATACGTGTTGGTGATGGTGGACTCGTAGGGGGTGTTGAAGAACGTCCATTCGTGTACGCCGCCGGCAATCCCGACGACGGTCAGCCGCCCGCCGACCGCCATTGAACCGGTGGCGGTGGCGATCGTCGGAGTAACACCGACGAAGTCGAAGGCGGCGTCCACGCCCCGGCCGCCGGTGATTTCCCGGATGCGTGCCACCTGGTCCGGGCCGCCGGGAACCGTGATGGCCCCTGCCGCTTCCGCCTTGGCCATCGCCTCGGGTTTCATGTCCGTGGCAATGACGGTGGCTCCCGTCAGCGCCTTGAGGATCTGGACGGCGATCTGTCCCAGGCCGCCGAGTCCCACCACCAGCGCATAACGCCCGCCGCCGTTCAGGTGCGGCAGTGCGGTCTTGATGGCGTGGTACGGAGTCAGGGCGGCGTCGGCCAGCGGTGCCGCCGCGATGGGATCCGCATCGCCGAGGGGGATCAGGTTGCGCACGGGGACCGTGACGTACTCAGCCATGCCGCCGTCGCGGCCCAGGCCGATGCCCAGGTAGGGGTTGGTTGCCGCGTTCTCGCAGTAGGTGTCCTGGCCGCGGGAACATGCCTTGCAGTGGCCGCAGCCGATGGGGCCGTAGACCAGGTAGGCGGCACCCACCTCGATGCCGTCCACGCCCGCGCCCAGTTCCTCCACCCACCCTGAGTTCTCATGGCCCAGAACGAAGCCCTTGGCCATGTTCCCGGGAACTTCAGCCGTGAAGTCCTCGAAGATGCTGACGTCAGAGTGGCAGGCTCCGGCACCGGCCACCTTCAGCAGCACCTCGCCTGGACCGGGTGTGGGCCGGTCCACGTCCTCGAGTGCGGGAAACTGCTGCCATTCCTTGAATACGATCGCGCGCATGCGATGCCCTTCCTGTTTCTGCTGCATGGTGTTCGGTTGAATGCCCGGAGGCGGTCCGGTCAGCGGGCGGTGTAGCCGCCGTCGACCACCAGTTCGGACCCGGTCATGAACGCGGCGTCGTCGCTGGCGGCGAAGAGAATGACGGCGGCAACGTCCTCGGGACGACCCAGCCGGGCCATGGGCGTGGTGTCCGTCAGGAGCTTCCGGTCCGTGTCACCGAGGATCGGGGTGTCAATGAAGCCGGGGTGTACGGAGTTCACGCGGATTCCCTGGGTGGCCCAGCCGAGTGCGGTGTTCTTGGTCAGGGTGCGGACGGCGCCCTTGGCCGCCGCGTAAGCGGGAGAGGTTCCGAAGCCACCCACGATGCCGAACATGGAGGACACGTTGACCACGGCACCGTTGCCTGACGCCTTCAGGGCTTCCGCTGCGGCCTTCTCGCCGAGGAATACGCTGGTCTGCGTCACGGCCACCACCTTGGCATACGTCTCAACGCTGGTGTCTTCGATGGCCTGGTTGTCGCCGATGCCCGCGTTGTTGACCAGTACGTCGAGCCGGCCGAATTCCTCAAGGGCGAAAGCTACGACGCCGGCCCAGCCGGACTCGCTGGTTACGTCCAGGTGGAAGGCACGCGCATGGCCGCCGGCGGCGCCGATCTCGGCGGCCACCTGGGCGGCCAGATCGTCCTGGATGTCCGCAACCACCACGGACCCGCCTTCGCCGGCAAAGCGGACGGCAGTTGCCCGGCCGATGCCGCTGGCTCCTCCGGTGATGATGGCGACTCGTCCGTCAAAACGTGACATGGGTGCTTCCTTTCCACAGCGGGCCGGGTGGTGCACGCAGCGGCCCAAGACATTTATCCGACATTTGTTGGATAGTTAAAACGGTACGCTCGACGTGGCGGTTTATCCACCGCCGGCGGCCAAGATCACCCGGGAGTGTGACCTGCATGACATCGCAACCGAAGCAGGACCTCGAAGCACCTGCGCTTCGCGATCCGCGGGCTCTCCGCAGCCGGGAAAAGCTGGCCTCGGCCATCCTGGACCTTGCCGGGGAGAACGACGCCGGAGCGCTCGCTGCGGGGCAGGTCGCAGCCGCCGCCGGGGTCAACAGGTCCACCTTCTACCAGCACGCAGCGTCCCCGGCTGCCCTGCTGCGAAAGGTCCTTTCCGACGAACTGGATGTGCTCCGCGCGGAACACCTCGGCGCGGCCGGCGGCGACATTGGCCCGGCCATAGGCGCGGTCACGGCCGACGTGGTCCGGCACCTCGACCAGCACCGCGCCATCTATCGCCGGGGACTGGTCACCGACGCCGGATCCGGCGGCCTGCATGCCATGCTCGGAGCGCACTTCGAAGGTTCCGTCCGCCTGCTGCTCGAACGCCGCGCCATTGCGGTACCGGCACCGGGCGGCCGGGAAGTCCCGCAGCCGATGGTTGCCCGGTTCATCGCCTACGGCGTGGTGGGCGCATTGGAGTCCCGCCTGGTGGAGGCCTCGCCCCGTCCGGTGGACGAATTCCTGGCGGACCTGCGCGAGTTGCTTCCCGGGTGGTGGCCCACCGGCTGAGCGTGCACCGGGCCCCGGCAGACGGCTAGAAGCGTCCGTAGCGTGCCCGTGCCATCGAATACACCCCGTAGCAGGCCAGCCCCACGGCGATGACAGCCAGCAGGACGGTGCCGTAAGGCTGCGAGCCGAGCGTCTTCAGTCCCCCGTCCAGGCCGGTGGACTTTGACGGATCGGCGGTGACGGCAGCGGCGATCACCAGGACGCCGACGACTGCGAGCACCACGCCCTTGGCGACGTAACCGACGCTGCCGGTCCATTCAACGGCAGTCCGGGCGTTGCCGGGGTCCTGCAGGTCCTCCATGAAATTCCGGGTGAAGCCCTTGTAGGCGTAGTACCCGCCGGCGCCGATGATGGCGAGCCCCACGGCAATCAACAGCACGACGCCGGCAGGCGCCGCCATCAGTTTCGCGGTGAAGTCGGTGGCGGACTGGCTTGAACTCTTGCTTCCGCCGGTGGCAAACACCGCGAATGTGAAGGCAAGGACCCCGAACACCAGCGCCTTCCCACCGGCGGTGCCGGCTTTTTGCAGCTTCTTCTTGGACTCCGCTTGGGAACGCGCCTCAAAAACTGCCTCGCTGACCATCCACAAGGCCAGCGCGGCGCAGGCGACGGCACCCGCCCACAGCAGGAAGACGCCACCGGGCTTTGAGGCCACCGCCCCGATGGCGCCGGTCTGGTCAGCCTCGCCGCCCTGCCCGCCGGCGATCTGCAGGGCGATCACCCCGATCAGGATGTGAAGCAGCCCAATGAAGACGAACCCGGCGCGGGCCAACACCCGCAGCGCGGGGCTCCGGCTCGCCGACGCCGCTCCGGAAACTGCACGGTTTGCCTTCTCCGAGGCGTTGCCCATGGCCGGCCCTTTCGATCTGACGCTGATCATCTGTTCCGAGGCGTCCGTGCCCTGGCCGCGGTGGGAATGCTTCAGTGTAGATCTGTAAGAGCCGTGCGGACAGACCTGCCAGGCCGGGATCCGGCGGCGCGGGTACACAATGGCAGTCATGGAGATTAGAAGGCGGCAGGCCGTGACGGCGGCGCTCCCGTGAGCGGCCTGGTGGACGGGATCCTCGGAGTGAGTCCGGCGCTCGCCTACACGCTGGTGGCCCTGCTTGTCTTCGCCGAGGACGCACTGTTCATCGGCTTCGTCATTCCCGGCGAAACAGCCGCCGTGCTGGGCGGGGTGGTGGCCAGCCGCGGCCAGGTGCAGTTGGGCGTCATGATGGGGCTGGTGGTGCTGGCCGCAATCATCGGCGACAGTGTGGGATATGAGGTGGGCAAGCATATGGGCCCCAAGCTGTTGGAGAACCGGTTCCTGCTCCGGCACCGCGACAACCTCGACAAGGCCCAGGACTTCCTGCGGCGCCGCGGCGGATCAGCAGTCTTCCTCGGCCGGTTCGTGGCGCTCTTCCGGGCCCTGATGCCGGCACTGGCAGGCGTCTCCGGTATGCACTATCCGCGCTTCCTGGCCTTCAACGCCGCAGGCGGACTCATCTGGGGTGCTGGCTTCGTGCTGCTCGGATACCTCGCCGGCAACTCCTACGGCGCCGTAGCCAAGGCCGCGGGCGAAGACGTGACTGCCGCCGTCGTGGTCATTGGCCTCGTTGCCGTGGTGATCTGGCGGGTGCGGCGCGCCCGCAGCACTAAGCGGCAGCCGTCCGGGCCACCGCCAACCCAAAGCTGAGGCGGGTCCTGCGCTAACGCCCTGTTCCCGCGGCGCCCCGTTGCCGTTACCATCTCCTCCATGCAGGAGCTGTCCACATCGCTGGTCCTGATCGCCTTCCTGGCAATTGCGGCGCCCCTGGCGGCGCGATTCCTGGACCACGTGGTGAAGATCCCGATCGTCGTCTTCGAAATCGTCCTGGGCATCGCATTGGGCCCCAGCGTCCTGGGCTGAATCCAGTCCACTGACTTCACGGACACCCTGGCGGACTTCGGGCTGGCCATGCTCTTCTTTGTTGCCGGCAACGAAATCGACTTCGCCCTGATCCGGGGGCGGCCGGTGCTACGCGCCGGCGGCGGCTGGCTGATCTCCCTGGCCGCCGGAGTCGGTGCAGGTTTCCTCCTGGCGCCCACACCCACATCGGCCATCATCATCGGCGTGGCCCTTTGCTCCACTGCGTTGGGCACACTGCTCCCCATCCTGCGCGATGCCGGCGAATCGCGCTCCGCCGCGGGCGTGGCCGTGACCGCGCTGGGAGCCGCCGGAGAGTTCGGTCCACTCATCGCCATCTCGCTGTTTTTCAGCGGCAGGCAACTGGGCCCCGCCACGGCGGTGCTGCTGGGATTTGTCCTTCTGGCGGCGCTGGCGATCTTCCTGGCTTCGCGCGCCAGGCATACCCTGCTGCATTCCCAGGTCACCAGGACCCTCCACACCAGCGGCCAGTTCGCGGTGCGGTCCATCATGTTCATCCTCACGGTGCTGGTGGTGCTGAGCATGGTGCTGGGACTGGACATGCTGCTGGGGGCCTTCGCGGCCGGAGTCCTGTGGAAGGTTGCCATCGCCCGGGCGCCGGAGCGGGACCGCACGGTGATCGAAGCGAAGATCGACGCCGTCGCGTTTGGGTTCCTGGTACCGGTCTTCTTCATTGACACCGGCATCGACTATGAGCTGCACGCGCTCACTGACTCGCCGGCCGCACTGGCCCTCGTTCCGCTGTTCCTGGTCCTGCTGCTGGTGATCCGCGGAGTACCGTCGCTGCTGGCCGTTCCCCCACGGTCCTCTTCCGCAACCAAACGGGCCATCATGCTCTTCGGTGCCACTGGGCTGCCGATTATCGTGGCAGTGACGTCCATCGGCAGGGACCAGGGGCTGATTTCGAGTGCGGTTTCGGCGGCTTTGGTGGGTGCGGGCATGCTCTCGGTGCTCATCTTTCCCCTGCTGGCGCTGCGCCAACTGCCCCGCAAATCGCTTGGCCCCACACCGGCGGAACATAGGGGGGCAGGGGCGGGTTCCTGAGCCTTGACGGCGGTGGTGGCCGGGCGTATACCGAAATGGTCAGCGCGCTGGCCCCCGCTGGGCCCCGTATGGAGTCGGCTGCCCCCTGGTCTTGGTACACATCTGGAGTTGTCATGGGTAGCGATCGTTTTGACGTGCTCCGCGAACAGGTCCGCGGACAGGTCATCGAAGAAGGGGACGCCGGGTACGAGGAGGCCCGGCACGTCTACAACGGCATGATCGACCGCCGGCCAGCTGCGGTCCTGCAGGTCTCCCAGGCGGCAGACGTCATGGCCGCCGTGCGCTTCGCCCGCGGCCTCGGCATTGATGTTGCGGTGCGCGGCGGCGGGCACAGCGCCCCCGGATTCGGAACGGTCGACGACGGCCTGGTCCTGGATTTCTCGGCGCGCCGCGGGGTGCGGGTTGACCCGGCAGCAAGGACAGCGCGCGTTGAAGCCGGCGCGACGTGGGCTGACTACAACCACGCCACACACGCGTTCGGCCTGGCCAGCACCGGCGGCATAGTCGGCACCACCGGCGTCAGTGGACTGACCCTGGGCGGCGGCATCGGCTACCTGGCCCGCAAATACGGCCTGTCCTGCGACAACCTGATCGGGGCCGACGTCGTGCTGGCTGACGGTTCATTCGTGACGGCCAGCGACGCCGAGAACGTTGACCTCTTCTGGGCTTTGCGCGGCGGTAGCGGCAACTTCGGCGTGGTCACCTCGCTCGAGTTCCGACTGCACCCCGTGGACATGGTCCATGTGGGCATTATCTTCTTCGACGCGTCCACCGGAGCCGGCGTGGGTGCTGCCTACCGCGAATGGATAGCCGCCGAACCTGAGGAAATGGGAGCCTTCCTGGGCTTCCACCAGGGACCTCCGGTTCCGTTCCTGCCCGAGGAATGGCATGGACGGCCGGTCACAGTCATCGTGGGCATGTGGACTGGCGATGCAGACGCCGGCCCGGCCCATTGGCAGCCGATGCTGGACGCAGGAGAACCGCTGGGCAGCTTCTTCGCGCCCATGCCCTATCCCGCGCTGAACATGATGTTCGACGGACTGAATGTTCCCGGGCTCCAGGGATACTGGAAGGCCGATTTCCTCCGGACCCTCAGCGATGATGCGCTGCGCGTCGCCGTCGACAAATCGCCCGGCATCCCGAGCATCCACACAGCCAATCACTTCTACCCGGTTGACGGGGCAGTGCAGCGGGTAGCACCCGAAGCCACAGCCTTCGCCTACCGGAACGTCAATTTTGCACCGGTGATCGCGGGACAGTGGCCCGACGCCTCGGAGAATGAGGCGAACATCGCCTGGGTCCGCGACTATTGGACGTCACTTCATGAATTCTCCGAACCCGGCGGGTACCTCAACTTCCAGGACTCGGACGATCAATCGCGCATCGAGGAGACGCTGGGTTCGAACTACGCGCGGCTTGCCGAGCTCAAGGCCAAGTACGACCCCGACAACTTCTTCCACATCAACCAGAACATCACGCCGGCTCCGGCAACGGGCGCCGGGGCTGCACGTCCTGCCGCGGAGGCACCTGTATCCCTGCAGCGGGAGTCAGCGGACCTGCAACCCGGGGCCGGCTCGGACGCCGCACCTCCGGAGGCCGCTCCCGCATCCTGAACACCTGAACGGCCTTTGACACCGGTCCGGGTCCGGGGAGGCGTCCCCGCCAGGTGAGGCCCCAAGCCCGCTGTGCCGCCACGGCGGCGCGGAGGGCCTGCCTGCGTGGCCCGGATGCCGTCGTCGTGCGCTGTTTTGTTGCCGCGGGCAAATAGCAATGGCCGGGCTATGGACTCTTCGGCAGGCCGCAATCACACTAACTACAACAGTTGGCCAGCGGATGGACAGTTAAGGGCACAAATTGATCGGCCGGGAATGGGCAGCTGCATTGTTGGGGTGTTATCCGAGGCGGGTTTTCGAACCCGTGAAAGGACCTGGTCATGCCGGACTTGTCACCATTCTTCCCACTCATTGCGATCATCCTGGGAGTTCTTTGTGCCGTTGGCTTCATTTGGGTGGCCACCAAACTGATGTGGAAAGTGGCAGAACCCAACGAAGCCCTGATTATTTCCGGGCTGACCCGTGGAACCCTGGATACCCGGGCCGGCATGGACTTCAAGATCGTGACGGGCAAGGGGGCGCTGGTACTTCCCGGGCTGCAGACCGTGCGCCCGCTTTCGCTCACCCTGAACGAAACGGAACTCAAGGTTTCCTGCGTCACCTCACAGGGAATCCAGGTAGTGGTGGAAGGGGTGGTCATCTACAAGATTGGGGACGCGCCACCGTTTATTGCCAACGCCGCCCGCCGGTTCCTCGGCCAGCAGCCCAAAATGGAAAGCCAGGTCTACAACGTCTTCGAGGGGCACCTGCGTTCCATCATCGGCAGCATGACCATGGAGGAAATTATCCGGGAACGGGACAAGCTCGCTTCGCAGGTCCGCAGCGCCAGCGGCGTGGAAATGGAGAAGCTCGGCCTCGTGGTGGATTCGCTGCAGATCAAGGATCTGCAGGATCCCACCGGGTACATCCAGAACATCGCCAAGCCGCACATTGCCCAGGTGAAGATGGAAGCCAGGATCGCCGAGGCCACCCGCAACCGGGAGGCGGCCGAGAAGGAGGCCGAAGCGGCCGCACTGATCGCTGATGCCCAAAGCCTTTCCGCCATCAGGCAGTCGGTGGCGCAGGCCAACGCGGAACGTGCCCGGGCCAACGCTGCCCAGGCCGGCCCGCTGGCGGAGGCCACAGCACGCCAGCAGGTGGTGGTCCAGGAAACCGAAGTCGCCAAGCTCGAGGCGGACCGCGAGGAACAAAAGCTCCAGACCACCATCCGGAAGCCCGCAGATGCGAAGGCCTACGCCAAGCGCACCGATGCGGAGGGGCAGAAGGCCGCGGACATCAGCGCCGCGGAAGCCCTGGCACGGCGCACCGAGCTCGAAGCCCAGGCCAACGCCCGCCGGACGGAAGTGACGGCACAGGCAAATGCTACCGCTGCGGCAGCTGCGGCGGGCGCCACCAAGGTCACCGGTGAGGCCGAGGCGGCGGCCACCAAGGCCAAGGGCGATGCCGCCGCCTCCGCCATCAAGGCCAAGGCCCTGGCCGAGGCGGACGGCATCAAGGCACGTGCCGAAGCCCTGGCCAGCAACCAGGATGCGGTAATTTCCCAGCAGCTCGCCGAAAACATGCCCGCCATCATCGCGGCAGCCGCCGAACCCTTCTCGCACGTTGGGCAGATGACCGTCCTCAACGGCGGCGAAGGCGTCAACAAGATGCTCGGCGGGATCCTGGCCCAGGCCGGCGACTACCTGCCGGCACTGCGCACCGCACTCCGCAACGGCAAGGACGCCAAAGACTCCACCCGGACACCAACGGCTCCCGGCGCCTAGGAAGGCCATGCACAGGAATGCCGACCGCAGCCTGACAGGCAAGATTGCCCGCGTGACGGGACGGATCGGGCCCGGCACCATCGGCGAGGTCATGTTGCCCTATCTCGGCGGAACCATGGCCTTCCATGCCCACCCCTTCGACAAGGCGAGCGGTTTCGCGGTGGGCGAGGAAGTGCTGGTGATCTACTTCGAACCGCCGCAGACTGTGTACGTCGAAGAACTCCCGGACGTGCTCCGGCACGCAGAGTAACCACCCGGCATCCGATACAATCTCCTGTCGGCGAGCCTCCGCTCGCCCCTGATTTTCCCTGCGCACGGCGCGGGACTGAAGAAGTACACAGAGGGGACGCAATGAGGCATGCCTCCGCGGTCAAGCGCGCCAACAACGGAACCGGGCACGCCCCACGGCTCGACATCCAGGGGCTCCGCGCACTGGCCGTAGGCCTCGTGGTGATCTACCACCTCCGGCCGGAGGCCCTGGCGGGCGGGTTCATCGGCGTCGACGTCTTCTTCGTCCTTTCAGGTTTCCTGATCATCGGCTCCCTGGCACGGGAAGCTGCCAAGCACTCGACGATCGCCGTCCTCGCCTTCTATGCCAGGCGGATCCGCAGGCTCTTCCCGGCGTCGGCCGCCGTGCTGGTGGCAGTCCTGCTGGGGACCGTGCTGCTGCTTCCGCAGAGCCGCTGGCAGGGCATCTCGGCCGATGTGCTCTTTTCGCTTCTCCAGGTGCAGAACTGGCACCAGGCGTTGTCCGCGGTGTCCTACGCGGGGGCCACTGGAGAAGTGTCCCCGCTTCAGCACTTCTGGTCCCTCGCGGTCGAGGAGCAGTTCTACCTGGTGATCCCGTTCTTCTTCCTGGGCCTTGTGCTGGCCGCCCGCCGCATGAACCGGGCGGCAGACGGATTTATCGTTCCCGCCTTGTCTGCGGTGGCGTTGGTGTCCTTCGCGTACAGCATTTACCTCAGCAACCACGAACACACCCTGGCCTACTTCGTGACGGGCACTAGGGTGTGGGAGCTGGCTGTCGGCGGACTGGCGGCCCTGGTGCCGGCGATGGGCATCCTCACCGGGCGCCGTGCCGCCCTTGCCAGCTGGGCGGGCGTGGCCGCCGTCGTCATCCCCGTCTTCTTCCTGACTACCGATATGCCGTTCCCCGGCAGCATCGCCGCCATACCCGTGCTCGGCACTGCACTGCTCCTGAGGTCAGGCAGCGCGGCGGCAGCCGTTCCGTGGTCAGCGTCAAGGCTGCTCAGCGTCCGTCCGCTCACCTTCATTGGCGACGTATCCTACTCGCTCTACCTGTGGCACTGGCCCGTCATCGTCTTCGCCGTAGCCCTGCTGGGCCGCGCGCCACGGATCAGGGAGGCCATCCTCCTGGCCGTGCTGAGCCTCGGGCTCGCAGCAGCGTCCTATTACTGGGTGGAGCAGCGCTTCCGGCGCCCTTCCAGCCGGAACACCAGGTGGGGCGGACACCGGAAGGTGTACGTCCTTGCCATGTGCAGCGCGGTGCTGGTGACCGTGGCGGCGTGGGCGCCGTGGCAGGTTGTCGAGGTCAAGCGGGCCCAGCTGTCCACTGCCCTGTCCGACCGGGACTACCCCGGCGCCCAGGCGTGGTCCGAGCGTCCCGCCGCCGTCCCCGCGGGCATGCCCGTTCGCCCGGATCCTTCCGTGGCGATGCAGGACCTTCCGGCCACGAGTGCCGGCGCGTGCGGTGTCTACGATCCTGCCACGGTGCCTGATACTGACTGCTGGTTCGGGTCACAGGACCAGGAGGCACCGGTGGTGGTCGTGGTGGGCGATTCGCACGCCGGCCAGTTCGTGGATCCGCTTGTTGCGGTGTCGAAGAAGATTCCGCTCAGGATCCATGCGATGGTGCGCAACGGGTGCCCGTTTGCGCTGACGCCGCCACGCTCCGCGGACACCGTGTACGCCAACTGCTCGGCGCAGAACGCCGTCACCGCCGAGAAGATCATCGTCCAGAAGCCGGATCTGGTCCTGGTGGCGGGGATGCGCGAGGACGGCTACCGCAAGGCGCTCGGGTGGCACTGGGCTCCGGAATCCCCGCTGGCAGACGGTTACATCCAGTCCCTGTCACGGCTGCGCGGGGCGGGCCTGCGCGTCGCCGTGATCGCCGATCCGCCCTACCCCGGCGGAAATCCGGTGGAATGCCTGCAGAAGCACGGCAAGCAGGATCAATGCGCAACGGCTGCAGCCGAGGCCCTTGCAGGAACGGACACACTGGTGGATGCCGCCGGCAGTGTTCCCGGGGTTGAAACGATCGACCTGTCCCGCCATTTCTGCCGCGACGGTGTCTGCCCGGCGGTTATCGGCAATGTCCTTGTCTACCGCGACAACCACATGACCAACACGTTCGCGAAGTCGCTCGCCCCGGACCTCGCCGTGGCACTGCGCCTGGGCTAAGGCCCAGGAGCCGGCGGGCCGGCCACCTGCGTTGCCGATGGTTCAGATCCGGCGGCCGAGGTGGCGGCACGCCCCGCTCTTTTCACTGCACCCGCGCTGCGGTCCAAGTTAGCGACGTCATCAAAAAAACTTTTCGTGATCTGTGATCACATATCTAGACAGCGCGCGTTTTGCTTACTAAAGTGACGTGCAGCACATGGCGCAATTCATGGCGCAGCCGGTGTCATTACCAAGCAATCCCGCATCTCCTCCACGTCACAGCCACAGCTGTACGCGCCTTCCAGGGCGGATGCGTCCGCTAGTCAAAGGAAAAAACAATGGGCCTAAGCTTCGGCACAAAAGCTCCTCCAACTGCGCTCTCCGGTGAGGTGGTTGTCACCGGCCTCGGTAAGAGTTACGGCGCGGCACGCGTGTTGTCGGACGTGAATCTTGCGATGAACGAGGGCGAGGTTGTCTCGATTATTGGCCCATCCGGCGCGGGCAAGAGCACGTTCCTGCGGTGCCTTAACTATCTTGAGGTGCCCACGGAGGGCGAAATCTCCATCGGCGGCGCCCATGTGGTGGCCGGTGGGAAGCTGCCCGACAAGGCCAGCCTTGACCACCTCCGGCGCGTGACAGGAATGGTGTTCCAGAGCTTCAACCTCTTCCCGCACCTAACGGTGATGGACAACATCACCCTGCCCCAGCGCAAGGTGCTGGGCTCCAGCAAGGAACAGGCGCAGGCGGTTGCAGAGCGGCTGCTTAAACGTGTTGGGCTGCCGGACAAGGCCAAGGCCTACCCCGCCCGTTTGTCAGGGGGGCAACAACAACGCATCGCCATCGCCCGTGCCCTGGCGCTCTCGCCGAAAGTCATGCTCTTCGACGAGCCAACCTCAGCCCTTGATCCCGAGATCGGCCTCGAAGTCCTGGCAGTCATGCGCGACCTCGCAGACGAGGGCATGACCATGCTGGTGGTCACCCACGAAATGCACTTCGCCAGGGACGTCTCGGACCGGATCATGGTGATGGGCAACGGCGGTGTCCTGGAGATCGGGCCCAGCGAACAGGTCATGTCCCAGCCGCAGAACGAACGCACCCGGCAGTTCCTCAAGGCAGTGCTGGACAGGTGAGGCGTCGATGATCACCCAACTCCTGTCCTCGATCGCCCAAGGCGTCGGACTTACCCTGTACGTCACGGCAGCGTCCCTGGTGATCGGCGGCGTGATCGGCCTGGTCCTGGTGGGCGCCGCCCGCTCCCCTATCGCCCTCATCCGCAGCATCGCCAGCCTGTACATCAACGTGGTCCGGGTCATTCCGCCAATCACCTGGCTGTTCCTGATCTACTTCGGCCTTCCCCAGTTCGCGCTGAAACTCACCACAATCCAGGCGGCCATTATCGGCTTTTCGATCATAGCCTCGGCGTTCATGGCTGAGATCTACCGGTCGGGGCTGTTGAGCATCCCTGATGGCCAGCGCGAAGCCGCCCATGCGTTGGGACTCAGCACTGTCACCACCGTGGGGCACATCATCACCCCACAGGCATTCCGGGTCGCGCTTCCGGCCATCGCCACCTACGGCATCGGCCTGTTGAAGGACTCAGCCCTGGCGTCCACAATCGGAGTCCGCGAAATCACCTACTACGCCCAGCAAAGCGCAAAGCAAACGCACGGGGGCCTCCTGTCCTTCGTCGTCGCCGGGCTCCTCTACATCGTGATCAGCCTTATCGTCGCCCTCGTCTCGCGGCGGGTCGACCTGACGCTGCGCCGGAAGATCGGAGTGGCGTGATGGACCTGCTTACCCAATGGCTTGGCTGGTTGCCGAACCTCGCGCCGGGACTGATGGTCAGCCTCCAGCTGACCGGACTGTCCCTGCTCTTCGGATTCCCCCTCGGGTTGCTGTTCGCCGTGATGGCAGCGTCCAAGCCCGCCCCGCTGCGGTGGATCTCCTTCCTGTTCGTGGAGATCGGACGCGGCCTGCCCGCCCTGGTGCTGCTCTATCTGATGTACTTCAGCCTCCCCGACGCCGGCATCACACTGACCTCGCTGACCACCGCGATCATTGCCCTGACCTGGAACACCGGCGCCTACGCCTCGGAGTACTTCCGCGCCGGACTTGCCGCCGTCCCCCTGGGGCAGAAGGAAGCTGCACTCACTTCAGGCCTCCGCGGCTGGACGGGATTCCGGCTGATCATCCTGCCGCAGGCCCTCCGCATTTCCACCCCTCCCCTGGCCGGGCTCGCCGTCCTGGTCTTCCAGGGCAGTGCCCTGGCCTTCGTGATCGCCGTACCCGAACTGATGTCCAAAGCCTTCGAAATCGGCTCCATCACCTTTGAATACCTCAGCGTCTACGTCCTCACCGCAGTGGTCTATGGATCCATTACCCTCGTATTCCTCGCCCTCGTCCGGGTGCTCGAATGGCGCCTCGGCCGCCACCTGCAACGCAACTGAAACCCACACTGGACCCCACCCCGAAACCACACTGCTTCATCACACACACCGGGCCACCAGCCCATTCCCACAACAAAGGAAAACCATGATGCGACCCTCCCGTACCCTCGTGCGCGCACTCTCGGCCGGTACCGCCGCCGGCCTGCTCGCCATCTCCCTCAGCGCCTGCGGAGGATCCGAGTCCGCCGGCGGCAGCTCCGACTGCAAACCGGCCCACGAAGGGCTCAAGACAATCAACGACGGCGAACTCACCGTCGCCAGCTACGACTACGCACCCGCCACCATCCTCGACGGCGAGAACGTCACCGGCATGGAGGGCGACCTGATCAACGAGATCGCCAAGCTCGAATGCCTCAAAGTCACCGTCAGCACCTCAGGCGGCGCCGGCGCCGTCATCCCGTCAGTACAGACCAAACGTGTGGACATCGGCTCGGGCAACTGGCTGCGCACCAAGGAACGGACCAAGATCGTCTACCTCAGCACGCCACTGTGGAGCGATCCGCAGGCGATTGTTTCGACCAAGGGCATCACGAGCGACGACCTGGACGGCAAGATTGTCGGTTCGGTGGCCGGCAACCTCTGGAACGACAGCATGAGCAAATGGCTGGGCGACAAATTCAAGATCTACCAGGATGACGAGTCCATCTACTCTGACCTCAAGGCCGGCCGGATCGACGCCCTGGTGGCATCATCGGCATCCGCCAAGTACCGGTTCAAGGACGCACCCATCGAAGGTGCCAAAGTCATCGACGTCAAGCCCAACGCCAACGTCCCCCAGTTCGCCGCAGTGGGCCAGGTGATGCTGCCGTCGAGCCTCGAGAACGACGCGCTCGGCAAAGCCCTGGACGAGGACATCCAGACGCTCCGCGACAACGGCACCATCAAGAAGATCCTGGACAAATACGGCATCGACGCCTCAGTCGGCGAACCAGGGGCACCCAGCGAGCTCTGACGCCGTCGTCATCCTTCAGTGCGGCGCCGGCTCACCTGAGCGGCGCCGCACTGAAGGTATCCCGGAGACCGGGAGGTCCCGGGACTGAAAACTTTCTACGATAGCAAGGGAGCATGCACATGAGCGGAACCATTGTGGTGGGTGTCGACGGCAGCGAGACGGCCAGGAAAGCAGCTGAGGCTGCGCGGGACCTTGCCACGGCGCTGGGTGCAACACTCCATGTGGTCTCGGCCTTCGACGCTGACCGTTCCGGGGTCTTCGGCAGCGGCAGCAACCAATGGTTGGTCTCCGACGCCGACAAAGCCGAACATGTCGCCAGAGCTGTAGCCGACACCTTGGGCGGTGACATCAACATCACCTACGCAGCATCCCGGGGCAGGCCCGCGGATGCCCTGATCCGGGAAGCGATCAGCAAGGAAGCCCGGCTCATCGTGGTGGGCAACCGCATGATGCAAGGGATCGGACGGGTCCTGGGAAGCGTCGCCAACAGCGTGGCCCACAACGCCCCGTGCGACGTCTACATCGCCAACACCTACGACGCCGCCTGAGGCGATCCCCATAATTTCCAGAAGGAGCGAATATTGCATGACGTAATCGTTGTTGGGGCCGGCGCCGCCGGGCTCGGCACTGCGTATTACCTCCGGGACTCGGGCTTGGACGTTCTGGTCCTTGAGGCCGGGCAGGACATCGGCGGCCGGTCCCACACTGTGCAGCTGGCCGGGACACCGGCAAATTCCGGGGCGATGTTCGTGTACAAGGGGACAAACACGGAAAAGCTTGTCCATGAGCTGGGCATCGAGACCTCTCCCTTCCTCCCCATGACGTACGGTATCCACGTCAACGGCAGGACCGTCGTGTCCCGGTCCAATGCGGACGTGGTGGCCGGCCTCAACCTCACCGAACCTGAAAAAACCGAGCTGATGAAGTTCATTGATGACTCCCTCACCGAGTACCAGGACTACGTCAGTGACCGGACCACCGCCAGCCAGCTCCACCGTCTTACGGACGAGACGGTGGCCGAAAGAATTGCCGGACTCCTGCCGGCTGTCCGCGACGTCATCGCCACGGCCATCCGGGGCGGCGCCGTGGGCGACCCCGCGAATCTGTCGGCAAAATACGCGATGCGCTACTTTGCCAGCTACCTGGCCAGGGAAAGGGACAACCGCCTTTACGCGGTAAAAGGAATGCAGGAGATTCCACGGGCAATGCTTCGCCAACTGCCCGCCGGCACGGTCCGGTGCGATGCGCGGGTAACGGGAGTGGCTTCGCTCCAGGACCGGGACGGTTACGCAGTGTCCGTTGCGGGCGGGGCCGGTGGGCAGGAACTGACTGCCAAACACGTGGTTCTGGCCGTGCCCGCCCCGGTGGTGCCCCACGTCGTCGGGAATTTGCCGGAATGGAAAGTGGCGGCACTGGACAGGGTGGCCTGCCCGGGAAGCACCACCCTGAACATTGTGGCCAACATAGAGGGTCTCCCCGAATTCCGGGACTGGGCTTTCGTGGTGACAGTCGGGATGCCATTCGACGCCATCATCAACCCCGTGCCGGGCGGCAGCCCGGAGGCCTTCGGGCAGGACATCCTCCAGCTCACCTGCTACGGCAATTCCTCGGGCTACCTGCCAGGCTTCGGCAACGATGAGGAAAGGATCGCCGAATGGACGGAGCACGTCTACACGGTGGCCCCTGAGCTCCGCGGCCGGGTAATCGGCGTGCATGCCCAAACCTGGCAACATTGCTTTGCCCTGCTCAGCCCGGAGCGGGCCGGAGCCCTACCCGAACTCCAGCGTTCCATCGGCTCAATGCATTTCGCCGGCGACTACACCTCGGAGACTGCCGGAACGCATGGAGCTTACGCCGAGGCGGAGCGGGTGGCGGCGCAGATCCGGGCTGCCCTGAAGCCTGATTGCTAGTGGCGCCAGGGCGGGCCAGGCCTGCTCACACTGCTTCTAACCCTCGCACTCACGGCAGTAAGCGTGGCCGTTGCTTTCGCGCGCCAGCTGGGAGCGGTGGCGGACCAGGAAGCAGGAATAGCAGGTGAATTCGTCAGCGCCCTGGGGGATGACCTGGACAGTCAGTTCCTCGGAGACGATTTCCCCGCCGGGGGTCAGCCCCTCATCCAGTGCGTCCGCCTCGTCCAACTGGGTGACCACGCTGCGGGCGTCGGGGGCGTTGGCGGATTGCAACGCCTCCAGGGAACGGTCCTGGGACTCCTTGACGTCGGAGCGGACCTCGTCATAATCGGTTGCCACGGATGCATCTCATTTCTCTCGCCGATTGCTCTCTTGACGTGTCTCCAACGTGCGCCGCTACTCCGTTGTTCCCGGACAGGTCAACGCACCTAGAGTTCAATCCATGGCTTTCACGAATTTCCGTCCGCAGTACATCTCCTTTGACTGCTACGGCACGCTGATCAACTTCCAGCTCGATGCAACCACCCGGCACCTCCTCTCGGGCCGGCTTGCAGAAGAGCAGTGGCCTGCCTTCAAGGCGATGTTCAGGGCCTACAGGTATGACCAGGTGTGCGGGGACTACTACGCTTACGAGCAGGTCCTGGAGGATGCTTTCAACAGGGTCTGCAGAAGGTGGGGCCTGGAACCCACCGAGGGGGCCGGGGCCCGGTTCGGCGACGCCGTCCGGGGTTGGGGGGCGCACGACGACGTCCCCCGGCCGCTGGAGATCATGGGCCGGAACTACCCGCTGGTCATCCTCTCCAACGCCGACCACAGCTTCCTCGACATCAGCGTTCCACGCCTCGGCGCGACGTTCCACGCGGTGTATTCCGCGGAACAGGCAGGGGCCTACAAGCCGAGGTACCAGGCCTTCGAGTTCATGCTTGACTCCCTGGCTGCCTCACCGGAGGACTTCCTGCACGTGTCCTCCCACACCCGGTACGACCTGATGCCAGCCCACGACCTCGGCTTCACCAACACCGTCTACTTCGACCGCGGCTACGACCCCCACAGTCCCGGTTACAACTACGCCACCATCCGGTCACTGGATGAGCTCAACGGAAAGCTGGGCCTGTAGCCCGTGCCCGGCCACCGCAAACGGCCGGTCGTCGCCGTCCTGTACCGGGAGGAGCTTCCGCCCCGCCTTCACGACATCGAAAAGTTGGCAGAAGTCCGTGCCGTGACCGCGAATGGACTGGCAGATGCCTTGACGGGAGCCGACGTCCTGTACCAGTGGTACTCGTTCTCGCCGGCGTTGCGGGACAACTGGCAGGCAGCCTCCTCTCTGCAGTGGATTCACGTTTCCGCCGCCGGTGTTGACCAGCTGCTGTTCGACGAACTGGTCCGCAGCGACGTTACCTATACAAATTCCAGGGGCGTGCTCAGCCGCGCCATTGCAGAATTTACCCTGGGTTTCGTCCTGGACATCGCCAAGGACGCGCAGGGTTCGTTCCTGCTGCAACAGCACCAGCTATGGCAGCACCGCGTCACCCGGAAGATCCAGGGCCGGCGTGTGCTGGTGGTGGGTACCGGCTCCATCGGCCGCGAGATCGCGCGACTGTTATGCGCCGTGGGAATGGACGTGAGCGGAGCCGGGCGCAGCAGCCGGCCCGGGGATTCGGACTTCACTGACATCCACAGCTCAGGAAACCTGGCAGGCGTGGTGGGCAGCTTCGACTTCGTGGTGCTTGCCGCTCCCTTGACCCCGGCCACCCGCGGAATGATCGGCACGGAGGTACTTGCCGCGATGAAACCTTCGGCCCATGTCATCAACGTCGGGAGGGGCGAACTTATCCAGACCGACGCCCTGGTACACGCTCTCACCAGCGGAGGCATCGCCGGGGCTGCCCTCGACGTGGTCCATCCGGAGCCCCTTCCCCCGGGGCATCCCCTGTGGAACATGCGGAACGTGACCCTCACGCCCCATATGAGCGGTGACACCGAGGCTTACCTGGAGGATCTGGCCGAACTGTTCGTCCGCAACCTGCAGCGGTTCGTCCAGGGCGACCCCCTGATGAATGTGGTGGACAAATCGCTGGGCTTCGTTCCCTGACGGGTTTGCGGCCGCGGAACGTCAGCCGTGTTACTCCCCATCCCGGACCCCGGTTTCCCACCGGGCAAAAGGTTAGGCTAACCTAAACCGTCTTCGTTTCTTCTGCCCAACCCGTTCGGGCACTTCTTCAGGCGGTCCCAGTGCGCAAACTCGGCCAACTTTCAGCGATGGGGCTTGCCGCCCTCACGGCCCTCACAGGCTGCGGACTCAGCGGCGGCGGGACAGGTGCCGCCAGCAAGGTGGCCGACACCAACCAGCGGATCGTCGTCGACAATTTCCGGGCGCCCGTGGCGAACTGGGCCCTTGAATCGGATGCCGCGTACATCCTGTCCCTCTCGGGCTGCCTTGAAACCCTGACGAAGTACGACTCCGCCCAGGGGAAGGTTGTTCCCTTCCTGGCCACGGAGTGGAAGCAGGCTTCGCCGCTGGAATGGGACTTCACCATCCGCGACGGGGTCAAGTTCCAGGACGGCACGGACCTCACCGCCGAATCGGTGGCGGCGTCCCTCACGTCCGTCCTCAACGCCAAAGTACCCGCCCGTGCGTTCAGCCCCAGCATTGTCAGCAAGGTAGAAGCCAAAGACGCCAACACTGTTCGGGTCACCACCCCCTCGGAGAGTCCGCTGGTGCCGTTCAGGCTGGCGAGTGTCAACACCGGCATCCTTGCTCCCGCTGCCTATCAGGGCGCCACCGTGGATCCGTTCGGGCACTGCACCGGCCCGTTTACTCCGGTATCCGAGAAAGCAAAGCAGTCCCTCACGCTTGACCGCAACGGGAACTACTGGGGCGGGGACGTCCAGCTGGCCGGCGCTGAAGTACGGTTCATCACCAACGGCGCCACCCGGGCCACCCAGGTCCAGACCGGTGAGGCGGACATCGCCCTCTCCATTCCGGCGTCAGCTCTGTCCTCCCTGGAGAGCGCCCCTGAAGTTTCGGTCCTCAAGGCGGACTCCCCGCGCACTGCCACGCTCTACATGAACAACGGCCGTGCCCCTTTCAACAACGTTGACTTCCGCAAGGCACTCCGCTCCGCCCTGGACCTTGGGGCGCTGGCTGCCAGCGTCTACGAGGGCGCCGCACTGCCCGCAGCTGGCCCCTTCGCACCCTCCGAGCCTTGGACGGGTTCGGCCACCGCACCACAGCAGAATGTAGATGAAGCCAAGAAACTGCTTGAGTCGGCGGGGTACACGGCAGACAGGCCGCTGGAGATCATCGCCATCGTTGAACGGGCCGAATTCGCGGACGTCGCCACCGTCATCCAGGACAACCTCAAAGCGATCGGCGTCCCGGTCAGCATCCAGGCCAAGGAATACGCTTCCGCTGAGCCGGACGTCCTGGCCGGGAACTACGACATGATCCTCAGCCAGCGGAACCGGCTGATCGACATCGCCGATCCCATTGGCTTCCTCACCGCCGACTACACCTGCAAAGGCACCTACAACCTGAGCCACTTCTGCAACCAGGACTATGACGAGGTCATCGCGCAGGCGGCCCGGACGTCCAGCACCGAAGACCGCTACAAGCTGTACGCGAAAGCCGGCGAAATCCTGGACGCAGAAGCCGTCAACCTCTGGCTGGTCAACGAGCAGGCAACGGATGCCCTGCGCAGCAGCGTCCTGAACTACGTGCAGGATCCCCTGTCCCGGTACGTGCTGACGGCCCAGACGGCTAAGTCCGGGTCCTAAGGACCGGTCCAAGACCTTCGGACCAGGAGCATGCTCACCTTTCTCGCGAAGCGGACGGCGACCCTCGTGGCCGCCGTCCTGCTGTCGTCCTACGCCGTCTTCCTCATCCCCTACGTGACGCCGGGCGATCCCGTCCGGAAGATCATCCGTTCCCGCGTCGCCGGGGACGTGGTGGATGATTCCACCGTCAAGGCCCTGAGTGAAAGCCTGGGACTCCAGGACCCGTTGCCCATCCAGTACCTTCGGTGGCTCGGCGACTTCTTCACCGGCGACATGGGCCTGTCCCACGTCAGCCGCACACCCGTGGCGGACCAGGTCATCCCCGCGCTGGGAATCACCCTCAGCCTGGTGATCGTTGCCCTGGGCACCGCCGTCCTGGTCTCGCTGCCGCTGGGCATCATCGCAGCGCTCAGGCAGGGCGGCAAGGTGGACAAGCTGATCACCACCATCACGCAATCCTTTATTGCCATGCCCGAGTACTGGCTGGCGCCGCTCCTGGTCCTGGTCTTCGCCCTGAAGCTTTCGCTGCTTCCGTCGGCAGGGTGGAGTACGCCCGCCTCGATGGTGTTGCCGGCAGCCACACTGGCCCTGAGGCCCATCAGTTTCTTCACCTCGGCCGTCCGCTCCGGGGTGATCGACGCCCTTGAAGCCGAACACATTCCGGCCGCCAGGGCACGCGGCCTGAGCCGGACGCAGACCATCCTCCACCACGTGGTGCCCAATGGTCTTGTCCCGCTGTCCACGCTCTTTGCCGTCTGGTTTGCCGGGCTCCTGGGCGGTTCGGTCATCGTTGAGGTCATCTTCGCCATCCCGGGCATGGGCCGGTTGCTTTACGACGCCGTCATCAACAGCGACATCCCGCTGGCGCAGGGCGGCGTGGTGGTCGTGGTGGGACTCGCCGTGGCCATCACCACCCTCGCCGATTTCCTGCATCGGACCCTCAGCCCCAAGGTGGGAGGCACCCTTGCGTAAATGGCCGGCAATCGACGCTGCCGCCGTCGTAATCCTCATCCTCTCGGTAGCCGCCATAGCGGCGGCCCCCTGGCTGGCACCCTTTCCCCCTGACGAGCAGAATCTCTCCGCCCGCCTGGCAGCTCCGGGAGGCGCGCACCTGCTTGGTACTGACCATCTGGGGCGCGACACCCTGAGCAGGCTGCTCGACGGCGGGCGCTTCTCCATGCTGGTGGCGGCGCTGGCCACGGTCCTCACCGGAGTCATCGGACTGTCCATCGGCATCCTCAGCGCCCGGCGCAAAGGCTGGCTGGATGAGTTCTTTACCCGCACCAACGATGTCCTGCTTGCCCTTCCCGAAATGGTGGTGGCGCTCTTCATCGTGGCTGCCATGGGTACGGGCTTCACCTCGTTGCTGGTTGCCCTGACAGTGACCGGATGGACGCCGTTCGCCCGGCTTGCCCGCACCCTGGCCTACGACGTGTCGGCACGGGGATTCGTGGAGGCGGCGCGCGTGGTGGGGTGCCCGCCGTCGTTCATTATCTTCCGCCATGTCCTCCCCCATCTGGCCGCTCCCATGCTGGGGCAGGCAACGCTTCGGTTCGGGCAGCTGCTCATCAGCGTGGGCGCACTGTCCTACCTGGGGCTTGGGGTGCAGCCGCCCCAATCCGACTGGGGCTCCATGCTGGCAGCGGCGCAGCCATACGCGGAAAGGGCCCCGTGGGGAATCCTGGCGCCCGGCCTCGCCATCTTCGTCATCGCTTTGTGCGTCACCCTCATCGGGCAGCGCGCGGCCCGCCGGGCAGCGGATCCGATCGACGCAATCGTGACGGAGGGCCAGCATGCCTGAGCTTGTCATCGAGAACCTGTCAGTGGGCGGCCCCGGACAGACGGTGCTGTCCGGGGTCAGCCTGACGGTCCGGCCAGGTGAGTTCGTGGCGCTGGTGGGCGGCTCGGGCTCCGGCAAGACCATGACGGCCCGGTCAGTGCTGCAGCTGCTGCCTCCGGCCTTGGGCGTGCAGCAGGGCTCCGTCCGATTGGGCGGGCAGGAGCTTACGACGGCGTCCGAGACTGAGCTGAACCGCGTCCGCGGCGGCCGGTTGGGAATGCTCTTCCAGCAGCCCAAGAAGATGTTCAACCCGAACAGGACCATCCGCAAGCATCTCCTGGAGCCCCTGAAGCTCCATGGCGGACTTCGCGGCCGGGCGGCCGACGCAAAAGTGCTGGACCTCCTGGCCGAGGTCGGCTTCGAAAACCCGGAGTGGGGCGCCCGCGCCTACCCCCACCAGCTCTCGGGCGGCATGGCCCAGAGGGCCATGACAGCCATGGCCCTGGCGGGCCAGCCGGAGATCCTCCTGGCCGATGAGCCGACGTCTGCCCTGGACAAAGTCCTGGAGCAGCAGGTCCTGGAACTGCTTGACCGGGAAAGGATCCAGCGCGGACTGGGAATCCTCTACATCACCCATAACCTGGCCTCCGTGGCGGCGTTCGCGGACAGGGTGATGGTGATGCAGGACGGGAAGATCGTGGAATCCGGAACCACGGAGTCCGTCCTGCGAACCCCGCAGACCGGCTATGCCCGGAAACTCCTGGAGGCATCCAGCCTGGCACCATCCGGCACATTGGACACCGTCGGCGGACAACCCGAAGTGCTGACCCTGGCCAATGTCTGCAAACAATTTGGTTCCGGGCGGCGCCGGGCGCGACCGGCCTTGGATGATGTCTCCCTCACCCTGAAACGCGGCGAGATTCTTGGCGTGCTGGGCCAGTCGGGCTCTGGGAAGAGCACCCTGGCCCGGGCCATTGTGGGGCTGGAGACCATCAGTGGTGGGACCATGACCCGGACATTGTCGCCCGGAGGCGGCGAAGCACCAACAGCCGTTCAAATGGTGTTCCAGGAACCGCATGACTCCTTCGACCCGCGGATGACCCTCCGGGCAAGCCTGGAGGCGCCCCTGCGGCGCGGGCTTGATCCCGTGGAGCGCAGCCGGCGGCTTGGCCAGGCAATGGAGGACGTAGAACTTGATCCGGCGTTCCTGGACCGGCGCCCCGGGGAGTGCTCAGGCGGGCAGTTGCAGCGCGTCACGATCGCGCGGGCCCTGCTGATGGAGCCAGAGGTGCTCATCTGCGACGAAGCCACCTCGGCGCTGGACGCACTGACCCAGCGGACCATCCTGGACCTACTGCAGCGGCTCAACAGCAAACGGGGGCTGTCCCTGATGGTCATTACCCACGACATGGACGTGGTGCGGCACATGTGCCAGCGGGTGGCAGTCCTCTACCAGGGGCGCCTCGTGGAACTCACCGACACCCACCGCTTCTTCGCCGACCCCCAGCATCAGCACAGCCAGGACCTCGTATCCGCCGCCATCCCCTGCCGCGGACTACACCTGAAGCGGATGCGGGCGGCGGCATCCGCCTGACCCGTGCCGCGAATGGTGTCCCGGCCTAATCCTTCAGGGTGGCGGTCACCGTTGCGTAGGTAACCGCCTTGTCCTTGACCTGGCGGATGTAGGCATCGGACTGGTTGTACGAGTAAATGGCCTGCGTCCACCCTTGGGAGGTTCGAAGGTCGCGGCCGTGAAGGCAGAGATAAGTGGCAGCACTGAGGGCGGCGTCGTCGATATTGAAGGGGTCCGCTGTTCCATCGCCGTTGCCGTCACGACCCACCAGGCGCCAGGTCGAGGGTATGAACTGCATGGGTCCGACGGCCCGGTCCCACCGGGCATCTCCGTCCACTGCTCCGCCATCGGTATCCGGAATGGCGGCGAATCCTTCGCCGTCGAGCCTTGGGCCCACAATGGCACCGCTGGCCTGCCCTTCCGTGTCCAGGCTGCCGCCGCCGTGGGTCCCGTGCCCCGATTCCACGGAGCCGATCGCCGCCAGCGTGTTCCAGCCGATCCCGCAGGCCGGGGAAGATCCGCTGGCAGAGGCGGCTGCGGCCACGTAGGCGCGCAGGGCCCGGGCAGGGATGCCGGTCTGCGCGGCTGCATCCATAAGCCATTGGGCATCCGGGCTGGCCGTGACGTTCACGGCCGTTGCCATGCCGGTACGCCCGGCATCGAGTTTCACGCCCGCCAAAGGCGGCGGTGGAAGGACTTGTCCGGTGTCCTCCGCACCGGGCTGCCCGGCAACCCAGAAGGAAAATGCGGCGCCCACGCAGATCAGGAACAGGCAGAGAACCACATAACGTCGAATACGGAGCACTGACTAATCAAACCATCAACACCGGCAGGCAATTCATCTGTACATATCACTGGCGTCACCGTGGCTTGAGGGCGTTGGGTGGGGTATCTTGTTGCTACTCGTGGTTGAGCAGCCAGCCCGCACAGTGCGTGCAAGGGAGCCCCCGTGAGTTCTAGGCCAACCATCAATGGACCAGCGATTCACGACGCTCCCCTCCGTAGCTTTGCCCTGGAAACGGGCTAAAGACCACCTGTTGCACCGAGGAAGCGGTAACAGGTGAGGGTGGCCCAATGCAGTACCGGCCCCCGCCGTGGGCCGGTACCAAAATTGGGGGCCGGCCCACGGTCCACCCGCAAAGGACTCTGTCCGGAACAGGAGGGCACGACGGCGGCGGAAGCGTTCGCTGCCGCGCTCCAGTTTTCGGTGGCGTCGGGCCAGGCGTCCCCGGGCCCGTGCCCGCCGCTGCGGGATCATTCCCGGCGGCAGCCGCAGGATTGGCGGACCTGGAGGTCGGCGGGGAAGATGAGGTGTTCGGGGGTGTTGCCCCGGCCGGTGCCGATCAGGGCGTTGACCGCGGCCTCGGCCATGGCCTGTGCCGGTTGCCTGACCGTGGTCAGGGGCGGCCAGCTGTACTCCGCTTCCGCCGACCCGTCGAAGGACGCCAACGCCATATCCTCCGGCACGGACAGGCCCGCCTCATGCAGCGCCCGCAGAATCCCCACCGCCTGCAGGTCAGACGTCGCAAAAATAGCCGTAGGCCGCTCCGCCCCGGCCAACAGGCGCTTGCCCGCAGCGTACCCGCCCTCCCGCGTGAACGGCGTCCGCACAATCGGCCCCTCCGGCAGGCCCGCCCCGGCCAGGGCCTGCAACCAGCCCTCCTCACGGCCGTCATAGTAATTGCCCGTGTTCGTCCCCATCGCCAACGCGATGCTGGTGTGCCCGTGACCGATCAGGTGCTCCACGGCAGCCCGCGCACCGGCCACCAGATCCACCCCCACACTGTTGAACCCCGGCGCCTCGGCACTGTGGTTCAACAACACCACCGGGACCTCCGCCGACTCAAAGTCCGCCGCCCCGGGTTCCATCAGCACACTCGAGACGATGACACCATCCACCTGCCGCGCCGCCAGGTTACGGACGTTCCGGCGCTCCTTGGCCACATTCCCGTCCGAATTGGTCAGCACCAGGGCATACCCCAACTCGGCCGCGGCCTCTTCCACCGCGTGGGCCAGCAACGAAAAGAACGGATTGCTGTTATCCGGAATGACCAGCCCGATGGTCTCACTCGAGCCCAGCTTCAACGCCCGCGCCGCAGCATTGGGCCGGTACCCCAACCGCCGGATAGCATCCTGGACCTTCGCCTCAGTAGCCGGCGCCACCCGCTTCGGACCACCATTAACCACATAACTCACCACGGCAGTACTGACCCCGGCAAACCGCGCAACATCCTTACGCGTCACAGGCCCCCGAGGCCCCGGCACAGCCGACATGGTCATGGGATACGCGCTTACTACGGGTTGGCCGGGGCGTCGCCGAAGTCGTGGATGGGGAGCCGCGCCCCGTTCTGTTGCGCCGAGGCGTGGGCGACGATGCCGGGAAGGGTGAAGCGTGCTGCTACCCAGGCGTTGACCGGGGGCAAAGTTCCTTCGTTGACGGCGGTGACGAAGTCGTCCACCAGGAAGTGGTGGCTGCCCTCGTGTCCGTTGGGGGCGCCGCGGAACTCTTCAGGCAGCCGGCCCGCGTCGTGCACCGGGGCGAGCCCTGATACGAACGCGTCCCGCAGTTCGGGTGCCACGTTGGCCAAGGACGGGTCGTCCAGCGGAATGCTGGGCCGCGTCTCCATCTGCTCCGAAATGTCGTGGACGTTCTTCTTGTCCTGCCACACCGTGACTTTGGCGAGCTGTTCGAAGCTGGCCTCGGTTCCGAAGAAGCGGAACCGGGATTCCCGGATGTGGGAGGGGTAGCCCACGCGGCGCATTTCGTTGGTGCGCATCACGCCGCCGTCGTTCAGTTCAAAGAGAGCCGTGGCGTTGGAGAAGTCGTTGCCGAACATGCTGACGTCCTTGTCGAAGACGCCGTCATTGCGGTCGTCCTGGACGCCGAAGCAGCTGACACTGACGGCATGCGACGGGAGGGCACCGAGGACGCCGCCGATGGCATGCGTGGGGTACAGCATGGGCGGGTAGCTGGCCGTCTCCTTCCAGCGGTCGCCGCCGCTGTACTGGTAGGCGTCGTAGAAGCCCAGGTCCATGTCATGGACGTAGTCGCCCTCCGAGTAGAAGATCCGCCCAAACTTGCCTGCAGCGTGCTGTTCGCGGGCGTAAACGGTGGCGGGGTTGTAATAGCTGGTCTCCCCCATCATGTACACCAGGCCGGTTTCACGGACGGCCTCGATGATGCGGGCGATTTCTGCTTCAGTCACCGCCATGGGCACGGCCGAGTAGACATGCTTGCCCGCGCGGAGTGCCTGTTCAACCAGCGGACCGTGGGTCCAGCGCTGGGTGAAGATGGCCACGGCGTCAACATCGGAGGCCAGGAGGGCCTCGAAATCCGGCTTCACGCCGGCGAGGTCATAGCGGTCCACCGCTTCTGCAGCGCGTTCCGGGCGCTCGTCCACCACGTACACCTCCTTGACGCCGGGGTGGAGGTTGAACAGGTGGGCAAACTGGCCGCCGAACTGGCCGGCGCCAACGATGCCGATTGAGAACGTCATTGTTTTCCTTCTGTGTGGAAGTGGATGTGCGCCGGTGGCGGCGCACCAGCAGGAATCCGGTAAGCGTTTCCCGCCCTGCCAGTGCAGGAATCTGGAGGTTCTACTCGAGTCAACAACTCTGCGCCACAAAAATCAAGCCGTTTTGGGGCTGAAATTAATCTCTTGCCTCACTTCATCTACTCGTGTAGATTGCTGCGCAGGTTGTTAGGCGCATCACACAATCAGGAAGGGTCGAAGATGACCACCCTTACCAGGAACCCCCGTTCGCGGGAGCAAAACCCCAAGCGAACACTGCTCAACCGGAAGCTGCCCGGCACCCGCAGCGACGTCAGGATTGCACTGTTCTTCATCGCACCGGCCATGATCGGATTCGTCCTCTTCTACCTGGTGCCCACCATCCGCGGGATCTACCTCAGCTTCACGGAATACAACATCCTCGGAGACCCGGAATGGATCGGGCTGGAAAACTACCAGGCGATCGCCAAGGATCCCCTGTTTTGGAACTCACTGGCTGTCACCGGCCAGTACGTCATCCTGAACATCGCGCTGCAGACGTCACTGGCACTGGGGCTGGCGCTGCTCATGCACCAGGTGGCCAAATCCACCATCATCCGGGGAGCTCTGCTGCTTCCCTACCTGATGTCCAACGTCATTGCCGCCCTGCTGTGGTTCTGGATGCTGGACTACCAGATCGGCGTGGTGAACCAGTTCATCGAGTGGGCCGGCCTGCCCCGGGCCGCCTTCTTCGGCAGCGAGGAATGGGCCATCCCCACCCAGGCACTGATTAACACCTGGCGGCACATGGGCTACACCGCGCTGCTGATCTTCGCCGGCCTGCAGTCCATCCCCGGCCACGTCTACGAGGTGGCCAAGCTGGACGGTGCGTCTGCATGGCAGACCTTCAGCAAGATCACCATCCCGCTGCTGCGTCCGGTCCTGGTACTGGTCCTGGTGGTCACCGTTATCGGTTCATTCCAGGTCTTCGACACCGTCGCGGTGACCACAGGCGGCGGCCCGGTGAACGCCACCCGCGTCATCCAGTACTACATCTACCAGCGCGCCTTCACGGAGTCGGACTTCGGCTACGGATCGGCCATCGCCGTCATTCTCTTCCTCATCCTCGCCCTGGTGGCCTTCATCCAGATGAAGTTCCTCAAGGGCAACGAGTCGGACCTGGACTAAGGAGTCCTCCATGACCACCACCGCAAGCCGCGCGCCACTGGCCAAGCCGGCCAGCCGCCGTCGTCCGTTCAACCCTCGCCGCGCCGGCGCCTGGGCCCTGCTGATCCTGGCCATCGCCGTCTCCGTCCTTCCCTTCCTCTGGGTGCTGCGGACCGCGCTGTCCACCAACAACGCGCTGGCCACCAACGCCAGCAGCCTCCTCCCGGCCGAGTTCACCTTCGGCGCCTTCAAGCGGGTCTTCGGCCTGCAGACTCCCGCGGAAGCCGTTGCCGAAGGTGGCTCGGGCGCAGCCATCGATTTCTGGATCTACCTGCGCAACTCCGTTGTCTTCTCCTCCATCACCACCGCCGGGGCCGTGTTCTTCAGCGCCATGGCCGCCTACGCTTTCGCCCGGCTCCGCTGGAAGGGCCGGAACGCCGTCTTCAGCCTCTTCCTCGGCACCATGCTGGTTCCGCCGATCTTCACGGCACTGCCCAACTTCCTGCTGATCAAGAACCTGGACCTGCTGAACACCATGCTCGGAATGGTGCTCCCCTATCTGTTCATGACCCCGTTCGCCATCTTCTTCCTCCGCCAGTTCTTCCTGAACATGTCCCGGGAGGTAGAGGAAGCGGCCATGCTCGACGGCGCCAAGCACCTCCGCATCTTCTTCCAGATTGTCCTGCCCAACGCCGCAGCCCCCATCGCCACCCTCGCCCTGCTCACCTTCATCGGCCAGTGGAACGAGTACTTCTGGCCGCTGCTGGTCGGCTCCCAGGATGACGTCCGCGTGCTCCAGGTGGGGCTCGGCGTCTTCAAATCGCAGTCCCCGCAGGGCGCACCGGACTGGTCCGGCCTGATGGCCGCCACCCTCGTCTCGGCCCTGCCGGTCCTGATCCTTTTCGCCGCCTTCGGCAAGAAGATCGTCAACTCCATCGGCTTCTCCGGCATCAAGTAGACCCACTCTTTCCTCCTGCAACCTCGCGCAGGCCATGGCGGCCTGCCCGAAAACATCCCTGAAAGGACCTCCCATGAAGAAAATGAAAGCAACCGGCGCCCTTGCTGCGGCCGCCGCAGCAGTCCTCGCTCTCTCCGCCTGCGGCAGCGGCGGCGGTTCAGCCGAAGCCGGCAAGGGCGAAATCAGCTACTGGCTCTGGGACGCCAACCAGCTCCCCGCCTACCAGCAGTGCGCCGACGACTTCACGAAGGCAAACCCGGACATCACCGTCAAGATCACCCAGCGCGGCTGGGACGACTACTGGAGCACCCTCACCAACGGCTTCGTGGGCGGCACCGCACCGGATGTCTTCACGAACCACCTGGGCCGGTACGGCGAGCTCGCCGAGAACAAGCAGCTGCTGGCCATCGATAACGCAGTGGCCAAGGACAAGGTGGACCTGTCCGCCTACAACGAAGGCCTCGCGGACCTCTGGGTTGGCCAGGACGGCAAGCGGTACGGCCTGCCCAAGGACTGGGACACCATCGGCCTGTTCTACAACAAGGACATGCTCTCCGCCGCCGGCATTTCCGAGGACCAGATGAAGGACCTCACCTGGAATCCCGAGGACGGCGGCACCTACGAGAAGGTCATCGCCCACCTCACCGTGGACAAGAGCGGCAAGCGCGGCGACGAGCCCGGGTTCGACAAGAACAACGTCCAGGTCTACGGCCTGGGCCTGAACGGCGGCGGCGACTCCTCCGGCCAGACCGAGTGGAGCTACCTCACGAACACCACCGGCTGGTCCCACACGGACAAGAACCCGTGGGGCACCCACTACAACTATGACGATCCGAAGTTCCAGGACAGCATGCAGTGGTTCGCGGGCCTGGCAGACAAGGGCTACATGCCCAAGCTCGAAACCACCGTCGGCGCCAGCATGGCTGACATCTTCGCCGCCGGCAAGTCTGCCATCAACGCCCACGGTTCGTGGATGATCGGCCAGTACACCGGATACAAGGGCATCCAGGTGGGCATTGCTCCCACTCCGGTGGGCCCCGAAGGCAAGCGCGCCTCCATGTTCAACGGTCTGGCCGACTCCATCTGGGCCGGCACCAAGAAGAAGGACGCCTCCATCAAGTGGGTTGAATACCTGGCTTCCTCCTCCTGCCAGGACGTCGTTGCGTCAAAGGCCGTGGTCTTCCCCGCACTGAAGGCTTCCTCGGACAAGGCCGCCGCAGCGTTCCAGGCCAAGGGCGTGGATGTCACCGCGTTCACCGAGCACGTGAAGAACAAGACCACGTTCCTGTACCCGATCACGGACAACACCGCCAAGGTCAAGGGCATCATGGAACCGGCCATGGACGCCGTAGTGTCCGGCAAGGCGCCGGTCAGTTCGCTGACGGCCGCCAACGAACAGGTCAATGCGCTGTTCAAGTAACCCCTGAAAACGTGGCTGCGTTTGTGGTCGCAGCCACCCGGCCGGGTCCCGCCGTCCTCCTCCTCGCGGCGGCGGCACCCGGCCACCCCCTTCCCTGGCATTCCCGTTTTGCGTAACTTAAGACGCACCCCTGAACACCGAAAGAGACCATCATGGATCCCCTGCACCTCCGTTCCGCCGGCACCAGCCTGCTGATCAGCTTCGACAGCGGGGAGGCCGAGGTCATTCACTGGGGCGCGGACCTGGGTGCAGTACTTCCAGACCTCGCGGTCCTCACCACGCCTGTGGGAAATTCCTCCGTGGACGCCCGCGTCCCGGCCGCGCTCCTCCCCCAGGCTTCCTCGTCCTGGCGGGGCCGCCCTGCCCTCCGCGGCAACCGGATCACCGACGGCGCTCCTGGCCTGGACTTCTCCTCCCGCCTCCGCGTCACCGCGGTGGACACCGCTGTCGCCGGGCAGGCCACCATCGTCCAGGCCGACGCCGACACCGGCATCAGCGTGGCCACCTCCCTCACGCTGCACCCCGGCGGATTGCTGGAACTGCGGCACACCCTCACCAACAACGGCACCACCCCTTTCCAGGTGGACGAACTGGCCACCGTGCTCCCGGTGGCGCCGGACGCCGTCGAACTCCTCGACCTCACCGGACGCTGGTGCCGCGAACGCCACCCGCAGCGGCGACCCATCCAGCAGGGCACGTGGGTCCGCTCCGGGCGGCACGGCCGCACCGGCCACGATTCCTCTCTCCTCTTCGCCGCCGGCACCCAAAGTTTCGGCAACCGGCACGGCAAGGTCTGGGCCACCCACCTGGCCTGGAGCGGCAACCACGAACAGTTCGCGGACACCATCGGCGACGGACGGACCATGATCGGCGGCTCGGAACTGCTGGGCTCCGCCGAGGTCATCCTCGCGGCGGGCGGCAGCTACAGCACACCCGCCCTGTTTGCCGCCTATTCGGACCGCGGCCTGGACGGCATCACCGAGGCCTTCTACAGCTGGTTCCGGTCCCGCCCCCACCACATCCTTCCTGCCGCTGCGGCCGGCGCTCCCGCCGCGAAGCCGCGCCCCGCCGCGAAGCCGCGCCCGGTAGTGCTGAACACCTGGGAGGCCGTGTACTTCAACCACGACCTCGACACCCTGATCGAGCTTGCCGATTCCGCCGCAGACCTCGGCGTGGAGCGCTTCGTGCTCGACGACGGCTGGTTCCGCGGCCGCCGCGACGACCACGCGGGCCTGGGCGACTGGTACGTGGACGAAACCCTCTGGCCGGACGGGCTGACGCCGCTGATCGATGCTGTCACCTCGCGCGGAATGGAGTTCGGGCTGTGGGTGGAACCGGAGATGGTCAACCTGGACTCTGATGTTGCCCGGGCACACCCGGACTGGATTTCGGGCCCGTCGGCGGTAGCCCACAAAGACGGCGGCCGGCTGCCTCTCGAGTGGCGCAACCAGCACGTCATCGACCTCGTCAACCCGGAGGCCTGGCAGTACGTCTTCGACCGGATTTCGGCACTCCTGGCTGAGAACAACATCAGCTACCTCAAGTGGGACCAGAACCGGGACATCGTTGAACAGGGCCATGCCGGCCGCGCGTCCGTCCACGAACAGACCCTCGCCGCCTACCGGCTGTTCGACGAGCTCCGCAAGGCCCATCCCGGCGTCGAAATTGAAAGCTGCTCCTCCGGCGGCGGACGCGTTGACTTGGGAATCCTGGAGCGGACCGGACGTGTCTGGGCATCGGACTGCAACGACGCCCTGGAACGGCAGACCATCCAGCGCTGGACCGGCGCCGTGGTTCCGCCGGAGCTCGTGGGCAGCCACATCGGCCCCACCACTTCGCACACCACCGCGCGCACGCATGACCTGTCCTTCCGTGCCATCACGGCCTTCTTCGGCCACTTCGGCATGGAATGGGACGTCCGCGGCGTCCAGGGTGCCGAGCGGGAAGAGCTGCGGCGCGTCGTCGGGCTCTACAAGGAGCACCGGGGCCTGATCCACAGCGGCCGCCCGGTCCACGCGGACATCCCTGATGAGGCATACCAGATCCACGGCGTGGCCGCGGCGGAACCCGCTGCGGAAGGTACGACGGCGGCGCTGTTCGCCTTCGTCTGTGCCCGCACCTCGGGTGCCGAGCAGCCGGGAAGGATGGGGCTGCCCGGCCTCGACCCGGACCGGACCTACCGGGTGGACCCCATCTTCCCGGCCCCCGGCGACAGCGACTACGGGCACACCTTTACCCAGGTGCAGCCGCCGGCCTGGCTCACGGACGGCGCAACAGCCAGCGGCCAGTTCCTCGGCGAGGTGGGCCTGCCCATGCCAATGCTCAATCCGGAACACGCCCTGCTCATCAAGGTCACTGCCCTCTAAGCACTAACAACCCACTGCACGTATGGCCCGGCGGAACTTCCGCCGGGCCATACGTGTATGGCACGAAATCTTTAGCCGGAGCGACCGCGCCGGAACCCCGGCTCCGAGGGGTTTCATGCGATGGCATGGCGCTGCCGCCCATCCGGTCCTCCGTCAGGTCCGAATGCCCTTATGACACCTGAACGAGTGTGGAATCTGTTTTATACCTGACTGGAGATGATCGTGAACCAGAGTGCCAAGACCATTACCCGTACCGCCGCCGCTTCCCTGCTGGCCCTGACCGGTTTCGCCGCAACCACCCTCCCCGCACAGGCCGCCACGGCGTCCGGCCCCGTCGCTGAAGTCACCCAGCAGTCCAGCGGCTCACCGCTCCTTGGCAACATCCTCTCCGGGGGAATCCTGAACGGTGGCGTCATCAACGGACCCGTGGTGGACGGCCCACTGGTAGACCTGGGCGGCACCGGCCCCTTCCAGTTCGGCCAGTTCCAGTAACCTTCCCCGCCTGACCAACCGCTGCCCCGGCTTCCCCGCCGGGCAGCGGGGCTTAGCCATGCCCCGATGTGCCAGCCGCCCCGAGATCCCGAGAAGGAACATGTCCCACGACGCACTGAGCTCCCCTGCCCGCCCCGCTTCTCCGCGGCTGGACCTGACCCAGGCCCAACGCGGCATCTGGTATGCCCAGAAGCTGGCACCGGAGAATCCGATGTTCCAGATCGGCCAGTTTGTTGAGATCACCGGCCCCTTGGACCACGAGGTCCTGGCGGCCGCCCTGAATCAGGGGGTTGCAGGCACCGAGGCCCTCACCATGGCTTTCAGCGAAGACGAAGACGGTCCCTTCCAGTTCCCGCTCCCGCGGCCGGCCATCCTTGACGTCACAGACCTGGCCGGCGCTGCAGACCCGGAGGCACAGGCCCGCGCCCTCATGGACGCGGATTTGGCGCTCCCCCGGGATCCTTCGTCGGACAACCTGCTCCACACGGAGCTCATCCGCCTCACCCCCGAACGGCACTTCTTCTACCAGCGCGTGCACCACCTCCTGTTGGACGGCTATTCCGCGGTCCTTGTCCTGCGCCGCGTAGCTGAGCTCTACAACACCCTCCTGGCGGACGACGGCGGCGGGCAGGCCGCCGGCGAAGGTCCGGGTTTTGCGCGGTTCAAGGATCTCCTGGCGGCTGAGGCAGATTATGCCGGGTCCGACGGCGCCGCGGCGGACCGCGCCTTCTGGGATGCGGAGCTTGCCGAGGCGCCTCCTGCCACCGGCCTGGCCGGGCGGCCCAACGGTGCCGCGGGGTCGCTGATCCGGGCTTCGGTGGCCCTCCCGCCCGCCGCGGCCATGGCCCTCGAGGTTGCGCCGGCGAGCGCGCCGGCGCTGGTCCTGACGGCTGCGTCTCTGTACCTGCACCGGATCACCGGTGAACGCACCGTCTCGGTGGCACTGCCCGTCACGGCCCGGCGTGGACATTTGGCCAAATCAACGCCGTCAATGCTGTCCAACATCGTTCCCGTGAAGCTGGCCGTCGATCCCGGCGAAACCGTCGCCGCCACCGCCGCTGCCGTGGGACGCAGCCTCCGTGGCGCCCTGGTCCACCAGCGCTTCCGCTATGAGGACCTGGACACCGGGGGCGGTTACCTCGGCCCGTCGGTCAACATCCTGCCCGTCCTGGATGCGATCGCGTTCGGCAAAGCCCGGGGTGCCATGAACATCCTCTCTACCGGGCCCATCGATGATCTCTCGATCGTGGTCCACGGCCTCGGTGCCGGCGCAGCAGCACCGCCGCCCACAGTCCAGTTCGAGGCCAACGCGGCGATGTACACGCAGGACGTGCTGGCCGGCCACCTGGACCGCTTTGTTCGGCTGCTGGACCACGTGGCCACCCGGCCCGACGCGCTGGTGGCTGACCTGGCGGTCACCACCCCGGCCGAGGAACAGCAACTGCTCGCCGCGGGCCAGGCGCACGGCCAGCACCTGCCGGGCCACACCATCGTGGAGGAATTCCAGCAGAATGCGGCGGCACAGCCTGATCAGACGGCCGTGGTGGCCCCGGAGGGCACTCTCACGTTCGCTGAACTGGAGTCCCGTTCGAACCAGCTGGCCCGGTTCCTGGCCGGGCACGGCGCAGGGCCCGGCAGCACGGTGGCGGTGCGGCTGGACCGTGGCCTGTTGCTGCCGATAGCACTCTTGGCGATCCTCAAGTGCGGCGCCGCCTATCTTCCGCTGGATCCGGACTACCCGGCCGGCCGCGTGGAGGGAATGCTCCACGACGCCGCGCCCCTCAGGCTCCTCACCTCAGCAGCGTTTACGGCGGCAGGGTCCGGGGCGGGGAACCCGCCGGCACCCGGACACGATGAGTTGGCCACGGACGTCCCGGTCACGGTCCTGGACTCCGCCCTGATGGAGGCCTGCCTCGCCGGCAAGAACGCGTCGGCTCCCCCGCCCGTTGCCGCCCAGCAGGACCTGGCCTACGTCATTTTCACGTCCGGCTCCACGGGCCGGCCCAAGGGTGTTGGGGTTGAACACCTGGCCCTGCTGAACCTTTACACCTCCCACCGGGACTCCATCTTCGCCCCGGCGGAGGCGCGGCTGGGCCGCAAGCTGAGGGTGGCGCACACCGCGGGGCTGTCCTTTGACGCGTCCTGGGACCCCATCCTGTGGCTGGTGGCCGGGCATGAACTTCACCTCGTGGACAACCGGACCCGCCGGGATCCCGAGGCCCTCAGCACCTATCTGGCCGAGGCCGGCATCGACTCCATCGAGACCACGCCCTCTTTCGCCAAGGTACTGGTGGCCGGCGGACTGTTCAGCCAGGAACGGCATCCATCCGTGGTGGCGCTGGGCGGCGAGGCAGTGGACACCCAGCTGTGGGAAGACCTGGCGGGGCGCAGCGGGGTTGTGGCCTACAACTTCTATGGACCCACCGAGACTACCGTGGACTCGCTCACCGCGGTCATGGAAGCTGGCACCGCACCCACCCTGGGCGGTTCGGTGGCAAACACCCGCCACTACATCCTGGACTCCGGCCTGAACCCGGTTCCGGACAATGCCGTGGGCGAGCTCTACGTTGCCGGCATCAACCTTGCCCGGGGTTACCTGGACCAGCCCGGGCTCAGCTCCGAACGCTTTGTGGCGGACCCTTTCGCGCTGGACGGCTCGCGGATGTACCGTACCGGAGACATTGTGCGCCGCCAGGACGACGGCACCCTTGAATTCCGGGGCCGGCTCGATGCCCAGGTCAAGATCCGCGGATTCCGCATTGAACTCGCCGAGATCGAACAGGTGCTGCGCGCCCTGCCCGGCGTAGACCAGGCAGCCATCACCGTAGGCACCAACCGGGCCGGCTACGACCAGCTCCTGGCGTACGTCACGCCAGCGCCCACGGCCGACGGCGGGCCACAGCATTTGCTGGACACCGCCGACCTTCGGCGGCAGGCACGGCGCCACCTGCCCGACTACATGGTGCCCGCCACCGTCACCAGCATTCCTGCCCTGCCCCTGACACCCAACGGGAAACTGGACGTCCAGGCCCTGCCCGTACCGGAACAGGACACCTCCGCCACTACGCCGCGCAACGAGCCCGAACGGATAGTGGCCGCTGCGTTCCGTGACGTTCTGGGCCTCGACTCGGTGGGGCTGGAGGACGACTTCTTCGACCTGGGCGGGCACTCACTGCTGGCCACCCGGCTGGTGGCCCTGCTGCGGGACCGCACCGGCACGGCTCCCGCGCTCCGCACCATCTTCGAAAAGACAACCGTGGCTGCCCTCGCCGAAACCCTGGACCTGGGTACGGCTCCGGCCCGGCCGCTGACTGCCGCCACCCGGCCGGCAGTCCTGCCGCTGTCTTTCGCCCAGCGCCGGCTGTGGTTCCTCAACCGGCTGGATCCCGCGGCCGGGACGTACAACATCCCGGTGGTCCTGGACCTGCGCGGGCCCCTGGACGTCACAGCTCTCGCTGCGGCCCTCGGCGAAGTCACCGACCGGCACGAGACGCTCCGCACGGTATTCCCCCTGGTTGACGGCGAACCCGCCCAGAACATCCTGCCGCCGGCAGAGGGGCGGCCATCCCTGGTTGCCGTGGAATGCTCCACCGCCGGGCTGCCGTCCGCGCTTGCCGCGGAGACGGGACGCGGGTTCGACCTGGGCCAGGACCTGCCGTTGCGCGCGGTCCTGTTCCAGCTGGCGCCGGACCACCACGTCCTGGCCGTCACCCTGCACCACATCGCTGCCGACGGCTGGTCCCTGGCACCCCTCGCCCGGGATTTGTCGGCCGCGTACAACCATCTCACCGCGGGCACGGACGTGGATCTGCCGCCGATGCCCGTGCAGTATGCCGATTACACGCTCTGGCAGCGTTCCGAACTGGGCAGTGAGTCGGATCCGGAGAGCGCCATTTCGCGGCAGCTGGAGTTCTGGGCACGCGAACTGCGCGGCGCCCCCGAGGAGCTGCTGCTGCCGTTTGACCGCGCCCGCGGCACCCGCGGTGACGCTGCGCACCCGGACGGGGGTGCGGCGTCGTCCGTTGCCCTGAACATTGGCCGCGAGACGGCGGAGCGGCTCAACGCCCTGGCACGGGAGCACAACGCAAGCCTGTTCATGGTGCTGCAGGCAGCCTTCGCGGCGCTCCTCACCAAGGCCGGCGCCGGTGACGACATCCCGTTGGGCACCCCGGTGGCCGGGCGGACGGACACCCAGCTGGACAGCCTGGTGGGCTTCTTCGTCAACACGCTGGTCCTGCGCACGAACACCTCCGGCAACCCCACCGCCGGTGAACTCGTGGAGAGCGTCCGGTATACCAACCTGCATGCCTACGCCAACCAGGATGCACCCTTTGAGCGGGTGGTGGAGGAGCTCAACCCTTCCCGCTCGCAGCACCGGCACCCCCTGTTCCAGGTCATGCTGACCCTTCAGAACACCGCCAGCACGCAACTGGCCATGGACGGCCTGGAAGCCACTGCTGACCAGGCCCGGGAGGCGGCCGGAGCCAAATTCGACCTGCTCCTGGACCTCGCCGAAAGGTCAGGCGGCCTCACCGGATCCCTCGCCTACGACCCCGCCCTCTTCAACGCGGGCACCGTCCAACTGCTGGCCGACGGCTTCCTGGCCGTTGTGGACCAGTTCGCCGCGGACCCCACCGTCACTTTGGACAGGCTGCGGATCCAGTCGCCTGAACAGCAGGCCCTGGTGCTGGCTCACAGCACCGGCAACACCGCGTACAGCACCGGAGACGGGACTGATCAAACGGTAGTGGATGCCTTCCTGGCCACCGCCGCCAGGACCCCATCTGCGTCCGCCGTGGTGGACGCGGGCGGCACCGCCGCAGGCCTCACTTTCGGCCGGCTGCGGCAACGTGTGGAATCTGTGGCCAAGGGCCTGGTGGCGCTGGGTGTCCGGCCCGGCGACAGGGTGGCCGTGGCCCTTCCCCGCACGGCCGATGTGGCCACGGCCGCGCTGGCGGTCCTTGCTGCGGGAGCGGTGTACATCCCGGTAGACCTCACCTACCCGGCCGAACGGATCGTCATGATCGTCGACGACGGCGGCCCCGCCCTGGTGCTCGCAGCACCTGCGGGCCCGGGCCAGACGGGCCCCGTTCCGGCCGCCCGGACCGTCAGCATGGAGATGCTGATCGCTGCCGGAACCGGCGTCACTGACACAGACCTGGCCGGGCGGCGGCCCGCTCCGGAAGACCTCGCATACGTCCTCTTCACCTCGGGGTCAACAGGCCGGCCGAAGGGTGTCGCCGTATCCCACGGTGCTCTGGCAAACCTCTACTCCCACCACCTCCGGACTCTCTTTACACCGCGGTTCGAAGCAGCCCGGGGCGCAACCGTATCCGTAGCCCACATCGCAGGGCTCGGATTCGATGCAGCCTGGGACCCCATGCTGTGGCTGGTGGCCGGGGCCGAAATTCACATGGTGGCCGATGCCGTGCGCACCGACGCCCAGGCGCTGGCGTCCTACTGCCAGGACCACGCCATCGGAGTCCTGGAAACCACCCCCTCCTACGCGGACCAGCTCCTGCAGTTCGGCCTCGGTGCGGAGCCGGCTTCCCACACCGCAGATACCGGGCAGGCACTGCCGCTGCTGTTGCTGCTGGGCGGCGAAGCCGTGCCTGCCGGGCTGTGGGCAACCCTGTCCGATATGCCCGGCGTGGACGCCTGGAACTTCTACGGGCCCACCGAATTCACCGTGGATTCCACCACCGCGCGGGTCCAGGGGCCCCGGCCCACCATCGGCACGGGAATCGCCCACACCGGCACCCTGGTCCTGGACCAGCACCTGGCCCTGGTACCCCTGGGCGTCCCGGGAGAGCTGTACCTGGCCGGAGCCGGAATGGCCCAGGGCTACCACCGGCGACCCGGCGAAACAGCGGCCCGGTTCGTGGCCAACCCCTACGCCACCGACGGCAGCCGGATGTACCGCACCGGTGACCTGGTGCGGCGAACCGGCGACGGGACCCTCGAGTTCGTTGCCCGCAACGACGAGCAGGTAAAGGTCCGCGGATTCCGGGTGGAACCGGCTGAGATCGAGGCTGCGCTTGGGGCCCACGCACTGGTGGACCGGGCCGTGGTTCTTCCCGACGGCGAACCGGCACACCGGCTGATCGCCTACTACACGGGTACTGCTGCACCGGAGGACATCCGGGCCCACGCTGCGGAACGGCTGCCGGACTACATGGTCCCGGCCATCCTGATGCCCATCCCGGACATTCCGCTGACACCGCACGGCAAGCTGGACCGCAAAGCCCTGCCCGCCCCCGCCGCGTCAACAGCCGGGGTGGGGGCAGCACCGCGCACTCAGGACGAGCACGCCATGGCCGCCGTTTTCGCCGCCGTCCTGGCCGTGGACAACGTCTCCATGGGCGACGACTTCTTCGCCCTGGGCGGGCATTCGCTGCTGGCCATCGACCTGATGGGCAGGATCCGGACGGACTTCGGCCGGGAACTTCCCTTGCGCACCCTGTTCGACGCCCCCACCCCCGCCGGGCTGCTGGCCGCGCTGCGTCCCGGATCGGCGGAGGCCGGGACGGACACTGTCGCCGCCGGAGACCCTGACGGGCCCAGCAAGGCCGCGAACACTGGCACCGCCATCATGCCGCTCGGCGAATGGCTGGACACCGCCGGGACCACCCGGCCGGAGCACCTGGAACTGTCCCACGCGCAGGCACGCATGTGGTTCCTCAACCAGCTTGATCCAGGCGCTGCCGACTACAACATCTCCCTGGCAGTGCGGCTGACCGGCACCCTCGACGAGCAGGCCCTGGCCTCCGCCGTGAAAGCACTGTTCCACCGGCATGAGGTCCTCCGGACGGTATACCCGGAGACCGGCGGCGTCCCCGGCCAGCACATCCTCTCCACCCGCACTGCCGGCCACGCGGCTTGGATGAACCTTGCCGTCAGCACCGCCACGTCCGAGGACAACCTCCGCGACCAACTGCAGGCACAGGCAAGCCGCGGCTTCGATGTCCGCACCGAGGTGCCGCTGAGGGCCGGGCTCATCCGGATCCACGGCGAGGCCGGTGAACCACCGCAGGAGACAGGACCACAATGGGTTCTGCACCTGGTGATCCACCACATCGCCGGCGACGGCGCCTCCCTGGCACCGCTGGCACGGGACCTTTCCGCGGCGTACTCCGCCGCGCTCGCAGCCGCGGACGGGGCACCGGCCGGGCAGGCCCTGTCTCCCCTGCCGCTGCAGTATGCCGACTTCAGCTCCTGGCAGCGGCAGCAACTGGCCGGGCCCGCCTTGGCTGGAAAGGTTGGCCACTGGCGGCACGCCCTCGCCGGGATCCCGCCCGAATTGATGCTGCCCGCTGACCACCAGAGGCCACGCACCGCACGCCAACCGGGCGGCCAGGTGGGCTTCCGCGTTTCCCCTGAAAGTGTCGCGGCCCTCTCAACCCTCGCGTCGTCGTCGAACGCCACCCTGTTCATGGCCCTGCACGCCGGCCTTGCCGGTTACCTGCTCCGGACCGGCGCCGGTGAGGACCTGGTGATCGGTTCGCCCACCGCGGGCCGCGCCGATCCGCTGCTCGCCCCCATGGTGGGCTTCTTCGTGAACACCCTGCCGCTGCGCGTCAACGCCGCCGGCAACCCTGGCCTGCGCACCCTGCTGGACCGGTCCAGGGCCAGCATCCTGGACGCCTTCGACCATGACGATGTGCCCTTTGAGCGGCTGGTGGAGGCCGCGGGACCGGAACGCGAACTGGGCCGCCATCCCCTGTTCCAGACCATGCTCACGGTGGACAGTGACGTGCCGGCGATCCCCCAGCTTCCCGGCGTCACGGTGGTTCCCGAGCCGGAGTCCGGAACAGGCGAGGCCAAGTTCGATCTGTCCTTCACGCTCCGGCCGGATGACGAAGGGGGCCTGGCCGGAACCCTGGACTACAACTCCGCCATGTTCGAACCTGGTACCGCCCGGCGCCTGGCGGCAGGGTTCACCCGGTTGCTGGACCTGGCCGCCTCGGCTCCGGACGTGCCGTTGCCGGAGCTGCCGCTGCTGGACGGGCACGAGGCCCGTGCCCTGGTAGCGGCAACGGCGGGCTCCCTCGCCGGGACTGCCGCCCTCGGGGCCGGGCATGCACCCGGACAAGCACCGGGGCATGCCGACCAGGACATCCCGGCGGCCTTCGCGGCGGCAGTCCGTGCCACGCCGGACGCCGTGGCACTTGTGTCTGACGCCGGTTCGCTCAGTTTCGCGGACCTTGCAGCGTCTTCCGAACGCATCGCCGCCGCACTCACCGCAGCCGGCGCGGGCGGCGGCCTGGTGTCCGTCATGGTGCCCAGGTCCGCCGGCACGGTCGAGGCCCTCCTCGGGGTGTTGCTGGCGGGCAGCGCCTACAACCCCATCGATACCGCGTATCCGGACGAGCGCGTGGCCGCCATCCTCGAAGATGCCGCGCCCGAGGTAGTGCTCACCAGCTCCGCCGTGGCGCCCAGGCTCTCCGGCATCCTGGCGGGGCTGGATGTTGAACCCCGCGTGCTCCTGATCGAAGACCTGGCCCGCACCACCGCACAGCCGCCGGTGCCCCACCGCGCCAGGGACCCGCGTGAGCTTGCGTCGGTGATGTTCACCTCCGGCTCGACAGGCCGGCCCAAGGGCGTGGAGGTCAGCCACGGTGCACTGGCCGCGCTGCTGGCCTCCCACCGGGAGACGCTGCTTGCCGGCATCAGCAGGCGGAAGGTGGCCCACACAACGGGCGTCGGCTTCGATGCATCGTGGGATCCCATCCTCTGGCTGGCCGCCGGACATGAACTGCACCTGCTCTCCGACGACCTCCGCCGGGACCCAACGGCCCTGGCCGGGTACTTTGTCCGCCAAGGCATCAGTGCTTGGGAAACAACTCCGGGCTACCTGCGCCAACTCCTGGCCGAACCGGAGTTCGCCGCCTACCTGGCCAACCACCCGGGCGGCCGGGACGCCTTCAGCCTCGCCCTGGGCGGTGAAGCGTTCGACGCCGGCCTGTGGACGTCCGTGGCGAAGCTACCCGGCGTCCGGGCCTGGAACCTCTACGGTCCCACCGAAGCCACCGTGGATACCATCGTGGCAGCGGTGGCCAACAGTGATGCGCCCGTGTTGGGCCGGCCCACGCCCCGTACCCGGCTCTACGTCCTGGATGACCGGCTGCAGCACGCCCTCCCGGGCGCAGCCGGCGAACTGTACATCGCCGGCGCGCAATTGGCACGGGGCTACCGCGGGCGCCCGGACCTTACCGCTGAACGGTTCGTGCCGGACCCCTTCCATGGCGGGGGCGAACGGATGTACCGCACCGGTGACGTGGTCTACCGCCACCAGGACGGGCGGCTGGTCTTCGCCGGCCGCAACGACGGGCAGCTGAAGATCCGTGGTTTCCGGGTGGAACCCGGTGAGGTGGAGTCGGTCCTGAGGGCTGCCCCGGGCGTCCGGGCCGCAGTGGTCCGGGCAGTGGGTGAAGGCAGCGCAGCGCGGCTGGCGGGTTACGTGGTCGCGTCCGGTGACGCCGCGGAAGACCTGCCCCACGCAGTGCGCCGCCATGCCCAGGCGGCCCTGCCGGACTACATGGTGCCCTCGGTGGTCATGGTGATCCCGGAAGTGCCACTGACGCCGCACGGCAAGGTGGATGCCAACGCGCTCCCCGATGCCTCCACCGCGGCACGCTCCGGCGGCCGTGCGCCGCGGTCCCCGCAGGAGAAGACCGTGGCCGGCATCTTCGCCGAGGTGCTGTCCCTTGACCGGGCGGGCATTGACGAGTCGTTCTTCGAACTCGGGGGCCACTCCTTCCTGGCGCAGCCGCTGGTCGCAAAGGTCAACGCTGCCCTGGGCACGGACCTGCAGGTCCAGTCGCTCTTCCGGGCGCCCACCGTGGAAGGGCTGCTGCTGGAAGCGGCCAACGGCTCACGTGCCAGCATCGCTGACAGCCTGCGGCAGGTGCTGCCCCTCCGGGCGGCCGGGTCCAAGGCGCCGCTGTTTGCCGTGCACCCGGCGTCGGGCATCGGCTGGGGATTTGCCTCCATGCTGGGGCAGCTGGACCCCGAACGCCCCCTGATCGGGCTGCAGATGCCAGGCATGGAACCAGGCCGGACCTCTCCGGTGGCGGCCGCAACCCTGACGGAACTGGCTGATGACTACATTGCCCGGATCCGCAGCGTGCAGCCCGAGGGGCCATACCACCTGCTGGGCTGGTCATTCGGCGGCTATCTGGCCCACCGGCTGGCCACCCGGCTGCAGGAACGTGGCCACGAGGTGGCGTTCCTGTCCATCCTCGACGCCTTCCCGGACAACCAGGAAAACAACACTGCGCCCGGCGAAGGCCAGGCGCTGTGGGCCAGCTACTTGGAAGCGCAGGGCTACGACCTCACCGGGGAAGACCTGGCAGACATCGACGTGCACCGGGCCCAGGAGATCCTGCGCGCCAACCACAACCCGGTGGGAACGGTCCCCACGGATTCGGTGGAGGCCATGGCCCGGAACTTCCCGGTGCTGGCACGCCTGATCCGGGACGAACGGCCCCAACTGTTCACCGGTGACCTGCTGTTCTTCCGCGCCACGGAGCAGGTCCCGCCGGGCACTCCCGGCAGCGATGCGTGGTCGCCGTTCGTCACCGGGGCCATCGCCGATGTTCCCGTCGGCGAGAGGCATTCCCAGCTCCTCAGTGACCGGGCTCTCAGGACAATCATGCCTTCCCTGGCCATCCACCTGGGCGGCGGAACCGAATAACAGATGATGCTCCTGTGACGCCTGGGGCCCCCGCACACCACCAAAAACGCCAGGAAAGGTCATAATGACGAACCCGTTCGATGACAAGTCCGCCACCTTCTCCGTACTGGTCAACGAGTACCAGCAGCACTCCCTCTGGCCCGTCTTTGCCGCCGTCCCGGAGGGGTGGGTGACCATGTTCGGCCCCGACAACCGGGAAGCGTGCCTTGACTACGTGTCGCGGACGTGGACGGACATGGCTCCGCGCAAGGTTTCCGAGCTCGCCGCTTCGCAGTGATCCGCGTAGAGAACGTCAGCAAGAGCTTCGGCAGCTTCAAAGCCCTCGACGGGTTGACCCTGAAGGCGGGCGAAGGAACCGTCCTGGGGCTCCTGGGACCGAACGGCTCCGGGAAGACCACCACCGTCAAGATCCTCACCACACTCCTGGCTCCGGACAGCGGGGACGCCCGGGTGGCAGGGCACTCCGTGCTCTCGGCCCCGGACCTGGTACGGCGCAACCTGGGCCTGTCCGGGCAGTACGCGGCCGTGGACGAAAAACTCACCGCCTTCGAGAACCTGCACATGGTGGGACGCCTGTACGGCATGAACCGGCGTACTGCCTCCGCCAGGGCGTCGGAGCTGCTGGAGAATTTCAGGCTCACGGATGTGGCAGCCAAACGGTCCGGAACCTTCTCCGGCGGAATGCGGCGCCGCCTGGACCTCGCGGGTGCCATCGTGGCCCGGCCGAAGGTGGTTGTCCTTGATGAACCCACCACAGGGCTGGACCCGCGCGGCCGCCTGGACACATGGGACGTCGTCTCCCGGCTCGTCGCCGACGGCACCACTGTGCTCCTGACTACCCAGTACCTGGAAGAAGCGGACCGGCTGGCTGACAACATCGCCGTCATCAACCACGGCAAGGTCATCGCCGAGGGGACGGCCGCACAACTGAAGCAAAATGCCGGAACTGAACGCATCGGCGTCGTCATGCGCCATGCTGCGGACCTGCCTGCTGCAGCCGCCGTGCTCCACGCCGCCGCCGGTCCGGACGTCCGGCCGGAGCTGGATCCGCAGAACATGGGCGTGTCCATCGCCGCCCCGCAGGGCCACCGCACCCTGGTGCGCATCCTGACCGAACTGGACGCACAGTCCCTTGCGGTGGAGGAGGCCTCGCTCCGCAGGCCCACCCTGGACGATGTGTTCCTTAAACTGACCGGCCACGCCACTGACCCGTCCGTGACCGATGCCGAAAAGGAGGAAGTGACCGTATGACCGCCATTACCGCAGCCGCGAGGGACAGCTCCGTCATTGCCCGCCGCAACCTCCTCAATGTCCTCCGGACACCCGGTGCCCTGGTGACCGGTCTCGTGCAGCCCATCATGTTCGTGCTGCTGCTCGGCTTCGTGTTCGGCGGCACCCTCGGCGGCGACCAGTACCGAAGCTTCCTGATCGGCGGAATCCTGGCGCAGACGCTCACCTTCAACGCCTCCTTCACGGCCGTGTACCTGGCCAAGGACCTTCAGCTGGGGCTCATCGACAGGTTCCGGTCCCTGCCGATGTCTCGTGGCGCCGTGATCCTGGGCCGCACCACCTCCGACCTCGCCACAAGCGTGCTCTCCGTAGCGGCCACCACGCTGTGCGGGCTGGCCATCGGCTGGCGGATCACCAATGGCCCCGGCCCCGCTCTTGCGGCGTTGGCCCTGCTGCTGCTTTTCGCCTTCGCTGTGTCCTGGATCGGTGCAGTGATCGCGCTGACCGCCCGCAGCGTCGAAGTGGCGCAAAGCCTGGGCCTCGTGTGGCTGTTCCCCGTCACGTTCATATCCGGGGCATTTGTCTCGGTGGATTCCCTGCCAGGTCCGCTGCGGACCATCGCCGAATGGAACCCGGTGACCGCCGTCGCTACTGCGGCGCGTGAACTGTTCGGGAACACGGCCCCCGCCGGCTTCGGCGTTCCGGGCGGCTGGGCGGCGGATAACGCGGTGCTCTACTCAGTGCTCTGCAGTGTCGGGATCATTGCGGTGTTCGCGCCGCTGGCCATTACGCAGTACCGGCGCATCAGCCGGCGATGAGCAGCCGGAACCCTGCTGCCGGCCCGGTTTTCCTCACTGCCTTCTCGGCAGATCTTGAGGCTGCGTGCGCGCCGATTGGCGGTTTGACGGCCTGCCTCTCCCCTGCCGAAGCACACTCCGCCCGGCGCTACGCCCGCCCCGGAGACCGCCTTGACTACCTGGCCTCCCATGCCTTGTTCCGGTTGCTTGCTGCGCAAAGGCTGGGGCACGGGTTCGCTGAGGCGCCGCAGCTGGAAGTCACCCGGCGGTGCGCCGGCTGCGGGAGCACCGGGCACGGCAAGCCGGCAATCGCGGGGGCCAGCCTTAGCCTGTCCCGGAGCAAGGGCGCCGTGATGGTGGCTGCAGGGCCCGAAGGTACCCGGGTCGGCGCGGATATCGAACACATTCCCGACACCCTGCACAGCGGATTCGACCATTACGTCGCGTCCACGGCCGAACGTGAGGCGCTTGCCCCCGGTGACATACCCGCGCGGCTCCGCCTTTGGGTGGCTAAGGAAGCAGTGCTCAAGGCGGCCGGGCTCGGCCTCAGCGTACCTCCGGCCGAAGTCCATTTGGCCTGCAATCCAGCCAACGACGACGACTGCCCCACCCTCCGCGCCGACAGCCCTGCCCACCCGCAGGTGCACGGACTGGGTGCGGTTTTCCTTCCTGCCCCTCCGGGGTACGCCGCGGCCCTGTCCACGGCCGGGCCCATGCCACTCACCAGGCTGTCTTTGAGCGATTTGCTGCCTCCACTGCCGGCAACCTGACGGGAGGGGATCGCATCCCCGCCCGCCCCGGTGACGCTCGATGCGTCTTCCTGCCGACTGGATCGCACCACGCTGATACTTCGGCAGCCGCGTTGCCTTTTCCAAACACCGGGAATATTTGCTGAGCGCACTCAGTTATGAGTGTAGTCACCCGGAGAGATGCCGGGTGATATGCGGGGCCTTCCGGTCCCGCACCGTCCGTGCCATCCGGCGCGCACGGCAAGCAGCCCAGGAAGGTTTCCAACATGTATTCACTCAATGGAGCAGTGGTCCTCGTCACTGGCGCCAACGGCGGCATCGGCACACACTTCGTTCGCAACGCCCTGGCCCGGGGTGCCAGCAAGGTGTACGCCACCGCCCGCACCCCGCGCAGCTGGGATGACGAGCGGATCGTCCCGCTTGCCCTCGATATCACGGACCCTGACTCAATACAGGCTGCCGTGGCGGCCGCGGATGACGTCACCGTGCTGATCAACAACGCTGGAGCGTCGGTCGCCACCCCGGGCATCCTGACGCATTCCGACGCGGAAATCCGTACCAACGTCGAGACGAACTTCCTCGGCCCCCTGTTCCTCGCCCGCGCCTTTGCACCGGTTCTGACAGCTAAGGAGAAGTCCGCGATGATCGACATCCACTCCGCGATGAGCTGGTACGCCGTTGGCGGCATATACAGTGCCACCAAAGCAGCACTGTGGTCGGCCACGAACTCGCTGCGCCTGGAACTGGCACCCGAAGGGGTGCACGTGGTGGGAGTCCATGTCGGCTACGTCGACACGGCGATGGCGGCGCATGCCACCGACCCTAAGATAGACCCGGCCGATCTGGTCACCACGGTATTTGACGCCCTCGAAGCCGGCGAGTACGAAGTTCTCGCCGACCAAACGTCCGTGCAGCTCAAGGCCGGACTCAGCGCTCCCATCGAGGCACTCTACCCTCAACTTGCGCGCAGCAAGTCCTAAAAACAGCCGTATGGCCATGGACCACGATGCAGCCGTGGACCGACATCAGCCCTAAGATCACACCCCAGAAGGAGCAACCCGCATGCGGGCTTTTGGTATCAACAATTACAAGGAACCACTAACCGAAATTGAGGTTGCCGAGCCGCTGGTCGGCGAAGGCGACGTACTGGTGAAAGTTCAGGCAGCCGGCCTCAACCAGCTGGACGAGAAGATCCGCACGGGTGAGTTCAAGCAGATCCTGCCCCACAAGTTTCCACTGGTGCTGGGCAACGATGTTGCCGGCACGGTGCTCGCAGTGGGGGCAGCCGTCAGCGGGTTCAAACCCGGGGATGAAGTGTACGCCCACCCCCGCAAAGACCGTATCGGCACGTTTGCTGAGCGGATAGCCATTCCAGCGGAAGACGTGGCGCTGAAACCGGCTTCGGTCAGCATGGTGGAGGCCGGATCATTGCCGCTCGTGGCGCTTACCGCGTGGCAAGCCCTCGTCGAGCGGGGAAATGTGCGTCCCGGGCAAAAAATCCTCATTCACGCCGGCGCCGGCGGTGTGGGCACCATCGCCATCCAGCTCGCCAAGCACCTGGGTGCGACGGTTGCAACCACCGCGAGCCACCACAACGCCGCCTTCTTGCGGGACCTCGGGGCAGACACCGTCATCGACTACCGTAGCCAGGATTTTGGGCAACTCCTCAGCGGCTACGACCTCGTGCTGGACAGCCTGGGCGGGAAAACCCTGGAAAAGTCGCTGCGTATCCTCAAACCTGGCGGCAAGGCCATCGGAATATCCGGGCCGCCGGATCCCGGCTTTGCGCGCGAAGCCAGGCTGAACCCCGTACTGCGACTGGCTATCGCAGCGCTCAGCAGCAGGGTCCGTTGGCAGGCGAGGAAACTCGGCGTCAGCTATGAATTCCTCTTCATGCGCGCCAGCGGCGAGCAGTTGCTAAAAATCAGCGCACTGCTGGACGACGGCGTGCTGCGCCCCGTCGTCGGGAAGGTCTCCAGCTTCAACGAAACGCCTGCGGCGCTGGAGTCCCTGGCCGCTGGGGGCTTCCGCGGCAAGGCGGTCCTCACAGTCACGAGCTGAGCCAGGCCGGCATCACCGCGCTCATCCCGACGTCTCGCCCAGGAGAACCACACCTGTCTATATACTCAATATTGAGTCCAGTCAGTTTGAGTCCAGAGGAATCCGATGCCTGTTACACCTCAACCGCTGGGACGAAGGCAACGGAACAAGCTTGAGAAGCTGGACCGCATCACGGCCGCAGCCACTGAACTGTTCGCCCAGTACGGGGTGGATGAAGTCACCACCCAGCAGATTGCCGACAAGGCTGACATCGGCACCGGAACCCTGTTCCTTTACGCCAGGAACAAAGGCGAACTCCTCCTCCTCGTCCAGAACGCCCACTACGCCGAAGCGCTTGAGCGGGGCCGGGCAGAGGCTGAAACCGTTCCGGACGTTGTGGGCGCGGTGATGGCGATAGTGCGGCCCATCGTGGAGTGCAACCGCGTCCAGATCGACAACGGGCGCTTCTACCTGCGGGAAATGGTCTTCGGCGACCCCACGGAACCACACCACAACGAGGCACTTACCATCGTCGCGCAGACAGAGGAGGCCCTTGCTGCCGTTCTGGGCCGCCTTGGCCGTAACGCTGCTGGCGACCCCGCAACGACGGCCCGGATTATCTCGGCAATCATGTTCGTCACCATGGCCGCAAGTGTGAACGCCGAATTGGAGACTGAGGCGCTGGTGGCGGACATCAGGTCACAAATCAGCCTGCTCATCCGACACTGATGCGGCCGGCGCGCCCTGGACAGCAACCACTCCGCCAGGGTCAGCAAACTAGCCGCCGGCAGTGGGAGCCAGAAGGATCTGCACGGCCTCGATCCGTTTGCCAAGACCGGTTGTCCCAGCCGTGCCGCCGTCGGCTGTGAATGGCTGCCAGCCCACATCCTGCACGTGGGCGCGGTAGTGGATGCTGTAGTGGTTCGCCAGCTCACCGCTGAGCCGGATTTCGAAGGCTTCCAAACGGAGTCCCTGCCCGGTGGTGCCGATGGGATTGGCTGAAGATACCCACGGCTGCCAACCGACGTCCTGCACATGCCCGCGCCATTGGATGTCGCCGGCATAGGCCGTACTGGAAACGGTGAGGCGCAGGGCCTCCACCCGCAGGGCCTGGCCGGTAGTCCCCGCGACCGTGCCGTCGGCAACGCTGGGCGTCCAGCCGAGGTTTTGGACGTGGGCGGTGTACATGGCGGTAAAGGCCGGAGGGATCCGTGGAACCAGGTCGATGGTTACCGCTTCCACCCGCAAGCCCTGCCCGACGGTGCCGGCCGTCGCACCGTCAACCACGTAGGGCTGCCAGCCGACGTTCTGCACGTGGGCGCGGTACCGGATGCTGTACTGCGAGGCGAGGTCCCCCGTCAGCCGCAACTCCAAAGCCTCCAACCGCAGACCGAGACCGGTGGACCCGATGGGGGACGCCGCCGTCGTCCATGGCTGCCAGCCCAGGTTCTGCATATGCCCGCGCCACAGGATGTCGCCGGGCAGGCGGTCTCCTGCCACTGAGAGGCGCAGCGCCTCCAGCGGCAGTGACCGGCCGGTGGTGCCGGCAGTGCCGCCGTCGGAGACACTGGGCTGCCAGCCGAGGGTGGCAACGTGGGCCTGGTAAGCGCCCGCGCAGGTTATGTCGTAATCGTAGGTGCCGTCCGTCCACTGCGTGAGGTGAACGGTGCCGCCGGAGAAGCTGGGATTCACGCAAAGGTCTGAAGCCTCACTGGCGAAGTCCAGGCGCCCTGCCGGTGACCAGACGGGCACATCGGGAAGCTGCCACGATCCGGTGATCACGTCCCAAGCGCTCGCATAGGAGTAGAAGCCGTGCGGGAACCCTGCATCCGCAAGTGCTGACAGGAGCCCGGAAATGACGTACCGGTTCTCCTGCCGCTCGGCTGCCGAGGAGCTGGGCCACGGCTGCTGCGGGCGGGGCTCGACATCCACCCAGATCCGCTCCGGCCGCCACCCCACCCTGCTGAGGGACGCGAGGGCCGCGCGCCCTTCGGCGTACCCGACGTTGCGCAGCCGGTCCGGCCGGGCAGTTGCCGGGTAGGGCCCTCCGCCGCCATAAGTGTCGTACTGGGCGGCGGTGGGGAACGTGGCCATGGCATACGCCTGGGCGCGGACGCCGCGGTCCAACACCCACTGATACTGCTGCTGAAGGCAGGGGTTTTCGGTGAAAGCGAGCCCGCGCGTCAGCCCCACCACCAGGAACTCAGTGGTTTCCGGCGGCATCGGCAACCCGCCGGGGCATTGCGGCCAGGAGACGTCGTGTCCGTAGTCGACTGCGCCGACCGGCGGGGCGAACAACACCCCGAACGCGAGCGCCAGCAAAACCGCCAGGAGCCGGGGCATGGATGCCCGGGAGCGGCGGCCCGATTGAGGAGCAGCAAGGCCGGCCATGATGGTCCCCCTGTTTCGAAGGATGACCACATTTTCCCACCATGCCGGCTGCGCGGCTAGCTGCCCATCACCATCAGCGGGCTCCGCCGCCCGCACCGCCGTAGCGCATGTTTCCCAACGAAGGTCCTGCCACTGTCCCGCCTCTGTCGGGTTTGCCGGCACCTGCAGGTTGTATTGCGCGCAGAGGAAACATGACTGTGCATGTCGGTCTGTTTCGGCCCGAGTCACCGCATTATGTGGGCATTGCAACCCTTTGTAGCTTGTGAATGAGACGGAGCTTGCCGGGGACCTACACGGTGCTCCCGGCAGGCATCAATCCATATCCAGGGGGGTCCAATCCATGGCGTTGTCCATCACCGGCGCAGAGGCACATCTGCAGAAAACCAGCAACGAACTCGCACGGTACCAGGAGGGATTGTTTCCACTCATCGTGGATGCGGCACGTGGCCGTGTGTGGCTCGGTATCAGAACCTTTGGCAAGCCATTCCTTATCGGTGGAGGCCTGACGTCCGGGCTGGGCTCGAGCGAATGGGGCCTCGACCGTGGCCGCCCATCTTCCGTCCGGACAGCCGTATTCCTCCAACGCAACGGTGACGTCTTCCTGAAGTACGTCAGCAGGGAGTTCGGAGCAGGCTCGCCCCACTACCCCGAAGCGGGCGCCAGCCGCGCGGTGGAGGACTCCTTTGCCGGGTCCCTGGTGTACCGGGCTCCTTCGTTCACGGTGACAGACCTGCCTCAGGTGCTCCTGGACCAGTTTGACAGCCGGTCCCGGCAAAGCCTTGCCGCTGACCAGGACACAAGGTTCATTGACTTCACGGATTTCATCACCTCGGACGTGTGGAATCTGGCCGCATTCCTGGCCGCCGGCCCGGTCCGCCCGGGTGCCCCGGACCCCACAAACGCCGGCTTTCGGCCAGTCCCTGAGCTTTCGGTCGTCTCCACGGGCTCTGCCACTGCCTACCCTGAAAGCACCGAGCTGGAAGCGCTCCTCACCTTCTCGCCGGACAACACCACCGAGGTAAAGATCCCCTCCGTCGCTCCGGACGGCCGCCGCATTTCCCTCACTCAGCACCTGACCCTGCTGGCCCTGCCCCTGGGCTTTGAAGCGAAAAACTACCACCCCCGTTCCGGCGCCTACGCAAAGGGCTTCCGCGACCTCACAGCCACGGGACCGGACCTTCCTGACCGGCTCTTCCAGCCAAGATTCCGCCTCACGCCCGCGGGCCCGCGGGACGGGCAGGGCCTGGTCAACGTGGAGACACCGATCATCTTCTACGTGGACCCCGCCATACCGGAGCCTTACCGGAGCGCCGTCATCGAGGGCGGAAACTGGTGGGGCGAAGCCTTTGAAGCCGCTGGATACAGGGATGCCTACCGTGTTGAGCTCCTTCCGGAGAACACGGATCCGTGGCGCGTGGGGGTCAACACAGTCTGGTGGGTTCACCGTTCGGGCCGTGGCTGGTCCTTGGGTGGCGCCCTCACCGATCCCTATACCGGGGAAATCCTGCGGGGAAACGTCCGTTTGGGGTCGCAGCGGATCACCCAGCTCCAACAGACGTTCGAAGCGCTTTTATCTCCATATGGCTCGCCCACCGAGGAACGGTCCTTGGCCGCCATCGAAGCGGCCATCGTGCAGCGCATCCGGCACCTTGCCGCCCATGAGATCGGCCACGCCCTTGGCTTCATGCACAATTACGCTTCCCATGCGCACCCTGCCCCGTCGGTGATGGACTACCCGCATCCGCGCATTGTCATCGGGCCGGACGGCGCACTCGACCTCGGCCGGGCCTACAGCGCGGGGCTTGGCCCCTGGGACATTTTCCTGGTCCGCCATGCCTACGCTGACCAGGCCACCCAGGCGAAGCTGCGGGCCGAATATTCCGGCCTGGCCTACCTGACTGACGAGGACGGCGCATCCCCGGAGGCAGGCTCACCGCACGCCAGCCCGTGGGTAGTTCCGTTCGCGGAAGAAGCGGCGGACGATCTCGCTGCCCTCGAACACGTATTGCGGGTCCGCCGGACGGCGCTGGCCGGATTCGGGCCGGGATCTGCACCGCCGGCGGCCGACAACGGTGAACTGGCCTCGCGGTTCCCCGCCCTCCACCTGATGCACCGGTTCCAGGCAGCTGCCGTCGTCCGGCATCTCGGCGGCGTGGAGCACGCGTACGGCCAACTGACCGACCGCACAGGCGGTCCGAAACCTGTGGCGTCGGCATCGCAGCACCGTGCGCTCGCGGCGGTCCTGTCGCTCTTGGACCCGGCGGTGCTGTCGGTGCCGGACCGGGTCCTGGCGGTGCTCTCACCACCGTCCATCCGCTACGGCCGAGGGCCCGGCCACCTGCCGCACCGCCTCGGCCCTGCGTTCGACTCAGAGGCGGCAGCCGCTGCGGCTGCGGGTGTTGTCCTGGCCGAACTGTTCGCCGCGGCCCGGCTGAACCGGTTGGTGGCCCAACACCGACGCAACAGGGACGTACCGGAGCTGCACGCCATCGTCGGGGGCGCCCTGGCAGCCCTCGCCGACGTGAAGCACGACGGCGACTTAGCGGTGACAGGGCTGCGTTACCTCCTGCATGGCCTCGCCTCGCCCGACCTCACCGACGGCGCATATGGCACCGTTGAGGAGCTGCTGCAGGACATTGCCGGCGAACAACCTGTTGGCGCCTACCTGCCGACGCCGGTGCATGCCGCGTTTGTCCGGGCCGGGCTGTCCCGGGTGGCGGCCGGAACACTGTCCGGTGCGCAGAGGTATGCCCTTCCGGCCATCCCCCTGGGCATTCCGTTGTAAGTCCAGGGGCGGCCGCAACAGCCCAAGGCGTCCCGCTCACCGTGAGCGGGACGCCTTCGCTGTGCTGTGCGGAGCAGGTGTGCCGTGTCAGGCCGTTACGCGGCGGCCGGGGATAGCCTCAATCAGCCGTTGCGTGTAGTCGTGAAGCGGCTGGTTGAATACCTGCTCCGCCGGCCCGGATTGGACGATTCTTCCGGCCTGCATCACGGCAACATCGTCGGAGATGGCCTCCACGACGCTGAGGTCATGGGAGATAAACAGGTAGCTGAGCTGCAGTTCCTGCTGAAGTGTTGCCAGGAGCTCGAGGATCTGTGCCTGCACGGAGACATCCAGGGCCGAGATCGGCTCGTCGCAGACCACCAGCTCCGGCTTCAGCGCCAGCGCACGGGCGATTGCGACACGCTGCCGCTGCCCTCCGGACAGTTCCTGCGGCCAGCGCGAGGCGTAGGACGACGGCAGCCCAACCTGGTCCAGCAGCTCACGCGAGCGGGCCGCGCGGTTGGCCGCAGTGCCGATTCCGAAGGATTTCAGTGGCTCTTCGATAATCCGCTGCAACGACCACCGGGGATTCAACGAGCTGTAGGGGTTTTGCTGGATCAGCTGGAAACGTTGCCGCAGCTCCCGCAACTTTCCCCGCTGCAGGCCGGTAACGTCCACACCATCGAACTCCACCGACCCCGCCGTTGGCTTCTCCAGTGCCATGACCAGCCGCGCCGTGGTGGATTTTCCCGACCCCGACTCGCCGACGATTGAAAAGGTGCTGCCCCTCCGGATGCCGAAGGACACATCATCCACCGCCCGGAACCGAAACCGCCCGCCGTCGGGTCCGCGGCTGGTGAACTCTTTCACCAGCCCCTTGGCATTAACCAGCGGAATTCGGGATTCAGCGGCGGCCGGAATCACCGGCCGCCGGACACGGGCTGGACCTGCACCGTGCCTGGATGGCGCAGCCGCCAGCAAGGCACGGGTGTAGTCATGGCTTGGCGCCGCAAGGACCCGGGCCGTGGGCCCCTGCTCCACAATGCGGCCTTTGGACATCACCACCAGGTGGTCAGAGCGCTCCGCCGCAACGGCAAGGTCATGGGTGACCAAAACCACGGAGGTTCCATGCTGCCGTCGGAGCACATCGAGCCTGTCCAGGATCTGCCGCTGGACAGTAACGTCAAGGGCGCTGGTGGGCTCGTCCGCAATGATGAGCTCGGGGTTGCAGGACCAGGCCATCCCAATCAGCACGCGTTGCCGCATGCCGCCCGAAAACTCGTGGGGGTACTGGCGGGCGCGCCGTTCCGGATCGTCCACGCCGGCTGCATCCAGGATGCCCACCGCCTTCTCGGCTGCCTGCTTTCTGGTGGCCAGGCCGTGCACGCGCAGAGCCTCCGCGATCTGGTGGCCGATCCGTTGGGTGGGATCGAGGGACACGGTGGGGTCCTGCGGGATGAGCGCGAAGGACCGTCCCCTGCGGCTGCGCAGCGCCGCAGGGGACATCCCTACGACCTCTTCCCCCTTGAACCGGATGCTGCCTGAGGCAACCACCGCATTTCCTGGCAAGAGCCCCATAGCCGCGAGCGCCGTCGTGCTCTTCCCGGAGCCCGACTCGCCCACCACGGCCACTACTTGGCCGTGATAGACATCGAAACTGGCATCCTTGACGGCGGGCTTGTCCGGTCCATAGTTGACGGTCAGGTTCCGGACGGCCAGTACGGGTGCCGCCGCGGCGCCATCCGTTGTGGCCGTTTGCTCAAGGCTGGTCATGATTTTCCTTTGGGTTTGTCGCCCCATGCCTGGAGGCTTTGCGAGATGCGGTTGATGGACAGGACCACCGCCACCACCACCAGGCCCGGGATGCTGACCAGCCACCAGGAAGTGGCCATATAGTCCCGTCCAGTGGACATCAGCGCGCCCCACTCGGGGGCGGGCGGCGGTTCCCCGTACCCGAGGAAGCTGAGCCCCGCGATGGAGAGCAGGGCAGTACCGAACTCGATGGTGGCGAGCACTACCACCGGCCCGCGGGCTGCCGGCAGAACGTGGCTGAACATGATGGACCACCACCGGGCACCACCCGCCCTGGCCGCCTCAACGTACGGTGCCACCAGGGCTTTGAGGACTGCACTTCGCATTGTCCTGGTGACGCTGCCGATGCCGGCGATGCCCACTGCCACGGCCACCACCAGTGTTCCCCTGCCCAACACAGTGATGATTGCCATGGACAGCAGGATGCTGGGGACGGCAAGCATCACGTCGGTCAGGCGCATGACGGCATCATCCAGCCACCCCCCTGCGTAACCGGCCACCAGTCCCAGCAGGGTGCCTGCCACCAAAGCAAGCAGGACCGCTATGGCGGCACCCGTCAGGGAAAGAGACGTCCCGTGGACCACCCTGCTGTACAGGTCCCTGCCGGTCTGGTCCGTTCCAAAGGGGTGTTCCCCGCTGGGCGGGAGAAGCTTGTCCGCTCCTGTGCCAAGGAGCGGATTATGGCTGGTGAACAACGCCGGGAACACGGCCCAGAGGACAATCACGGCCAGCACCAGGATGGACAGCCAGAGGAAAACGCTGCGCAAGGCGGGCCGCCAGGGCAGGCGTGGTGCCTTCACCGGCGCTGCGTTGCCATTGGGGCCGGAGGCCACCTGCCCGGCGGGCCGGTTATCGAGGAAGGTGCTCATGAGGCCTCCTGGTGAAGTTTGATCCGTGGGTCGAGCACCGTGTAGAGGATGTCCACTGCCAGGCTCACCACAACGAAGATCAGCGCTGCCAGCAACACGACGCCCTGGACAACGGGGATGTCCTTCTGGCCAACGGCAACAGCGGCCACCTGGCCGAGTCCGTTCCGTGAGAAGACGGTCTCCGTCAGGACGGAGCCCCCCAGCAGGCCCGCCACCATTACTCCCACCGTGGTCAGCGCGGGCAGTGATGCGTTGCGCAGGCCGTGGGCAAACAGTATTCGCAAAGGGCCTACCCCCTTGGCCCGCAGGACGTCGGCGTAGGGCTCACGGATGGTGGCGCTGAGGCTCTTGTTCAGGACCTGGGCGGTGGCGGCAGAAATGGGCACTGCCAGAGTGACGGTGGGCAGGACCAGGGTGGCGGCGGTCCGCTCACCGAAGGCCGGGAACCAGCCAAGCTGGAAGGAGAAGATCTGGAGGAGCATGAGGCCCACCCAGAAAGTGGGCAGCGAAACACCGAGCGGCGGCAGGGTGAGCAGGAACCCACGGACCAATCCGGAGCGCGTGAGGTTTGCCAGCACAGCGATGGCGACGCCGGCCGCTACCCCCAGCGCCAGGGATGCGGCCGCCAGCGCAATGGTTTTGGGTGCTGCCTCGCCAAGGATCTGGGTGACACCCACGCCGTTGCTGTAGGCCTGGCCAAGGTCCAGGTGGAGGGCGCGCCACAACTGGTCGCCGTACTGGACCAGGAAGGGCTGGTCCGTTCCCATGGTGTGGCGCAGTTCGGCAAGTTCGGCGGGCGTCAGCGATGCCATCTGCTCGGTGCCCAGCATGAGGGCCACCGGGTCTCCGGGCAGGACGAACAGCACGGTGAAGGACAGGGTGAACGCGGCCCACAGCACAAGGAGTGCGTGGGCCACGCGCTTGGTGAGGAACCTGAGCATTGCCGGCTACTCCACGAAACCGGCGTCGTAGAAAGTGACCACGGAGAAGGAATCGAAGGAGAGTCCGGTCACGTCCGGCGACACCCCAAGGACCTGCACCAGTTGCGCCAGCGGGAAGGACCAGTTGCGTTCAATCAGCTGGTCCTGGATCTTGCCGGCGATCGCTGCGCGCTGGCCGGTGTCAGTTGTTTCGCGCTGCTGCTGGAGCAAGGCCTGGATCTCCGCGTTGCCGGCAGTCCCGTCCTTGGCAAAGGTGGAGTTGTTCAGGCTCTGGCCGAAAACCGTGCGGAGGATGTCCGCGTCAGGCCGGGAAAAGGACGCCTGCACCAGGTCTGTCTTGCCGGAACGCATCTCGGTGGAGAAGACGGCGGCCGTCACTTGGTTCAGGACCAAGTCGATGCCCACTGCGCGCAACTGCTGCTGCAGGTACTCGTAGACGTTGGTCTGGTAGAAGTACAGGACGCTGAGGGACAGGCGTTTGCCGTCCTTTTCCCGGATGCCGTCTGCTCCGGTCTTCCAGCCGTTGTCCTCGAGCAGCTTTTTGGCGCCTTCCGGGTCGGCGGCGAGTTCCGCCGACAGGTCCTTGAAGCCGGGCGTCGTTTCACCCAGGACGCTCTTGGCCACGCCGTAGGAAGGCGAGAGGACCACGTTGCTGATATCTTCGCGGTCGATAGCCAGCTGCAGCGCCTCCCGGATGGTGCCGTCGGCGATGAGGCCGGTTCCCGAGAGGTTGGCCGAGACGGCCGTCAGCACTCCAGGGTTGACGCGGGAGGCGATGGTGAACCCCCCACCGGAGAGGCTTGCCTCATCCTGGGACTGGATGGTGGTTGCCACGTCAACCTGCCCCGACTTCAGGCTGCCGCTGCGGACGCTGGGCTCGGCGCTGACGGTGTAGGTCACCGAGTCAAGGTAGGGGGCGCCCTGGTGCGCGGCGCCGGCCGGTGCCCAGTTGTAGTCCTTGCGTCCGGTGATCCTGGCATTTTCACCAGGGGTGAAGGAGTCCAGCACAAATGGGCCGGAACCAATCAGTCCCTTGCCCAGGCACCTGTCTTCGAACGTGGTGTTGACGGTGGACGGGCTGAGAATGCCCAGCGAGCGGCTGGCGGCCCCGGTGAGGAAAGGTGCGTTGGGGGCCGCGAATTCCACCGTCAGGTGTGTTGCGTCAGCCACTGAGGTGCCTTTGTACCCTGCCAGGAAACCCGCACCTGTGGGGTTCTTGCCGGCGCTGGCGGCCACCTGGTCGAAGAAGGTCTTAACGGCGGTTGCGTCCACGGGGGCTCCGTCGGAGAACGTTGCCCCTTCCCGGAGGACGAAACTGAAGCCGGTGGCGTCGGCGTTCGCGGTCCAGCTTTCAGCGAGCCAGGGCTTGAACTCGCTGGTTTCGGGGTCTTGGAACAGCAGTGAGTCCACCAGCTGGCGTCCAATGACGCCGCTGGCGATGAGGTTGCTCTGGCTGGGGTCGAGGCAAATGGGATCGGCGTCGATAGCAACCTTGAGGTCTCCCCCGGCCTTCGGCGTTGCGGTGGATGCTGCCCCGCCGGAAGACGTTCCGGCAGAGGTACCGCAGCCGGACAGGACCAGTGCGCCGGCAGCTGCCAGTGCGGCGACGGCGGCAGGGAGCCGCCGGGGTGAGGAAATGGTCATGATGTGTTCGCTTTCGGAGGGTGGTTAGCTGGTAAGAGCCGGGGCTTCGGCGAAGCGGCGGCGCAGGCTGTCGAGGTGTGTCCAGGAGAACTGTCCACGCCCGGCGGCCACATCCTGGAGGATGCTGCGGACGGCCGCGTTGAGTTCAGTGGACACGGAATGTTTTGCGGCGAGGTCCGCGTATCCGTCGTCGATGAGGAGCCGCTCTGTAGGCCGATGGCGGACGGCGATGTCGCGGAATCCACCACTGCGGTCCTTCGGCTGGGTGGCCAGCCAGTCGGAGAGGCGGGTGGTTGCGGCGTCGCGGGCCGATCCTGAGGCGGCGTCGCTGAACGCGTAAGGTTCGAAGGCGTCGAAACTTTCCAGGATGATCCCTTCACGGACTGCAACTTCAACGGCTTCCCGGGCGGCCAGGAAGGCGAGGTCCGGATACTTTGCCACCACGTCGGCCAGCGGTGCGTCCACCACGGAAGCCAGCCCCAGGATGGCCGCGAATGAGCGCTTGGCCCAGCGGTAGCCTGCCAGGTTCGCCGTGGACGTGACGGGACCGTAGGCCCGGAAGTCGGACGCGACGTCCAGCACCCGGGTGTCAGGGGCGCCGCCGCCAGGATGTCCTACGGACAGCGCTCCGGGCCCGCCAAAGCTGATGACGCCCGGCTCCAGGTAGTCCGCGAAGATGTTCACGAACGCCCCCAGCACGCGGTGGGGACCTGCCACGGAAGCGATAACCGGCTCATTGTGCCCGTTCTGCAGCGACACGATGAAACCGTTGTGGCTAAGGTGGGCGGCGGCCCACTGCGCGGCGTCGAGGGTGTGCTGGGATTTGGTCGCGATCACGGCCCGTTCGATGGGGCCGCGTCCGGCCGGATAATCGTCCGGCGTGTAGATGTGGGGCACCTGCACGGTGTCCTCACGCCCGTCCGGGAATCTGATGCCCAGGCCCTCGTCCCGGACGGCCTGTACGTGGGAGGCGTCGGTATCGATGAACACTACCGGGTGGCCGGCCTTGAGGAGGGCGTGGCCAACTGTGCCGCCGATGGCCCCCGCTCCGATGATCGTGTAGCCGCGCTTGGTGTGCCGGTGTGATGTCATGGGCTGGTCTCCTCGTGGTTATGGGGTGCTGGGCGGTGTCCGGACTGCCAGCCGGTCTGTTCCTCCCAGTGCTGTGGAAGTGCTGTGGTCCCTGCGGATGAGCCGCCGTCCACCGGGATGACGGCTCCGTGGATCCAGCGCGCTCCCTCACCGAGCAGGAAGTGGACTGCTGCGCCTACGGAGGCGGGCCTGGCTGGTCCCGGCAGGACTGTCCCGGAAAGGAGGTCCGCGTATTCCTCTGTGACCGGGTTTACGGCGCTTTCCACCCGGAAGAAGCCCGGTGATACGGCGTTGACCCGGATGCCGGCGCCGCCCAGTTCGATGGCCGTGGCTTTGGTGACCATAACCAGGGCAGCCTTCGAGGTGGAATAGTGGGCGGCCCCCGGACGTGCCCGATTTGCTGCGCCGGAGGCGATATTTACGACGGCGGCGGGCCGGCCGGCTGCGATGGCCAGGCGTCCCAGTGCTTGAGTTGCGAGCAGCGGGGCCAGGACGTTGACGTTCTGCACCCTGTTCCAGTCCTCCGCCGTCAGGTCGAAGAAGCCGATGGCGGGGTAAATGCCAGCAGCATTAACCAGGCCGTCCACCGGGGCATCAGCCCATGCAGTGGGCACCACTGATGCGGCGAAGCCGGCATCACCCAGGTCTCCGGCGATGGACCGTGTCCTGACGCCATAGGTTGCTGCGAGGTCGCCGAGGTGGCGGCCGAGCTCCTCCTCCTGCAGATCCACGCCCGTGACGTTCCAGCCGTGGGAGGCCAGTTCCTGGGCAATCGCGGCGCCGAGCCCGGACGCGGCGCCGGTGACAACGGCGTGCGGGGCGGTCATACCGGCTGTCCCGCTGCAGCGTAGTCTCCGGCGGAGGCGCTTCCGGCGAGAAGGCCCGGGGCAACATGCCGGGCGATGTCCTCGTGGGTGGCGAACCAGGCGTCCGATTTTTCGCGGATATAGGTGATCAGCTCCTCCAGGATCCCGATACGGGACCGGTGCCCAATCAGGGCCGGATGCATTGTGAGCTGGAAGAGGCCTCCCTCCTGCAGGGCGCCGTCGAACTCTGCTTTCCAGATGCCCAGCACATCGGCAGGGGTTGAATGCGGCCGGACTGCGGCGTACCGGGCGAATCCGAAGTAGGGGGCGTCGTCCCGGATCCATTCCACGGGCAGTTCGATGATCCCGGTGGGGCTCCCTGCGGCGAGGAGTTCGTAGGGCTCGTCGTCGGCCATCAGGGAAGAATCGTAAGTGAAGCCGAGTTGGCGAATGATCTGCAGCGTATTGGGCGAGAAATCCCAGGACGGTGTACGGATCCCCGTGGGCCGCCGCCCGCTGGCCTTTTCCAGCACGTCCAGGCTCCGGCCAGTGAGGTCCAGTTCGTCTTCGTAGGCCAGGAGCGTGTTGCGCTCGTGGATCCAACCGTGCACCCCCACTTCATGGCCGGCGTCGACGAAGTCAGCTATCTGCCCCGGGTACAGCAGGGCCGAGACGGCGGGCACGTAGAACGACGCCGGGACATCGTGTCGGGCGAGCAGGTCCAGGATGCGCCGCTGGCCGGTCCGGGCCCCGTACTGTCCGGTGGACAGTGTCCCCGGTGTAGTGGCGGCATCCCGGAGTGCGGGGGTTTCGTGGTCGGCGTCGAAGCTTATGCCCACGGCCACCTGCGCGCCGCCGGGCCATCGGGCAGGGGTGAGGCTTTGCCCGGCGCGGACGTGCTCAACCAGAGGGCGCCAGACGGCTTCCGGCCACTGCCAGGGTTCTGTTGTTGGAAGGGTCATTGGAGTATTCCTGTCAGGGTTTTGTGTTTTTAGCGCTGGAACCGGCGGAGGCCAGTATCTTGCCTTCTCGCCCGGGCGCCAGGAAGGCGAGCGTGGCGTGCTCAAGCGCCGCCACCGTGCGGAGCAGGCTGGTGACATCGATGTGTTCGTTCGCGCCGTGGAAGAGGGACCGGTACTTGCCGATGCCCCACTCGGGTTCGAACAGGGCGAAGCCGTAGGCGTTGCCGCCCCGCTGCCGGATGAACCGGGCATCGGTGCCGCCGCCGGTGAGGACCGGAACGGTGTCTGCTCCGGGAAACTGGTGGCGGACGGCGTCGGACAGCGCGCGGTACAACCGGCTGTCCTCGGAGGACGGGAGTTGCGGTGGCCAGAATCCCAGCCGTTCAATGGTCAGTTCCGGAGCGAGGTCGCCCAGCGCCGCCGCGAGTTCCGCGTCAACATCCTCTTCTGTTTGTCCGGGCAGGACCCTGATATCCAGGTGCAGGGTCCCTTCTCCCGGAATGACGTTGGCCTTGCCGCCGGCGTGAAGGACATTGGGCGAGATGGTCAGGTGGGTTACGGCGTGGGCGAACCTGACAGCGTCCGCGAAGGAGCCGAGGGCGCTGCCAAGGGTGTCCTCATTCAGCAGCGCAGCTTCGGTGGCAGCATCAAATCCATGCGCCCGGACAAAGCGTTCCCACTGACCACCCAGAAGCGGCGCGCCCCTGTGGCGGGCGAGTCGGAGGGTGGCGTCGGCAATGATGACGGCTGCGTTGCGGCTTCCGTATGGCATGGAGCCGTGCCCGGACACTCCGCGGGCAACGATTCTTCGGGGAGCTGACCCTTTCTCCCCCACCGTGATGGTGAGGGTTCGCCTGTCCTTTGATGGCAGGTGGGCGCCGCCGCTTTCCGTCAGCGCATTGCCCCACGGCAGCAAGTCCTCCCGGTTCCGGGAGATCCAGCCCACGCCGAACCTGCTGCCGGCTTCCTCGTCGGCCACGGCGGCGAACACAAGGTCTCCGGCAAGCGGTTCGCCGCGTTCGGCGATGCGCTTTGTGACCACGGCCATCGATGCGGTCAGGTTCAGCATGTCGACGGCGCCGCGCCCCCAGACCGTGCCGTCACGAATGTCCCCGCTGAACGGCGGCCTCTCCCATTCCCTGTCATCGGCCGGGACCACATCCGTGTGTCCAAGGAGTGTCAGCGGTTCGGCGTCGGGATCCGTCCCGGGAACCCGGAAAATCAGGCTGACCCGCCCCGGGTGCGGTTCCACCCATTCGTGCCGGACGCCGGACCCCTCGAAGAAATCCAGCAACGTGCGGGCGTTCCTGATCTCCTGGCCCGAGTCCGGGGTCCCGTCGTTCACGCAGGCGTTGCGGATCAGGCGGGACAGGAGTCCAACGGTTTCAAGGTGTTCGGTGGTCATGGAACACACGATAAGCAGCTATGGATACATATGGATACAGGCGTTACCTAGCGAGTACGTCAGTTACATAAGATGATGACTTATTACAAACTGCGTACGGCAGGATTCGATAGGATCCTTGATTACACAGCAACATGACGCTTACTTGGCCCCGTTGCGCACCCACAGAGGACCCCATGACGACAGAGATGTCCAGCGCTGCGCCCGCCCCGCCCGGAGCAGCAGAATCTTTCACCGGCACACCCGCCGACTGCTACTCCCGCCTGAAGGCCGAGCTCATCGACCACTCGATCAACCGAGGAACAGTCCTCTTGGAAACCGCACTGGCAAAGCGGTACGGGGTGTCCCGAACCCCCGTCCGGGAGGCCCTGACGCGGCTGGAACAAGATGGGCTGCTCGAACGCGTGCCCAGGGGATTCCGGGTCAGGGACTCGTCCTCGGAAGACATCATGGAGTTGTATGAAGCCAGGATTGCCTTGGAATCAGCGGCGGCAGCATCCGCGGCGCTCCGCCGCACGGACCTGGATCTGGCTCGGCTGGCACACCTGGGGGAAGTGCTGGCACAACAGGAGAACGTGCAGGGATTTTCCGCTGCGAGCGCCAGTTGGCACCAGGCGCTGTGGGCTTCTGCGCACAACAAGACGCTGGCGGCGCTCCTGGACCGCGTGATCACGCAAATGCGGCTCTTCGATGACGCCCCTGTAGGCAACGCATGGAGCTTGGAGCACACGGTCGAAGAGCACGAGCTGATTCTCGAAGCCATCCGTGACCACGACCAGGACGGCGCCTCCGAGGCCTTGGCCACGCACCTGGGGCGCACCCGCGATCTGCGCCTTGCTGCGTTGGCTCAGCAGCCCATCCGCTAGGCTGGCCGGGCGCCGGGCGATCCGACCTGGGCGCCCGAGTGAACGTCGGCGGCTTCTGGCCTCGCTCGCCTGACCAGGGGGATGGGGTATGTCAGCTGACGACGACACGAGCGAAGCGTGCCCGGGTGTCGGAAACGTTGGCGTAGGCGTACTGCTGCGAAGTGGGGAAAGCGAGGTGATCACCTGCATGAAGGTCGGTGACGCCGCCTTCCTGCTCGACGCGGACTGATCCCTCGGAGACGAGGAGCATCTCCGACCATCCCACGGGATCGGGCTCTGCGTCGTAGCGATCGCCTGGTTCGAGCGTCCAGGCCCACAGTTGCGCATCCTTGGCGGCGGGAACGGATGCCAGAAGCACTGCGACACTGCCCGCCTGATTTCCCCGCCATGCAACTTCGCTGATATCTGCATGGGGTGCCGCAGGTGCAGCCACGAGGTCGACGAAGGTGACACCCAACGCATCGGCAAGATGATCGAGACCAGTCAGGCTGATGTTTGCCTCACCCGCCTCAAGCTTGACGACAGTGCGGCGGCTGATGCCGGCACGGTCTGCCAGCGCAAGCTGGCTTAGATGGGCCGCCGCCCGATAGTGCCGAACATTCTCGCTGACGTGCGCCAGGACTCCGGCCGTTTCCTCATGTTGCATGTGCACCATTCTGCACCATACAGTGAGCATTATGTTGCACAACCGCACGCCGTGGCGTTTACTCTCCAAGCAAGAAGCCGCACTCGTCCTCATTACTGCCGTGTGGGGGGCAACCTTCCTCATTGTGCACATCGCGGTGCAACACAGCGGACCATGGTTCTTCGTCGGCATCCGGTTCCTGACGGCCGCTGTTATCAGCGTGCTGGTGTTCGCACGCAGCCTCCGTGGCATCACACTGAAGGAGATCGCGGCAGGCTCCGCTATAGGTGTGATGATCTTCCTGGGATATGGACTCCAGACTGTTGGCCTTCAAACGATCAACAGCAGCACTTCAGCCTTCATCACAGCCCTCTACGTTCCCCTGGTTCCCCTGCTTCAGTGGCTGGTTTTCAGGAAGCCGCCACGGGTTCTGACATGGATCGGCGTAGGACTTGCCTTCGTCGGTCTCGTTCTTCTCGCTGATCCCGGGAACGCCGGCCTCGCCCTGGGCCCCGGAGAGATCGCTACCGTCGTCAGCACCCTTCCAATCGCAGCGGAGATCATTCTCATCGGCTGGTTTGCCGGCAAAGTGAACCTCGGCCGGGTGACAGTGGTGCAGCTGCTTGTCGCCGGGCTGCTCGGCTTCGTGACCATGCCCATCGTAGGAGAGGGGTTGCCGCCCTTCTCCTGGCCATTGGTTGTCGCCGCGATCGCACTGGGAGTGGCAAGCTGCCTTATCCAGCTCACCATGAACTGGGCCCAGAAATCAGTCTCACCAACGCGGGCCACGATCATCTATGCCGGCGAGCCGGTTTGGGCAGCGATCATCGGCCGGGCAGCCGGCGACCGGCTTCCCCCGATCGCAATCGCCGGAGCCATATTCATCGTCGCTGGCTCCCTCGTCAGCGAACTAAAGCCCGCGAAGCGCACCACATCCATGCCCTCCACCGAACCACCACAGAGTCCGGACTCGTCGGTCGGCCCACTCCCCCAACTCGAGCGAACGGACTGACTCCGCTGGGAGCTACAAACACGACCTCCTAGGCGGCTCATCGGGTCTACAGTTGATGCATGGCTCTCAGCCGCAATCCGCTCGACGACCTGCGCGAAACCATCGGCCACCTGACCGATCAGCTCAAGCTGCCCGGTTCGGAACGCGTCGACGACCTGATGGGTGACCTTATGGGCGCCAAACCTGGGCCGGCCCGTCCGCTGGCCGAACTGCAGGCCGAGCTCGACGCGCTGGTCGGACTGGAGACCGTGAAGGAGCAGGTGCGGGCCCTCGTCGCGCTGCTCCAGGTCCAGGCCCGCCGTAAGGCGCACGGCCTGCCTGAGGTGGCCACCTCCCAGCATCTGGTGTTCCTGGGAAATCCGGGCACGGGCAAAACCACCGTGGCGAGGCTCCTGGCCGAGATGTACCGGGCCGTCGGGCTGTTGCAGAAAGGCCATCTGGTCGAGGTGGACCGTTCGGGCCTGATCGGGCAGTACGTCGGCCAGACCGCCATCAAGACAGACCGGGTGATCCGGCGTGCGCTTGACGGAGTCCTGTTCATCGACGAGGCCTACGCGCTGGCGCCGGAAGACGGCCGGATGGACTTCGGTCCCGAGGCGATCGAGGTCCTGCTCAAACGGATGGAAGACCACCGCCACCGCCTGGTGGTGATCGTGGCCGGGTACCCGCGGCTCATGGAGTCCTTCCTTCTCTCCAACCCCGGCCTGCGCTCCCGTTTCGCCCGGGAAATCACGTTCCCCGACTACTCCGTCGACGCACTCCAGACGATCTTCCACCAGATGCTGGCAACGCACGAATATATTCTGGAGCCGGGCGCAGACCAGATGCTGGGCCGCATCTTCACCGGACTCCACGCGGGCGAGGACTCCGGCAACGCACGGTTCGCCCGAACATTGTTCGAACAGTCCATAAACCGCCAGGCGCTGCGGTTATCGCTCGACGGGGAACAGAGCCTCGACTCGCTCGATCGTGAGGCCGTCATGACACTCACCACGGACGACATCGTCGAGGCAGCGCTGGCACTGGGTGAGGAACCGGAGCCGGAGCCTGCGCCGGAACCGGAGCGGCCACGCTGGTGGCGCTGGCTGCTGGCCTGACCACGTCGGTTAGCTGTTAGGTGAGGCGATGCCGACCACAGAAAGGGTCATAGTGCCGGGCCTCAAGGGGGCGGCCAGGCACCCGGCCCAAACGCCGGCGAAAGGCTAGGAGGTTCGCTGGTTGCGGTTCTTCCGGAATCCCTTGATGATGAGGACCAAGCCAAGGGGAACGGTGAATATCAGCAGGAAGAGGGCACCGATGCCGCGGAGGGAAACGCCGCTGCTGTCGTAGCCCACAACGACGGCCTCGACGGGATTCGATTCACTGTAGATCACGGTGACCTCCCCACCGACTGCGGGGTGCTGGTCGTGGTCCACCGAAGCAAAGGTCGAGTAACGAGTGCCGTCAGCCGCCATGTATTCCACAGTTATTTTCCGGTTCGACGCCTTCCGGACGTCGTCGAAGTCCACAATGGAGCCCGTGGCATGAAGGCCGGTGCGCGCGAGCTCCTCATCTGAATCGGTCATCGAGGAGCCAATCCCGATCAGCACTGGTCCTGTCAGCAGCAATATCGCGACGAACGCGATGCCTCCAAGTCGGGCCCAGAAGGTCTGGCGTTTTGGCGGTACGACGGTATCTGGGGAACTCACGGCGTCCATTCTTCCTGATCGTGAGGGATACGACGGCCACAGGGCCAGCCTCACATGACGGGCGCCTCCCGGCTATCCCGACGTGGGCACTTTGCGCATTGCACGCTACTTCCGCGTCATAGTGACCCTTGCACTGTGTCCGCCATCAGCGCTGTCACCCACGCAAATCTGGGTCGTGCTGTTGCTGTCGCGGTTCGTCATGCAGGTCCCGTCACCAGATCCTTCGAACTCGTCGATGCTCTGACCAAGGCGTGACGCAACTTCGTCAACGGTTACTTCGTGATCAACCGCCCACGCAGCTTCCAGTCTGAGGCAGTGGGTGTCGATGGAAAGGCAACCGGGGTCAACCTTTCGCTGAAACCGATACGTTTCAGTCCAGCCGTCCCCCGGTAGGTTGTCCGCTGCAGCGCTCATGGCCGCTGCCTTCTCGGCCTGGCTTCCGCCACCTCCATTGATCTCAGTCACCAAGGCGGAGCAGCCGGCAAACAGGAGGATTCCGCAGATCGTCAGGAGCACAACGATGCTTCCAAGGATCCATCCCGTCCTACTGTTCTTGTTTTTCCCGGGTGGAGGAGGAGCCCAATGCTGGGGATATGGTCTTGGGTTCTGTGCGTAGTGCTGCTGGGGCGGATAGGGAGGTTGATGCGGGTACCCCGGGCCCGTATGTTTCTGCGGCTCCATACCGCTTCCCCCAATATTCTTGTGCCCGGTTCTTGAAAGTTGACCGCGCGTTTCCCTGTTCGTGTCTTTCCGAGACGATCATGCCATGTCGCGCCCGCACCCTTGGAACAGGGCGGCGGAAGAACCTCGTGAAGACCCGCGGACTCCAATCAAACGTCCAAAATGCAGGACGGGCGGCGGCCCAACATTCCGGCCCACTTCATCCAGGACGGGATGCGAGCAGAATCGGCCGGCGTCTGTCCCAGGATCAGGAGTACAGCCGTTGATCAGTCCGGCGGAGTCGTGCAGCAGAGCCCTTAGCCCATCGACGGGTTGGAAGCCACCGGTATGGTCCAGCTGCGCGCTATTGCTTCGAGGGCGGCGTCGTAAGCGGCGTCCCAGTCCATGCCGGGTGGTCCAACCTGCGCGAGTTCCAGGCTCACCAGGCCATGGACCTGCCCCCAAATTGCTGCTGCGATGATCTCCACCGGCGCCGCGAGCCGCCCCTCGGCCGGTTGGGCTGCAGTCACCGCTTCCTTTAAGGGACCCATGGCATCGGTGGTGGCGTCCGGACTCGGCAAACACTCGGCGAAAGAAGCCAGCGCACCGCCGAACATCAGCCGGTACAGTGCCGGATGACTCAGCGCCCAATGCCTGTAGGCGATGCCGAGCCCGCGCAGGCCATCCTTGAGCGCGGCCTCCTGAGAGCTGCCGAACGAGCGGAACCCGTCATCCACCACTGCGGCGAGCAGTTCGGATTTCCCGCCAAACAGTGAGTAAACGGCCGTCGTCGATGTTCCCGCCGCTGCCGCCACGTCCCGCACAGTGATCTTGGCCGGGCCGTTCCGGTCCACCAGGTCAGCCGCCACCGACAGCAGCTCATCACGAAGCGTGCTGGTATGCACCACAGGTCTTGCCATACTCACCACTCTTCCATAACATTGTTTTGTAACCATGTTACAAAACAAATCCCGTTCTCTCCGGAAGGCACGTCATGGGGCAACAGGTTTATCCCGGCCGGTTCACGGCTGACCCAGGCTCGGACTCGGTGACGGTGTTCCTGATCGGAATGCGCGCCAACCGCTGGTGGAAAATCGGCAAGGTCGCCCAAGTCGCTGCGGCCATGCCGCGCATGCTGCGCCATCTCGCCGATAGCCCTGACGCCGGGATGCTCGGGGTTGAACAGTGGTTTGGCCGCACCACCTTGATGGTCAGCTACTGGCAGAGCCCTGAACATCTGCGGAAGTTTGCCGCAGACCGGGACGCCCCGCACCTGGAACCGTGGAGGCGCTTCATGAAGGAACTCTCCGGGACCGGGGATGTCGGTATCTGGCATGAGACATACCAGGTGCCGTCGGCCGGAATTGAGACCATCTACAGCGGAATGCCGCTCTTCGGACTGGCAAAGGCCACCGCGCAGGTCCCAATCGGCAAGGGAACGCACACGGCCAAGCAACGAATGGGCCATTCCGCAGGGTTTGCCGCCAATGACGCTGCAGCCCCACGTGCTCCACTTCCCCGTTGATCAGGTCCCGGGACCGCCCATGACCTGGAAACGCGCCCTGCCACGGATTCTCTGACGGGCAGCCGCCGTTTTTTGAATGTCACTTCGCGGGCGCCGGCGACGTCGCGCAGGGATTCCAGAGACAACGATGCCCCCTCGGAACTCTGCTGGAGGGGGCCTCGTTGCGTCCGGAGTCCTACATACCGGCGGCGAAGCTGCTAACGCACTGCCCTTGGTTCTTGTACACGGGCGAGGGGCTCGTCTTCCAGCCATCGTTCTTGCACGCGTCTTTGCCGGTGGACACCGCCACACGGTAGTCCTTCGTGGTTCCGTCCGGGGCAGTCACGGTGACTACCGCCGTCGGGCTTTCCGCAGTTGCCTGCCGAACCGTCACCTTTGCGTTCGTGTCCAACGGGTAGCCGACGACGGCGGGAGCCGCCGTCGCGGTCAGCGCCCAATAGTCGCTGGTTCCGGGAGTGAAGCCCACCACCGGTGACTGGTTGACGAGGAGCCTGCCGAGGTCCGCGAGCCCGGCGTCAGCCAAACGTGTTCCGGCGATGGCCACGTCAGCCACCTTGGTGTACGAGGCCGTGGTCACGAAGGAAACCCTGACGCCGCGCGTGGTCACCGGATCGAAGGAGACCGTGGTGGGCGAGGTGACCGAGAGGCCAGCCACCGTCCCTGCCGATGTGTCCTTCCATGCGCCGGCTGCATCCTGGTATTGGACCTTGAGGCTTGCTGCAGCCTTCTCAGCAGACGTGACGGTCACCGATGAGACGGTGTAATCGCGGCCGAAGCCGTAGCTCAACGAGTCCCCCGCACGGCCGCCGCTCACCCAGTTGGACCAGCGTGTGGAGGCGTTGGCGTCGCAGGTGTTCTTGGCGGTGTACGAGCCTTCGGTATAAGACGCTGTGGCTGTTGTGGCAGGGTCGTCCCTGCAGATGTTGGCCACAGGAATGTGGTCCACCACAATGACGGTCAGGGTTGCCGGGAGCCCGTTGGCGGTTCCGGAAACTGTCACGCTTCCCGTGGCTTGCAGCGAGGATTCGGCCAGGGAAGACCAATCCCAGCTGGCGGTCAGCGGGTTCCGGGCAGGTCCGTCTGCGATCTGGCCAGGCACAGTAACCGGGGCCCCAGCCTGCACCGATGCCATGGATGAACCAACACCAACAGTCACCGAAACGGGATCGGTAGCAATATAGGCACCCACGGTGATGGTAAGGACAGCATCGAACGTCTGGCCGTACGGGTCCACACCGGAACCGTAAACCGTCACTTTGCCGGCTTTCTGCCAAGAGGCGGGGTCAACCGGCGCCCACGTCACGGCCAGTGGCTTGCCGGGGCCGGCCTCATAAACGGGAGTGACGGTGGCGGGGAGAATGGGAGCTGTCCCCACTGGCGTGCTCATTTCAACCGGCGAGACACCCAGCAGTTTCAGATCGGCGATGTCAGTGAACGCCCATGCTTGATGGGGGCTGGCCAAAGCAGTTGCAGTGGTGCCGGTTGAGGAGGCCAGGGCAACTGATGTCCCAGCTGCTGTCTGGTTGCCCGAAACCTGGAGGGCGATGGCAGCGGCGGCATTCACCAGGGTCCACTGCTTGCCGTTTTCCGTAGTCAGTATCCACTGTGCCGAAGGAGTGGCCTTGGCCTGATCCAACGTCAGGGAAGCAAGCGAAGCCGCCCCGCTCTGGCTGCCGTTCATTACGCCGCCGTTGCCGCTCAGAACCCGCCCGTCCTCGCCGGTGACAACCCACCGGCGGTCGTTGGCGAACTCATCGCCGGAGTTCACTGCCGTAAAGGTCCAGATCTGCGGAGCAACACCCGCGGCGTCCGTGCCCAGATCCTGGATCGATGCGCCGGTGCCGGAACCCGCAGTCAGGTACTTGCCGCTCGCTTCGCCGCTGAGGTGGTAGCTGTGGCCGTCCTGCACAGGTGCGGCGTCGTCCGAAACTCCACTGACGCCGTCGACGACGAACGTCACCACAGACGCGGCAGGAACCTCAAGCGTCGCAGACTTCGCCCCGGCATTCACTGCCACCGGGGCGCCCTTGACCAGGGCGTTCTTTTCGATGTCGTCCAGGGGCGACTTGGTGGTGACCACGGGCGTGACCGTGGCACCGGGCGCGATGCTGCCGAAGCGGCTAAGGTCTATGGTGACCTTTTCCGGCGTCGGGGTGTCATTGAAGTGGACCAGAGTGGCGCCGTTGCCGTCGGCGCGAAGGGCGCTGGCGGTTTTGGGATCGTTGTTCTGGATGAGGAAATCGCCCGGTCGAATGTAGTGCGTGAAGTTCCGGGTGGTGTTGTACTTCTGGTTGGTCAGCACCTTGCACTTGGCGGCGTCCGGGGTGTCGCCGTCGTTGATCCGGCGGTTCGAGTAGCCCTCGCGGCCGGCGTAGTTGCAGTCGAAGTCGACGTAGATGGAGCCCCAGCCCTTGTCTGCCTTCTCCTGTTTGTACGTGTCCTCCACGGGCTGCCAGAACACCCAGGCGTTGGGATCGAGTTCGCGAAGATCGTTGACCATGCGGCTCGCGATGCCCAGGCCGTTGGTGATGTTGGAGCGGTCCCAGCCGCTGGTTGAGTCGCCCAGCGCAGGATTGCCGGTCCAGAAACCGCCGACTTCACTCATCCACAGGGGCTTGTCCGTGGAGGCTGCCAGGTCGCGGACCCGGCGACGGTCGTTGGTGCCATACGTGTGGACGTTGAGCTGCGCCACGGCGTCTTTGGCTTCCTGGCTGTAGCCGTTCCAGTTGGTCATGAACTTAGTGGGGTCGGTCTCGTCCATCGCGGAGATGACGGCGTCCGTGTTCCCCTTCGCCAGCTCGGCTGCGAGCAGTTTGGTCACGCGGTCCTGGGCCGCCGGGTAGATCAGCGCACCCTCCTGCTTCTGCGTGTAGTTGGTGGGTGGCTTTCCGGTGGCGGCGTTGATGTCCGTGCCCCAGTAGCCGGAGTTGGGCTCGTTAAAAGGATCGATGGTGTCTACCGTGATCCCGCTGCCTTTTTCAAGAAGTTCGACGGCGTGGCGCATGTAGGCGGCGAACTTGCCTTCCGCCTCGGGCAGCAGATTCTCGCCCTTGGCCGTGTTGACCTGACCGGACACGTAGCCGCTCCTGGTCATGAACCACGGCGGCGAGTTGCTGAACGCTTCCCAGTGCGTGATCTGCTGGTCCTGGGCCAAGCGCTCTACCCACCAGCGCTGGTTTTGATCGGCGTCGGGGTTGTAGGACGCGGGATCGTCCGGGTTCCAGGCCTTGAGGAATGCGAGTTTGTTGGCTTGGGTCTTATCGACACTTCCGTCCGGGTTGTACAGGTTCGACGCCGGCTGGCCGGGTGACGCTTCAGTGACCGGTTTCCACCAGCCCTCCACAGCGCTGCCATCGTTGAGGTAGCCCTTGACGTCCGAGGCATTGCCGCCGCCCACGTTGTAGCGGGCAATATTGAGGTTCAGGCCGTCCTCACCGAAGACCTTCTGGTAAAGCTCTTCTCGCAGCTCCGGTGAGTATCCCGCAGTCGCATTCGCGAACCAGACGAGGCTGGTGCCCCAGCCTTCAAAAGCTTCACCGCGGCTGGCCGGGTTAGGTGTAATGGTGACGGCAGTTGAGTCTGCTGCCTTTGCTGCAGGGACTGCCGGCAGGAGTGCCAAGCCGGCAGCTGCGGTCACGGCTGCTGCCAAGGCGGCTACCGGCCTTCGGATTCTGTGCGCTGATAACGCCATGGAGGGACCTCATCGTCGGGGTGTCGGGTGCTGTGTGCCGGCGATTCAGCAAGGCCGGGCACCCCGAGACTATGAGCCTGAAGCGGGGGTCACAATGCACTCGAACATGCTCGAACAAGGTTGATCCGAACCGTTCTGGGTGTCTTCGCCCGCCGCCTTGCCATATTCCAAAGTGGCATCAGGAGATGCGCTAACGGCCCGGGTAGACCACGGCTTTGAGCTGGCCGGGCTGCTTGCCTGCTTTGAGTGCCTCCTCGGATTCGGAGAGCGTGAACCTACCTGTGACCAGGATGTCCAGGTCAACTTTTCCGTCGGCGATCAGCTGGATGGCCAGGGGCCAGGTGTTGGTGTAGCGGAACACACCGGAGAGCCAGATCTCCCGGTTCTGGATGAATGAGACGGGCAGTTCCACGTCGTCAGCTCCCAGGCCCACGAGGATTACCCGGCCGGCCGGGGCCACTGCCTTGATTCCGGAACGGACTGCCTGCGGTGCGCCGGACGCATCAATGAACGCATCGACGTCGAGCCCTTCCACGCTGTCCGTTTTCGCGTTGAGCGCATGCGTTGCCCCGTGCTTGAGGGCAAAGTCCAGCCGGTCCTCGGCAATGTCCGAAATGTAGATTTCCGTGGCACCGTAGGCGCGGGCCGCCTGCGCGGCGATGATGCCGATGGGGCCGGCGCCGGCGATCAGGACCCGGCTGCCGGGCTTGATCCCGGCCCGTTCGCACGCCCAGAGTCCGACGGAAAGCGGTTCGATCAGGGCGGCGGCTTCGTCGCTGACGCTGTCCGGGATGTCGTAGGCGAAGTCGGACTGGATGGTCACGTATTCAGCGAAGGCGCCGTCGATGGGCGGGGTGGCGTAGAACTCGATGTCCGGGCAGAGGTTGTAGCGGCCGGCTTTGCACTGTTTGCAGGTGCGGCAGGGGTGCTGGGGTTCGACGGCGACGCGCTTGCCGATGCGTCCGGGGTCAACGGCGCTTCCGACGGCGGCGATCCGGCCCGAAAGTTCATGGCCGAGGATGAGCGGGTGGTCCACCACGTAGGGGCCGATCCGGCCGTGCTCGTAGTAGTGCACGTCGCTGCCGCAGACGCCAACGGCGGCCACCTGCACCAGGACCTGGTCGGCGTCGAGCTCAGGGAGGGGCAGGGTCTCCATGGTCATCTCGCCCTGGCTTTTGAGGATGTTGGCGCGCATGGTGGCAGGCAGTCCGGAGCCGGCGGCAAGTGACTGAGTGGTTGTTGTTGTCATCGAAGTAGTCCTTGAAAGAGTTAGGCGGGGAACCGGCGGGCTATTTGACAGCGCCGAGGGAGAGTCCCTGGACGAGTTTGTCCTGGGCGGCGAAGCCTGCGAAGAGCACCGGCAGGGAGATCACGACGGCGGCCGCGCAGACTTTGGCGAGGAAGAGGCCCTGCCCGGAGACAAAGCCGGTGAGGAACACCGGTGCGGTGCCTGCCACCACGCCGGTGAGGACCCTGGCCAGGAGCAGTTCGTTCCAGCTGAAGATGAAGCAGATCAGGGCGGTGGCGGCGATGCCGGGCATAGCGACGGGGGCGATGATCTTGCGGAGGATGAGCAGGAGGTTGGCGCCGTCGATCTGGGCGGCTTCCAGCATTTCTTCCGGCACTTCGGCGAGGAACGAGCGCATCATCCAGACCGCAATGGGCAGGTTCATGGAGGTGTACATCAGGATCAGGAACCAGATGTTGTCCAAGGCCCCCACTGTCCTGGCGAAGAGGTACAGCGGCAGGATCGCGGCCACCACCGGCATCATTTTGGTGGAGAGGAAGAAGAACATCACGTCGGTCCACTTCTTCACCGGCCGGATGGAGAGCGCGTAGGCGGCCGGGAAGGCCAGGAGCAGCACGAGGACCGTGGACAGGATCGAAGCGGTGGCGGAGTTGATCAGCGACGGCCACGGGCTGACGCCGGAGGTTTCACCGAAGAACTCCCGGTACGCGTCCAGGGTGAGGTTCGCGGCGACGGACGGCGGGTTGGTTGCGGCGTCGGTCTCGGAGTGGAACGAGGTGAGGACCATCCACAGGACCGGGACGGCGAAGAGCAGGGCGAGCAGCCAGGCGGCGATGCCGGCGGCTGTGTTGTTGCGGGTGGGGTCCATCCGGGACTTGCCGCGTCGGCGGCTGCCGGTGGTCAGGGCGGTGGCTGATGTGGAGCGGCCGGCAGGCGTGTTCTGCGGTGCGGCGGGGGTGAGGGTGCTCATCGTGCTGCCTCCTTCTTGAAGAGTGAAAAGACGGTGCGGAGTGCGAAGGTGGCCACGATGATGGTGCCGATGACCACCACGACGCCGGCGGCTGAGGCCAGGCCGTATTCGTTGGCGAAGTAGAACGTCTGGTAGATGGCGTAGGGCAGGTTCGCGGTGCCCAGTCCGCCGGCGGTGAGGGTGAAGACGGCGTCGAAGTTCTGCACGATGTAGATCGCGCCGAGCAGCCCGCCGAGTTCCAGGTACTGGCGCAGGTGGGGCAGGGTCAGGTGGCGGAAGATCGCCCAGGGTGTGGCGCCGTCCATCTGGGCGGCTTCCACGGTGTCCATGGGGCGCGACTGCAGGCCGGCGAGCAGGATGAGCATCATGAAGGGTGTCCACTGCCATACCAGGGAAAGGATCACAGCCATCATCGGCGCCTGTGAGAGCAGGTCCAGTTGCGGTGCCGCCGCGTTTCCGAACAGCGACCAGACCCAGGTCAGGATGCCGTTGATGAGCCCGTAGGTGGGGTTGAGCAGGGCGTGCTTCCAGATGAGGGCCGCGGCGACGGGGACCACCAGGAAAGGGGCGATCAGCAGGGTGCGGGCCAGGCCGCGGCCCATGAACTTCTTATCCAGCAGCAGGGCCAGGCCGAGTCCGATGAGCAGGCTGATGAGCACCACGGAAACGGTGAGGAGGATGGTGGTGAAGATCGCCTGGCGCAGGTCGGGATCGGTGAGGACAGTGACGTAGTTTTCCAGTCCGGCGAAGGCGGTCTTGTCCGGGCTGAGGCTGTTCCAGTTCAGGAACGAGATGATCAGCGTCACCACGAACGGGAGTTGGGTGACGATGATGAGGAAGAGCAGGGCCGGGAGCAGTGGTGCACGCCGTGCCCAGGCCAGGGCGCGTTCACGTGACCTGGCGTTGCGGGATGGTTTGGCTGCGGTGTGTCCCGGGCGGGAGATGCGCGCCGTTGCGGTAGTCATGATGTTCTCCTGCGGTTCGGTTAAGGCTGCTTGTACTTGTCGCCGACCTTTTGGGCGGCCTGCTGGCCCTTTGCCAGCGCGTCAGCCACAGACCCTTGGCCTGCGATGGCGGAGCTCACGCCTTGGGAGACGTTGGTGCCCAGGGCTGCGAATTCGGGGATGCCCACGAACTGGATCCCGACGGCGGGGCGGTCCTGGGCTCCGGGGTTTTTCGGATCGGCGTTCTCGATGGCGAAGCGTTCGGCCTCGAAGAACGGTGCGGCCTTCTGGAACTCGGTGTTTTCGTAGGTGGAGATGCGTTTGCCGGACGGGACCTTGGCCCAGCCCAGCTTGGAAGCTACGAGTTCTTCGTAGTCCTTGGAGCTGGCCCATGCGATGAACTTCTTCGCGGCGTCCTGCTTTTTGGAAGCGGCCTGCATGGCCCAGGACCAGGTCCACAGCCAGCCGGAGGATGTGGTTTCTTTGACCGGAGCCTGGGCATAGCCGATCTTGCCCTTCACCGGAGAGTCCTCTGCTTCGAGGGCGCCGGCGGCCGAGGTCGCGTCGTACCACATTGCGGTCTTGCTCTGGCTCATGTTGTTCAGGCACTCGGTGAACCCGGCCTGCGCGGCGCCTGCTTCACCGTGGTCCCGCACCAGCTTGGTGTAGAACTCCACCGCTTCGGTGAACTCCGGGGAGTTGACTTGGGCGTTCCAGTCTTTGTCGAACCACGTTCCGCCGAAGGTGTTCACTACGGTGGTCAGCGGTGCGAAGACCTGGCCCCAGCCCGGCTGGCCGCGGAGGCAGATGCCCTTCATGCCAGGAGTTGCGCCGTCCACCTTCGCCGCGACGGCGGCCACCTCATCCCAGGTGGGCTTGGCCGGCATGGTCAGGCCCTTGGCGTCCAGGATGTCCTTGCGGTACATCAGGAAGGAGGACTCGCCGTAGAACGGTTCGCCGTAAAGCTTGCCGTCTTCTCCAGTGAGGGACGCGGTGTAGGCGGGCAGGATGTCGTCCTGCTCAAAACCAGGGTCGGCAGCGACGTCGTCCAGCGGGGCGAGCCAGCCATTGGCCGAGTAGAAAGGGATCTCGTAGTTGGACAGCGACGCAACATCGTACTGTCCCGCCTGGCTGGAGAACTCCTGGCTGATCTTGGCCCGGACATCATTCTCCGGCAGGATGGTGTAGTTGACCCGGATTCCGGTTTCCTTGGTGAAGTTCTCTGCGGTAAGCCTCTGCAGGTCCTCCATCTGGGGGTTGTTCACCATCAGGACGCTGATGCTTTTCGGGTCTCCAGCGGAATTGCCTCCGCCGGCACCTGCACAGGCCGAGGCGCTCATGGCCATGCATAGGGCTCCGGCTGACAGGATTACGGCGCGCGTTTTCGGGCGCATAAAGGACTCCTTTGTTCTTCGGGGAGGTGCGGAGCCGAAATGCCTTCACTGCTGCGCAGGGGCGTCGGCTAAACGGGGGCGGTCCACCGGGATGGGATTGGGCCGTTGAAGTACCTCAAGGGTAGGTCCGTGGCACGAGGCACAACTAGCGTCCTGGTTGCCACTTTCTGATACTAATTTTCTTCCGTGCTTGACGTGTATCGCGTTACTGTGAGGAAAGACCTGGGAAAGTGCGTCCAGAATGCATAGGCGCCCGACCGTACGGAGAACCACCATGACCGCCGCGAACACTGCCGATGGAGCCGCCGCCAGGCTGGCCGAGAGGCTGCTTGGCATGCGCGCCAACCGTGAGATAATTCCGCCCGATCCCAAACACTCGGTCCGGTGGGTGGAGCACAGCTATCCCAGTCCCGTGGCACGCTGGAACTACCACCCCGAGTACGAAATCCACCTGATCCGCAAAGGCACAGGCAAGTTCATTGTGGGAGACCACATCGGCACGTTCGAGGCCGGCCATGTGTCCCTCGTCGGATCCGGCCTGCCGCATGATTGGGTCAGCGACCTTGAAGCGGGCGAAGTGCTGGAGAACAGGGACGCTGTGATCCAGTTCGACGGAAAATGGGTGGAACAGACGGCTGAACTGGTCCCTGAGATGGCCGAGGTGAAACCTCTGCTGGAGCAATCCCAACGGGGAATCGAATTTCTGGGACACTCCGCCGCGGCCGCGGGCGCTTCGATCGAGGCGATGGGGGCCAGCGCCGGGCTGGCCCGGCTGGGACACCTGATGGAACTCTTTGTGGTGCTGGCTCGGGCCCCGCAAGAAGAGCGACGCTACCTTGCCGACGAATGGTTCCGGCCTCAGCTAGACGGGCAGGCGGCTGCGGTAGTGGACATTGTCCTTGAGTACGTCTTCAGCAACCATGCTGGCAGCGTGAAGATGTCCGAGGCCGCGGAACTGGTGGGTATGACAGAGCCGACCTTTTCGAAGTACTTCAAACGCGCCACGGGCCAAAATTTCAGCGACCTTGTCAGAAAACTTAGGCTGGCCCATGCCAGGCGGCTCTTGGAGCGCAGCGACAAGGCTATTTCCGAGATCTGCTACGAGGTCGGTTTCTCGAATCTGTCCAACTTCAACAGGCATTTTCTCAACGATGCGGGTGAAACTCCGCGGCAGTTCCGGCAGCGTGTCCACATCTGAAGGATATGCAGCTACAGCGTCGCCCACACAGTTTTGATGGATACACCCAGGCCCTACCGCAAGAGCGTGTTCCCGTCTTCATTGTCACGGGTTCTGCGCCGGAGGAGACTTGACGCAGCGGCATCCCACTCGAGCCGCCCGCGAGGGCCTACGGAGGTTCGTACACCCCCACCTCCGCCGGACGGCGGCCGCACAGGCAGGGTCCCCCCACTGCCGGAGAATGGCGGCATCGCCGCTGGCACATACCTCGTCCCCGCCACCGGCTTCGCGGTGCCTTTCGAGATCACCGTCCAGACGGATGGTCTAGCTGTACTGCCCAGGCAGGTTGGTTAAGCGGCTGATGGGCGGATGGCCTCCGATTGCGGTGTGGGGCCTGTGGTGATTGTAGTGGTGCAGCCATGCC
>NZ_JBHWJV010000013.1:0-163358 GCF_042731175.1 Pseudarthrobacter sp. NPDC059871
TCCACTGTGCAACCGGAGGTCCTCACCTTTGGCTCAACAACTCCAGCGAGTCATCACATTCACCAAACCAACGTCCCTGGGCAGTACAGCTAGGCGGGGCAGGCCCGGAAATGGATTCGGCCGCTATCAGCAGGTGACGCCATTGTCACAGGCTGATAGCGGCCGAAGCTCGTGCGGGCAGGCGCCCGTTTCTGTGGCCCGGTGTGGCACCGGACCACAGGTGAAGGGTCAGAGGGTGACGGCTCCGTTGGCGGTTTCGAACGTGACGGACAGGATGCCGGGGGTGCCGTGCGGGGCCACCCACTCCACAGCCACGTCCTCCAGCGGCTTCTCCACGGGCTCGCCCAGCCATTCGGTGACCCGCGAAGCGGAACCGGCGATGGTCAGGCAGCTCATCTTGAGGCTGCTGTCGTAGGCGTTGGACGGGTGTAGCGACGGGTCGCCTTCCCATTTGAGCATGTAGGGAACCTGGGGGTCGGCGATGAGTCCCAGGATGCCGATCTGCTTCCATACGAGCTCCCGGCCGTCCGGGAACTTGCGGTTGCCGTTGACGGCCGAGCGCCCGAGGCGCTCCTCGAAGGGGGCGAGGTCGTCCACTTCGACGCACCAGCCCATCCAGCCGCCGCCCGCCGCCGAACGGGCCCGTACGGCCTGACCGAAGGGGGCCTTGTCAGAGGCGGGGTGGTCCAGGACCTCAACGACTTCGAGGTACTTGTGGCCCGCGAGCGGGATGATCATATTCCGGGTACCGAACCGGGGATGTACCCCGCCTTTCACTGCCTCAACGCCGAGGGCAGATGCAATTCGTTCGGTTGTGGCCGCGAGGCCATCGTGTTCACAGGCGTAAGAGACGTGATCCATGCGCATGCCATCATCTTGGCACTTTGTGATCGGGCTCTCAGCTTAGGCTTGCCTTACTCGAATTTTCCATTTCAGCAGGGTTCAGTTTTCAGCCCGGAACTGGCGTGCAGGACCATGTTCGTCACAATCCTGTCCGCCGCCGCCAAGGTGTTCCTACACTGGGCGCAGGTCATGAGTGCCAGCGCCAAGCCCCGGCTCGCTGGCCGGCAACCCTCCATCCGCGGTGGGGTGCCCCGGGTGAGGACCTGGTTGTCCGGCAACGGCCGGGCGGCAAGCGCGGCCCGCGGTGCTCTCAGCATGCCGGGCCCATGTCAAAGGAGCCTTGAATGTCCAACGGTTGGTCCTTCGAAACCCGCCAGATCCACGCCGGCCAGGAGCCCGACGGCGTTACCGGCGCCCGGGCACTGCCCATCTACCAGACCACCTCGTTTGTCTTCCCCAGCGCCGAGAGTGCGGCCAACCGGTTCGCCCTGGCGGAACTGGCCCCCATCTACACCCGCATCGGCAACCCCACGCAGGAGGCCGTTGAGCAGCGCATCGCCAGCCTCGAAGGGGGACTCGGTGCCTTGCTGCTCAGCTCCGGCCAGGCCGCGGAGACCTTCGCCATCCTGAACATCGCAGAGGCGGGCGACCACATCGTGGCCAGCCCCAGCCTGTACGGCGGAACCTACAACCTGTTCGCCCACACGCTGAAGAAGTTCGGCATCACCGTGACGTTCGTGGCGGACCCGGACAACCTGGACCAGTGGCGGGACGCCGTGCAGCCCAACACCAAGCTGTTCTTCGGCGAGGTGGTCTCCAACCCGCGCCAGGACGTCCTGGACATCGAAGGCATTTCCGGGGTGGCGCACCAGGCCGGTGTGCCCCTGATCGTGGACAACACCCTTTCCACGCCATACCTGATCCGTCCCCTGGAATGGGGAGCCGACATCGTGGTCCACTCCGCCACCAAGTATCTCGGCGGGCACGGAGCGGCGATCGCCGGCGTCATCGTGGATTCGGGCAAATTCGACTTCAGCAAGGACCCGGATCGGTTCCCGGGTTTCAACACCCCGGACCCCACCTACAACGGATTGGTCTATGGCAGGGACCTCGGGGAAAACGGCCTCCTCGGCGCAAACCTGTCCTACATCCTCAAGGCGCGGGTCCAGCTCCTTCGCGACCTCGGCTCGGCCGTTTCGCCGTTCAACGCGTTCCTGATTGCCCAGGGCCTGGAAACGCTGAGCCTGCGCGTGGAACGCCATGTGGCCAACGCCACCGAAGTGGCCCAGTGGCTGGAAGGCCGGGACGACGTTGAATCGGTTGCCTACGCGGGCCTGCCGTCCAGCCCCTGGTACGAGCGCGGCCGCAAGTACGGGCCCAAGGGGACGGGCGCCGTCGTCGCCTTCAACCTTGCCGGAGGAGCCGAAGCGGGGCAGCGGTTCGTCGATGCCCTGGAACTGCACTCCCACGTTGCCAACATCGGCGACGTCCGTTCCCTGGTGATCCACCCTGCCTCCACCACCCACAGCCAGCTGACCCCGGAACAGCAGGCGGTTGCCGGCGTCACGCCTGGCCTGGTGCGGCTGTCCGTGGGCATCGAGCACATCGATGACATCCTGGCAGACCTTAAGGCGGGCTTCCGCGCCGCCAAGGGAGCGGCCGGCTAAGCCGAAGACGTACGACGGCGGGAGGCCGGCCAGGCGGCCGGCCTCCCTTCCGCCGGGCTGCCGTCGGGGAAAAGCAGCGCGGACCGGCAAGTCACAACCAGTCACATGCTTGGCCATCAGCGGGGGGTGTTTCGTACACTCGAACCAGGTCATGAGTGCCAGTGACAGCCCCGGCTTGCTGGCCGGCAACCCTCCTTCCGCGGCGGGGTGCCCCGGGTGAAGACCTGGCCTGCCGGTAAACGACGGCGGGCAAGCGCGTAGAAGAGGTCTTGCCATGACGGTTACCGTCGCCCGTACAACCGCACCCGAACACGGAATTGTCCGCTATGCCTCCATCGGGGGGCTGCAGCTCGAGGGCGGCGGATTCCTGCCCGACGTCACCCTGGCGTACGAAACGTGGGGGACGCTGAACGCCGATGGCAGCAACGCCATCCTGGTGGAGCACGCCCTGACCGGCAGCACGCACGTGACCCGCGGGGACACCGATGAGGAAGGCTGGTGGGAGCACCTTGCCGGACCCGGCGCCCCCGTGGATACGGACCGCTTCTTTGTGGTCTCCATCAACATTGTGGGCGGCTGTTACGGCTCCACCGGGCCGTCATCGCCCGGCCCCGACGGCAAGCCGTGGGGCTCCCGGTTCCCCCTGGTGACGCTCCGGGACAGCACGGAAGCTGAAGCCCGCCTGGCGGACCAGCTGGGCATCAGCAGCTGGTACGCGGTGCTGGGCGGCTCCATGGGCGGCGCCCGGGCGCTGGAATGGGCCGTCACTTTCCCCGAACGGGTGCAGCGCTGCGCCGTCATCGCGGTGGGAGCGGCCAGCACGGCCGAACAGATCGCGTTCGCCCAGGCCCAGACCCTGGCCATCCGCCAGGACCCGAACTTCAACGACGGCGACTACTACGGCGGTCCCTGCCCCGAGGACGGCCTGGCGCTCGCCCGCCGCATTGCCCACATCACCTACAGGTCGGCCGCCGAGCTGGAGCACCGCTTCGGCCGGGAAGCCCAGGCTTCGGAGTCGCCCCTGCAGGGCGGAGTCCTCGCCGGCAGGGGCCGGTACCAGGTGGAGAGCTACCTGGACCACCAGGGCAGCAAGCTCGTCCGGCGCTTCGACGCGAACAGCTACATCGCCCTCACCGAGGCGCTCATGAGCCACGACGTCTGCCGCGGCCGGGGAAGCCTGGCCGCTACCCTCGCCCGGACCAGTGCCCGGTTTTTCGTGGCAGCCGTGGAATCGGACCGGCTCTACTTCCCGTCCCAGTCTTACGAGTTGGCCCAGGCCCTTCCCGGCGACGTTGAGGTCCACCTCATCCAGGCGCCTATCGGCCACGACGGCTTCCTGACCGAAATCGGCCAGCTGGGAGCCCAGCTCCGGTCGGAGTTCCTGGCCTAGCAGCACGGCCTGCACAGAAACAGAGGCTTGTCCGCGGATCCGAACTCTCAAGGGCCGGGTTGCGCGAACAAGCCTCTGATCGATGATCTCCAGAACGTGACGACGCCCGGGGCCCCTAAGGGTTTCTGCGGCCCAGGCTAGCCGTTCATGATTTCGCTGCGGCGGGCCATGTAGTCCTCCATCGACATATCGCCGTTGCTGTACTTCTGGTCCAGTTCCGCGAGTTTCCGGGCCCGGAATCCCTGCGGGGCCGACGGCGGCGGGGGAGTGGCGGGCGCTGCCGGCTGTTCCGGCGCGGGGTACCCGGGCTGCTGCTGGCCGGGCTGGGGCTGGTTGTAGGGAGCCTGGTTGAACTGCTGCTCCCCGTACGGCGGCTGGCCGAAAGGCTGCCCGCCCTGGCCAGGGACCGGCGGCTGGCCGTACTGGTAGGGCCCGGGCTGTGGAACGTTCGGTGCCTGCTGCCCGATCTGCCGGAAACCGCCCGAGTAGTAGTCCTGCTGGGTGTAGCCATCGCGCGGCTGCCTGCTCTGCGGCCCGGCCGACCCGGGGAACTGGCCGCCCGGGTTCTGGCTGCCGGGATATTGGCCGGCGCCGGGGAACTGCTCGGGGTACCGGCCGGGAAAGCTCTGGTCGTGGTTCCGCTTGGCCACCGATTTCCGGTACATGCGCATGGCCATCGGGATCACGAATGACAGGATGATGATCCAGAAAAACAGGTTACTCACGGTGCTGCGCCTCTCGAGTGGGTCTTTCCAGCTTAACGGTCACGGGCCGCATGCCGTTCCGGCGGTCACCGGCACGCTGCCCCAGACCAGACCAGACCAGCTCAGCGCCGCACTGCGTCGGCCGTCCCAAGCGGACCTTCCCCCGAACCCAGGGGAACGCCCGGCCCAAAGGCCGGACCCGGCGTCGGACGCTTGGCCGTGATGCCGTCGCCCGAGGACTGGTGGCGCAGCCGCCGCAGCACCCACGGCACAAAGTACTCGCGGGCCCAGACGAGGTCACCGCTGCGGGCCTCTCGCCAGGTGCTCGGCGGCAGTGGTTTGGGGTGGCGGGGTTCGAGCGTGTGCTTCACGTTCAGGGACTCGAGCACCATTGCTGCGATGGTGTGGTGGCCCAGCGGAGAGAAGTGGAGGCGGTCCTGGTCCCACATCTGGGGGTCGCTGAGCTGCCGCAGGGACCACATGTCCGCAATCACGGCGTCGTGCCGTGCCGCGACGGTCCGCAGGTTCTCGTTGTAGATGGCCACCTTGCTGCGGATCCTTCCCAGCACCGAGGATCCGGTGTCGGGACCGTTGAACAGCACCACGGTGGCTCCGCCCATGGACAGGATCTGCACCACGGAATCCAGCTTTTCGGCCAGGGCGTCGGGGTCTCCGCCGGGGCGGATCAGGTCGTTGCCGCCTGCGGAGAGCGTCACCAGGTCGGGCTTGAGCGCCAGCGCCGGGGCGAGTTGCTGGTCGACGATCTGCTGGAGCAACCGGCCGCGGACGGCCAGGTTGGCGTAGGCGAAGTCGGGCAGCGTCCGGCCCAGTTCTTCGGCCACGCGGTCGGCCCAGCCACGGTAGCCGCCGGGACTTGAGGGTTCGGGATCGCCGATGCCCTCGGTAAAGGAGTCGCCCATGGCCACGTACCGGGTCCAGGGGTGGGAGCCGGTGTCCGTGATGGGGCTGTGGAGGGGGCTTGCGTCAGTCACGGGTCCTATCCTGCCTTCCGCCTCGCTGCCTACGCGAACGTAGGTTGTTACTTTCGGGTAACTGTAAGAATGGAAACCATGACTGAAGCCGAAGTATTTCCTGCCCCCGTCGTCCTGTGGTCGCACCCTGAAGGCGAGCGGGACGGTAAACCCCTGCTGGTGCTCCTGCACGGATACGGCGCCAACGAGCAGGACCTGCTGAGCCTCGCGGATCTCCTGCCCGGCGGGTTCGCGGTCGCCTCCGTCCGTGCCCCGATCGCCACGGGCCCGGGCTTTACCTGGTTCCCGCTGACGGCCTCGATCGACTATTCGCTGGACCGGGTCAAGAAGGCCTCGGCGTACGTCCTGGACTGGATCGACACCATCAGGGAAGGGCACCCCTCGGTGTCCCTGCTCGGCTTCTCCATGGGCATGGCCATGGCCACCACCCTCCTGCGGCAGCGGCCCGCGGACTTCGCAGCCGTCGTCGGACTTTCAGGGTTCGTGGTGGACGCCGGCGACGACCCCACGTTCAAGGATGCCGAGCTGGACGGCACCGTGCCCATGTTCTGGGGCCGGGACCAGCAGGACCCTGTGATCACCGAGGACAAGATCGACTACACCATGGGCTGGGTGCGCAAGCACGTCAAGCTCACCAAGGTGCTCTACACAGGAATGTGGCACGGCATCAACCAGCAGGAAATTGGCCACGTGGGCGAATTCCTCACCCACGAGGTCCTGAAGAAATAGGGCGTACGACGACGGGCGGCGGCCCGGGAGCCACGCCCTTTTTCCGCCGGCGGGGTACAGCAGGCGGAGTACAGCACACAGGGCGCCGGGGGTCTTAGGCCTCCGGCGCGACCACCCGCACGGTCTGGCCGTTCACGGTGACGGTGTCGCCGTTGTGCAGCTGGCGGCCTCGGCGGTCGTCAATTTCGCCGTTGACCTTCACCAGCCCGTTCTTGATCAGCTCCGCCGCTTCCACGCCGTCCTCCACAAGGTTGGCAAGCTTCAGCAGCTGGCCCAGCCGGATCATGGAGTCGCGGATGGGGACGTCGTCAACGGGGATGCTCATAGAGCAATAATGCCTGACGTAAGGTGGATCCAATGACCTCCACCTCCCGCCTGCCCGTACTCGCAGGCCTGCCGCTGGCGGTGGGCGCAGGCCTTGCCATTCCCGTCCAGGGCCGGATCAACGGCGCCCTGGGTGCCCGGCTGGACGACGGCATCAGCGCCGCGGTGGTGAGCTTCAGCACAGGGCTGCTGGTCATGATCCTCATCTCGCTGCTGCTGCCGCGTGGCCGGGCCGGCCTTGCCCGGATCATTCCCGCCGTCCGCAGCCGGGCGTTCCCGCCCGCCTATGTCCTGGCCGGCGGCATCGGCGCGCTGTTCGTGTTTGCCCAGACCTTCACTGTCGGCATCCTGGGCGTGGCGCTCTTCACGGTCGCCACCGTGACGGGACAGACGGTCAGCGGCCTGCTGGTGGACCGGCTGGGCCTGGGCCCCGCGGGCAAGAAATCCGTCACCGGCATCCGGATTGTCGGCTGCATCCTCACCATCGCCGCCGTCGCCTGGGCCGTATCACCGCGCTTCGCCACATCCGGCTCCGGCGGGGCTGCCGCGCTGCTGCTGCCCCTCCTGCTGCCCGTGGCAGCGGGCTTCCTGATGAGTTTCCAGCAGGCGATGAACGGCACCGCAACCGTTCACTACGGCACCCCGATCGCCGCCACGCTGGTCAACTTCATCGCCGGCTGCCTGGTCCTGTGGACGGTGCTGGCCATCAAGGTGGTGGTGGCGGGACCCGCAAACCCGCTGCCCGCGGAGTGGTGGTACTACCTGGGCGGACCCATGGGATGCGTGTTCATCGGCCTGGGCGCCCTCCTGGTCCGGACCCTCGGCGTCCTGGTCACCGGGCTGGGCATGATCGCCGGGCAGCTGATGGGTTCGCTGGCCCTGGACATCTTCGTGCCGGCACCGGGCAGCGTGGTGGCCCTTCCCACCGTCCTGGGCACCATCCTGACCCTGGCGGCCATCATCCTGGCAACACTGCCGTGGCCGCGGGGCGCGCTCCGCGGACGGCGGCCGGTAGGCTAGGAAACGCAGCTTTCACGCATCCCTTCATCCGCCCGCCAGGGCACCGGACGTGCCCCACATCCGGTGCCGTGCGTGGCCTGAAAACCGCGGACCGCACCCAGCGGCCCTGTAGAAATTGGAGTTACCCCCATGGCAGCAAAATCCGTCCTCGACCAGGTCATTTCCCTCTCCAAACGGAGGGGCTTCGTGTTCCAGGCCGGTGAGATCTACGGAGGTTCGCGTTCAGCCTGGGACTACGGGCCCCTCGGCGCCGAACTGAAGGAAAACATCAAGCGCCAGTGGTGGCAGTCCATGGTCCGCGGCCGCGAAGACGTGGTGGGCCTGGACTCCTCCGTCATCCTCCCCAAGCAGGTTTGGGAAGCGTCCGGCCACGTTGATGTCTTCTCCGACCCCCTGGTGGAGTGCCTGTCCTGCCACAAGCGGTACCGCGCGGACCACCTCGAAGAAGAGTATGAGGAAAAGAAGGGCCGCCCGGCGGAAAACGGCCTGAAAGACATCGCCTGCGCCAACTGCGGCACCCGCGGCGAATGGACCGAACCGCAGGAATTCTCCGGCCTCCTCAAGACTTACCTGGGCCCGGTGGCCAGCGAGGAAGGGCTGCACTACCTGCGCCCGGAAACCGCGCAGGGCATCTTCGTGAACTTCAACAACGTCCTCACCACCTCGCGGAAGAAGCCGCCGTTCGGCATCGGCCAGATCGGCAAGTCCTTCCGCAACGAGATCACACCGGGCAACTTCATCTTCCGCACCCGCGAGTTCGAACAGATGGAAATGGAGTTCTTCGTCGAGCCCGGAACTGACGAAGAGTGGCACCAATACTGGATGAAGGAGCGCATGGCCTGGTACACCGGCCTGGGCATCCGCGAGGAGAACCTGCGGTTCTTCGAGCACCCGCTGGAAAAGCTCAGCCACTACTCCAAGGGCACCACGGACATCGAATACCGCTTCGGGTTCCAGGGCTCCGAATGGGGCGAGCTGGAAGGCGTGGCCAACCGCACGGACTTCGACCTCTCCACCCACGCCAAGGCCTCCGGCACGGACCTGAGCTACTTCAACCAGGCCACCAACGAGCGCTACACCCCGTACGTGATCGAACCGGCCGCCGGCCTGACCCGCTCCTTCATGGCGTTCCTGATCGACGCGTACACCGAGGATGAGGCACCCAACGCCAAGGGCGGCGTCGACGTCCGCACCGTGCTCAAGCTGGACCCGCGCCTGGCCCCGGTCAAGGCTGCCGTGCTGCCGCTGAGCCGCAACGAGGCCCTGTCCCCGAAGGCCAAGGACCTCGGTGCCCAGCTCCGCAAGAACTGGAACATCGACTTCGACGACGCCGGTGCCATTGGCCGCCGTTACCGCCGCCAGGATGAGATCGGTACCCCGTTCTGCATCACCGTGGACTTCGACACCCTCGAGGACCAGGCCGTGACCATCCGCGAACGCGACACCATGAGCCAGGAACGGGTCTCCCTGGACAAGGTGGAGGGCTACCTGGCCGCACGCCTGATCGGCGCCTAGCCATGGCCATCGAATACCGCGAATGGCGGGACGGCGACGACCTCGCCCTCCTGGAAATCTGGGGCGGCCCGGAAACCGCGCAGGCCCGGCAGTTCCGCAGCGCCCTGGCACCGTCCTCCAACGGAACCGGCGGCACGCCGTGGCGGCGCTGCATCGTTGCCGAAGACGTGATCGACGGCGTCGGCATCCCCGTGGCCGCCGGCGTCGTCTATGAAGCGGCGCTGCACCCGGAACGCCTGTGGAGCTACATCGAGGTGGCCCGGGACCACCGGCGCACCGGCATCGGTGCCACACTCCTGGCCATGCTGCGCCGCGAAGCCGGGAACGCGCCGTCGGGCGTGGCCAAGCTGCGTGCCAAGGTGGAGCCCGGCACCCCCGGCGACGCCTTTGCCGGGGCCGCCGGCCTCGCGCCTATCCAGCGCTCACGCCTGGTGGTTGTGCAGCCGGGCGCGCTGAAACTGCCGGTCTTCCCGGACACGGACCATGGCGGCCGGCCGGTCAGCGGCGAGAACGCCGGCTCCGACGTGGTGATGGACGTGGCCACCGGATCGGTTGAACTGACCGACGTGGTGGGCCGGTACTACACCGCCATCCATGACTGGGATTCGCCCGGAGTGCTGTCCGTGGGCCAGGTGCAGAAACTGTTCCTGGACGAACTCACCGGAGCCCACGGCGCCATCGTCCTCCGGGCGCAGCCCGAATCGGCGTTCGGCCAGGGGGTGGCCCCCAGCAAGAAGGGCCGCATCCGGGCGTTCGCCGTCAGCTACGCCGCCCCGGCAACCCCGGACGCGGCGGACGCCGGTGAAGGCCCCGGAGGCCAGGATGCGGCGGCTCCGGGAGCACCCACTGACGTGTTCGTGGGCCATGACCCTGCATTGGCGGCCGACGATGCTGCCGAGGCCGTCCGGGACATGCTGGCCCTCATTGCGTACCAGCACCCGGTCATGCTGGAACTAGACGATTCGATGGCTGCCCTGCGCGCCGCCGTCGAACCCCTGCTGGACAGCGGGAAGGCCCGGCTGGCCGCGGCGGAGACCCTGGTGGTCTCCGACTAGGGAATCCCGGCCCGCAACCCAACGCACGTAGCGCCAGCTGCCGTTTTGATCCGTCAGAACGGCAGCTGGCGCTACCTGCTTAAGGGGAGGCAGGACGGCTGGGGCGGCTACTTTTTCCGGGGACCACGACGGCGGCCACGGGCTTCGTCGTCGCTGTCCAGGATTTTCCGTTCGGCGTCGGTAGGGGCGCCACCCCCCAGGTGCGCCGGCATCCACCATGCCCGGGGCTCCGGCTGCAGCGGAAAGTCGGCGATGCACCGGTCGATCCCGTCCTGGAGTATGTCCCGCAGGGACGCCGTTGCCGCCTCGGCATCCACGTCCGGCGCATAGGTCAACGCACTGCCCACGTGGATCCGCACCGGTGCTTGCCAGGCCCGGCGCGGGGAGAACCCGTGGCCGCGGGTCAACAGGCGGTGTGCGCCCCAGACGGATACCGGAATCACCGGCACTCCGGCTTCGGCCGCCATCCGTACCGCACCGGTCCTGCAGCCGCGCACCGTGAAGCTGCGGCTCACGCCGGCTTCCGGAAAAACGGCCAGGTACTCGCCGGCACGCAGTTTCGCGACGGCCTCGTCGTAGGCGCCGGCCCTGTCGGTGTAGCCCACCACCACATGGCCGCTGGCGCTGACCGCCGGGCCCGCGAACCAGTGATCGGCCGCACCTTGGTGGATCAGGAACCGCAGCTGCGCCCGTGCCCGCTTCCAGAGCAGCAGTTCGGCAACCGCGAAGTCCAGGTATCCGAAGTGCGTCACGGCAAAGACCGCTCCGGTGCCGGGGACCACCGCGCGGGAGACCCCGCTCCGCGGCCCCGCCGGGGGCAGGTGCCCGGTTCCGGTACTGATGACCCTGATCCGGAAAGCTCCTCGGAGGAACAGCCCGGTGCGCACGATCAGCCGGTAGAAGCGGTCATTGGGCGCCGGGCGCCAATGCATGGCTGCCTCCCTCCGACGGGATAAGAATGATGGCAAGGGAGGCCCCCCTCCGGTTCCGTTGACGTCGCTGCGGCTCACAGGGTTACGTGCACGGACCCTTCGGGCAGCAGCTGACCGAAGGCGCGGGCCGGGCGCACGGCCGTGCCGGTGCTCTCGGCAAAAGCCTGGATCACGAATCCGGTGGCCAGGATGTGCCAGATCCTGACCTTGCGAAGCATGAAGTGGCCAACGCCCTTGAGCGAGACGTACTGCATGCTGGCCGCCTCCGCGCTGGCGCGGCGCGCAAACGCCAACGACTGCCGGGGGCTGGTCATGTGGTCGGTGGTCCCGTGCACGATCAGGACCTTGACGCCGGAAACCCGTTCGGCCGGCGTTTCCGGGCTCAGCCAGGGGGCCAGTGCCACTACTGCCTCCACCTGCGGGTGGTCCGCGGCGCAGACGGCAGTCAAGCCGCCCATGGAGTGCCCCACCAGGAAGACCGGAACCCCGGGGTGGCGTTCCTCGATCTGCTGCAGCGCCCACTTCGCATCCTGCAGCGGCGACATGTCGTTGCCGTTCCACCCGCGGACGCTGTTGCGGAGGGACCAGACGGCCAGCCCGTGCTTGCGGCCCGCGCGGTGCAGGTGCCGGGCGAAGGGAACCATCCTGGCGGGACTCAGGTGGCGGGCCTCCACGGGTTCCCTGCTGCGGGCCTTGCCACCATGCAGCACCAAAGCCACCGCCCTCGTTGGTCCGGACGCCTCCAGGACGCTCAGTACAGGCCGGTGCAGGGGAACCACGGGCCGCTGCCCGGTCTGAACCCCGCCCTTATCCTTCATGCCACGGTTGCCCACGCCGGTACCTCCAAGTCCGAATGGTCCATTTATCAACCCTACGGTGACCCACGTAGAGTTCAACGTATGAGGTTCAACTGCTGATGGGCTCAGGACACTCCCACGCTTCCACAGATCATTCGGAGCCGACGGTCCAGGCGATGGCTGCCCGCAGGAAGGCCAACCGCATCCTCGCCGCCATCCTGATCCCCATCACACTGCTCACCCTCGCAGGGATGGCCATGCTGTGGCCGTCCGGAAGCAAGGACGGCATCTCGCTGGCCAACCCCTACTCGACGGCACCCGGAGTGACCTTCGATACCGGGACCATCAGGAACGTGGCAACCGAGAACTGCATGCAGGGCGTGGCCACCCAGGAGCAGGGGCAGGGCGGCCGGCCGCAGCAGGGCTCGGGCCAGCAGCCCCAGGGGTCCAACTGCACGTTCGCGTTCACCGAGCCGGACAAGGGCGGCAGCCCCGTCAAGGTGGTCATCAACCCGGACGTTGCCACGTCGCACGGCGTCAAGCCCGGCGACCGGATCCGCTACCTCAACCTTTCCAACGCCCAGGGCGCGGCTTCCACGCAGGGCTCGCCGGCGTACATCTTCGTGGACTTCGTCCGGACCCTGCCCATCGTCCTGCTGGCCATCCTGTACGCCTTTGTAGTCATCGCCGTCGCCCGCTGGCGGGGCCTCCGTGCCCTCATCGGCCTGGTGGGTGCCTACTTCGTGCTGGCCAGCTTCATGCTGCCCGGGCTGGTGGAAGGCAAGCCGCCGCTGCTGCTGGCCCTGGTGGGGTCCACGGTGATCATGATCGGGGTGCTCTACTTCGCCCACGGCTTCTCCGCCCGGACGTCCACCGCATTGCTCGGGACGATGTTCGGGCTGGCGATCACCGCCCTCTTGGCCTGGTGGGCCACCAGCGCCGCCAACCTCGCCGGAGTGGGCAACCACGACGCCACCACACTGATCAACACTTCAGCGAACATCTCCATTTCGGGGGTGATCCTGTGCGGGCTGATCATCTCCGGGCTGGGCGTCCTCAACGATGTGACCATCACCCAGTCCTCAGCCGTCTGGGAACTCTACGAACTGGCGCCCAACAGCAGCGCACGCAAACTGTTTACGTCGGCCATGCGGATCGGCCGCGACCACATTGCCTCCACCGTGTACACCATCGCGTTCGCCTACGCCGGAGCGGCCCTGCCCATCCTCATCATCGTCATGCTGTACGACCGGCCGCTGGGGGAGACCCTCACCAGCGCCGAACTCTCCGAAGAGGTCATCCGGACCCTCGTCGGATCGATCGGCCTGGTCCTGGCCATCCCGGTGACCACCCTCATCGCCGTGCTGGTGGTCAAGGCCACCGGCATCCGGCAGGAGGTTCCCGCCGTCGTGACCCCTACCGGCGGGAACGCTGCGCTCAGCACGTCGCGGACTGCGCCGTCCGGATTCCGGCAGCGCACAGCAAAGGAGTGGACGGACGACGGCGGGGGGTTGCCCGCAGGCGACGAAACCCTTCCCACCCGCCGGAGCCGCAGGGCCGACCGCGGCTGACGGCTTCTCCTGGCCGTCGGCCAGCGAGAGGTCCGGGCCGAACACCCGATTTGGCCGGATTTGCAACAATGGAACAGTGACTGTTGCAGCAACCCCACCCACCGCCCGGCTGGAACTCCCGCCCCTGAAGCTGGGTCCCCTCACCGTGGACACGCCGGTCATCCTGGCCCCCATGGCAGGGATCACCAATTCCGCTTTCCGCCGTTTGTGCCGTGAATACGGCGGCGGCATGTACGTGGCCGAAATGGTGACGTCCCGCGCGCTGGTGGAGCGGACCCCCGAGTCCCTCCGGATCATTTCGCACGACGATGACGAGAAAGTCCGCTCCGTCCAGCTCTACGGGGTGGACCCCGGCACAGTGGGCGCGGCTGTCCGGATGCTGGTGGAAGAAGACCGCGCGGACCACATCGACCTGAACTTCGGCTGCCCCGTCCCGAAGGTCACCCGGCGCGGCGGCGGTTCCGCCCTGCCGTGGAAAATCGACCTCTTCACCGCCATCGTGCAGACAGCCGTGCGGGAAGCGTCCAAGGGCAACGTCCCGCTGACCATCAAGATGCGCAAGGGCATCGACGATGACCACCTGACATACCTCGACGCCGGCCGGATCGCCCGCGATTCCGGTGTTGCCGCCGTGGCGCTCCACGGCCGCACCGCGGCGCAGTTCTACTCCGGCCAGGCGGACTGGTCGGCCATCGCCCGCCTCCGCGAGGCCCTGCCGGACATCCCGGTACTGGGCAACGGCGACATCTGGTCCGCCGAAGATGCCGTGCGCATGGTCCGCGAAACCGGCGTGGACGGCGTGGTGGTGGGCCGCGGCTGCCAGGGCAGGCCGTGGCTCTTCGGCGACCTGCAGGCAGCGTTCGAAGGCAGCGACGTCCGCCACCGCCCCAACCTGCGCCAGGTGGCCGAGGGCGTCTACCGGCACGCCGAACTGATGGTGGAAACCTTTGGTGACGAGGGCAAGGCGCTGCGGGAGATCCGCAAGCACATCGCCTGGTACTTCAAGGGCTACGTGGTGGGCGGCGAACTCCGCACCCGGCTGGCACTGGTGACCAGCCTGGAAATCCTCCGCGACACCCTCGCCGAGCTGGACCTGGACTCGCCCTACCCCGGCGGCGACGCAGAAGGCCCGCGCGGACGTGCCGGGTCACCCAAGCGGCCCGCCCTGCCCAAGGACTGGCTGGATTCCCGGGCGCTGAACGATGCACAGTCGCGGGACATCGCCGCGGCCGAACTGGACGTTTCCGGTGGCTGAGGTTCCCGTAGCCGAAACTCCCGCCGGCCCCGCCACGGCCGGAGCGTTCTCCGGTTATGGCTCCCGGGACTCCGCCCGCTGGGTGGAGGAGCCGCCCAAGAGCACCTACCGCTCGGACTTCGAACGCGACCGGGCCCGCGTGCTGCACTCATCGGCCCTGCGCCGGCTCGGGGCGAAGACCCAGGTGGTGGCCCCGGACACGGACGACTTCGTCCGGACCCGGCTCACCCACAGCCTCGAGGTGGCCCAGGTGGGCCGCGAACTGGGCCGCGCCCTGGGCTGCGACCCGGACGTCGTGGACACCGCCTGCCTGAGCCACGATCTGGGGCACCCGCCGTTCGGCCACAACGGGGAGTCCGCCCTGAACGAGGTGGCGCATGCCATCGGCGGGTTCGAAGGCAACGCCCAGACCCTCCGGCTCCTCACCCGGCTCGAACCTAAGGTGCTCACCGCCGGCGGCCATCCCGCCGGGCTGAACCTCACCCGCGCCAGCCTGGACGCGGCGTCGAAATATCCCTGGTCCGCGCTCGAGGCACCGGTGATCCACGGCCGGCGCACCAGCAAGTTCGGTGCCTACGAGGACGACCTCCCCATCTTCAATTGGATCCGGGACGGTGCGCCCGAGCGGCGTTCCTGCCTGGAGGCCCAGGTGATGGACCTGGCCGACGACATCTCCTACTCCGTCCACGACGTGGAGGACGCCATTGTTGCCGGGCACTTTCAGCTGCGGTGGATGGACAACCCGGACCACCGTGCCCGCGTGGTGGGCTACGCCAAGCAGTGGTACCTGCCGCACAACGACCCCGCCGCCATCGACGCCGCACTGGCCCGGCTGGAGGCCACCGACGTCTGGGTGCGGGAAGCTGACGGCAGCCGCAAATCCATGGGCGCCCTGAAGAACATGACCAGCCAGCTCATCGGCCGGTTCTGCCAGAGCGCCCTCGAAACGACGCGCTCGGTCTACGGGCCGGGCCGGCTCACCCGCTACAGCGCCGAGCTCATGGTTCCGGACGAGACGGTCATGGAGATCGCCGTCATGAAGGGCATGGCCACCACGTTCGTCATGACCACCGAGCACCGGCAACCCATTTATGAACGCCAGCGCGAGGTCCTGCACGCCCTGGTCACGGCACTGAGCGCCACCGGCGACCGGCACCTGGAGCCGATGTTCGCCGCCGACTGGCGCGATGCCGGGGACGATGGTGCCCGGCTGCGCGTGGTGATCGACCAGGTGGCGTCGCTGACCGACGGGTCCGCCCTGGCCATGTACGAGCGCCTCGTGGGGAGCCTGCCCTCGCTGTGGTGAGCGGAATTACGGGCGGGGCCGGGCTGTCAGTCCACGGGACTAGGATTACTCTGTGGCTGGCCTGATCAAACGTGAAGATATCGACGAAGTACGCCAGCGCACGGACATCAAGGAAGTGGTGGACGGCTACGTCACCCTCAAGGGTGCCGGGCTGGGGACCTTCAAAGGCCTGTGCCCATTCCACGACGAGCGCTCGCCGTCGTTCACGGTCCGCCCGCAGGTGGGCAGGTACCACTGCTTCGGCTGCGGCGAGGACGGTGACGTCATCGCCTTCGTGCAGAAGCAGGACCACAGTTCCTTCCACGAGGCAGTGGAGAAACTTGCCGCCCGCATCGGCTATGAGCTGCGCTATGAGGACGGCGGCACGGGGCCCAACCGCGAGGAGGTGGGGCGGCGCCAGCGGCTGCTGGACGCCCACAAGATTGCCGATGAATTCTTCCGGGCCCAGCTGCTGACCCCCGGCGCCGCCGAGGCACGGAACTTCCTCTTCGGCCGCGGGTTCGACCGCGCTGCCGCCGAGCACTTTGGCTGCGGTTACGCCCCGCAGGGCTGGGACGCGCTGCTCAAGCACCTGCGCGGCCGCGGCTTCACCGATGCCGAACTCAAGCTCACGGGCATGTTCAGTGAAGGCAACCGGGGCATCTACGACCGCTTCCGGGGACGCCTCATTTGGCCCATCAAGGACATCGCCGGTGACACCATCGGGTTCGGCGCGCGCAAGCTCTACGAGGACGACCAAGGGCCCAAGTACCTGAACACCCCCGAGACCACGCTGTACAAGAAGTCCCAGGTCCTCTACGGCATCGACCTCGCCAAGAAAAGCATCGCCAAGGAGCGCCAGTTGGTGGTGGTGGAGGGCTACACTGACGTGATGGCCTGCCACCTTGCGGGAATTACGACGGCGGTAGCCACCTGCGGCACGGCGTTCGGCACCGAGCACATCAAGATCGCCCGGCGCCTGCTCTCCGACGACGGCACCGGGGGAGAGGTGGTCTTCTGCTTCGACGGCGACGCCGCCGGCCAGAAGGCGGCCCTGCGTGCCTTCGAGGAGGACCAGCGGTTCACCGCGCAGACCTACGTGGCTGTGGAACCCACCGGCGCCGATCCGTGCGACCTTCGCCAGGCCCGTGGGGACGCAGCCGTCCAGGCCCTCATCAGCAGCCGCCGGCCGCTCTTCGAATTCGCCATCCGGGCGTCGCTGAAGCGACACAACCTGGACACCGTGGAAGGCCGCGTCGCAGCGCTGCGGGAAGCCGCCCCGGTGGTGGCACAGATCCGCGACGCCGGCATCAGGCCCGCCTACGCCCGCGAACTGGCGGGATGGCTGGGCATGTCCGTCGAAGAGGCCAACAGGGCCGTGGCTGCCGCCATGAAACGCGGGTCTGCAGGCCCACAGGGGGGTGCCGGGGCCGCCGCGGCACAACAGGGCGGCCACGCTGCCGGAAGGTCCGCAGAAGCCGGCGGGCCCGGCGTTGCTGCCGGACCGGCGTCGGGCGCTGTCCCGTCCTATCACCGCCCCGACCCGCGGGACCCTGTGGCCTCCATGGAACGCCAGGCGCTGGAGGTGGCGCTGCAGGAGCCGGCGCTGCTCTCCGGGGCCGTGTGGGACCGTTTCGCCGCCGCCAGGTTTGCCACCCCGGCATTCCAGGCCGTCCATGACGCCATGCGCGCCACCGGCCCCGGCATGGTGACCGATCCTGCGCGCTGGGTGGAGCACGTGATGCATGAGGTCCCGGAGCCGCTCCGCCCGCTGGTGTCCGAGCTGGCGGTGGTGCCTTTGCCGGCAAGCACGGAGGAGGGTGTGCAGAAGTACTGCCGGGACATCCTGTCCCGCCTGTTCGAGCTGCAGATCACCCGGGTCAAGGCGGACAAGATGGGCCAGCTCCAGCGGCTCGATCCCGCTGCAGACCCTGAGGCGTTCCAGCGCCTCAACCGCGAGCTGATGATGCTCGAGATGGAGCGCAGGTCCCTGCGTTCCGATGCCTGACGTGGAGCGGCGTCGCTGCGCCGATTTCGCTTCCAGCCAGGGTGTTTGCTAGGCTAATACCCGCTTCATTCCTCCTTAGCTCAATTGGCAGAGCATTCGACTGTTAATCGAAGGGTTGCTGGTTCAAGTCCAGCAGGAGGAGCTGTCAATCCCCGTTCCGGTCCTCCGGAACGGGGATTTTTTTGTTCCTTTTCGCGCCCGGAAGAGGCCGGACGGCAGGGGAATCCGCCGATTTCACTTTTGCCGGAATCCTTTGCTAAGGTCGTACCTGCTTCATTCCTCCTTAGCTCAATTGGCAGAGCATTCGACTGTTAATCGAAGGGTTGCTGGTTCAAGTCCAGCAGGAGGAGCTTGCACGGAAAAGCCCCCGTCCTCCACTGGAGGACGGGGGCTTTTTGCTTCCTCAAACAAAGTCCATTTCAACCTGCAGGAACCTCTCTGCCTCGGCTATCGCAGCCAGGAAGGCTTCCTGCTCGGTGGGGGACCTGCGGGGTTGCCGGGGGCTCCATTCGTGCGGGGCAGAGTGGATCCGCACGAAGCCTGCATCCGGCGGTGCATAGAAGATGCCGAACCGCTGCACGGGCCACTCCGGAGAGGTTTCGGGTGCCACCAGCAGGGCGGCCTTGAACGCGGGGTTGAACCATTGGGCGATGGGCCTGCGGCGGTCCTCGGTGAAAAGCCCGGCGGCGTACAGGGCGGCCGACTGCTCACCCATCTGCGCGCACGCCCGGTCCCACCACAGGGGCAGGATCCGGGCATCGCATCGCTGCCATGTGGCCGGTAGCTGGGGTCGATCCTGCCAACTGGGCACGGACACATTTTATCGCGCAGCCAATTGCCCCGGTACAGCCACGCGGCTGCTGCCTCCGGCAATTGCTGCAGGTGCCGTCCAAACCGGGGATTCAGCGCCGGTTCCGGCTGCCCGGGTTAACGCGGTACAGCAGCGCCGCGCCGGCCAGTGAACCAAGAATGATGCCCATCGCCGGGTTGCCGGCGGCGCGGCCCGCGAAGTAGCCCGCGACGGCGCCCAGCACCGCCCCGAGGAAGAGTCCCCGTCCATTCCGGTGCGGCCGGTGTTTCATGCCCTCATCATGTCAGGTGATGGCCGGGACCGTGCGGGGACGGACCACCAGCCACAGGGCTGCCATCGCCAGCAGGATGCAGACAGCCTGGACCCCTCCCATGCTGGCGCTGCTGATGCCCAGCCACCCGACCACGGGGGAGATGAGCCCGGCCATCATGAAGGTGGCGGCACCCAGCAGGGAAGCGGCGGTGCCGGCCTGGGCCCCGTGGCTCGCCAGCGCCAGGACCTGCACGCACGGGAACATGAACCCGGTGCCCAGGATGTAGAACCACAACGGCACCATGACGCCCCACAGGCCGAAGCCGAGGAGGCCGAACACCACGATCAGGAGGGCCATCAGGAACATCCAGGCCGTTGCGGCGGCGAGGATCCACTGCGGCGGGACGCGCCTGATCAGCCGCGAACTGGTCTGGACGCCGGCCACAATACCCAGCGAATTGATACCGAAGAGCAGCCCGTACTCCTGGGCTGAGAAGCCGAACAGGCCCTGGAACAGGAACGGCGAGGCCGAGAGGTAGGTGAAGAGTCCGCCGAAGTTCAGGCCCGCCACCATCAGCAGGCCCACGAAGATCCGGTCGCTGAACAGGACCCGGTAGCGCTGCCGGGCCGTCATGCCGCTTTGCCCCCTCTTCTCCGGCGGCAGCGTTTCCCGGACCAGGACCAGCGCTGCCACGATCACCAGTGTGCCGTAGGAGGCCAGGAACACGAAGATTCCGGGCCAGGGCATCACCAGCAGCAGCTGCGAGCCGATCACCGGCGCCAGGATGGGTGCCAGGCCGTTGACCAGTGCCATCCTGGAAAACATCTTCACCATGGCGTAGCCGGAAAACAGGTCGCGGACCATGGCCATCGCCACCACGCCGCCGCCCGCGGCGCCCACACCCATGAGCACGCGGAAGATCCCCAGGGTGGTGATGTCCGTGGACAGCGCCGCACCGATCGACGCGGCGATGTGCAGCGCCGTGGCCATGATCAGGGGGTTCCTGCGGCCAAACTTGTCACTGAACGGACCCACCACCAGCTGGCCGAACGCAAAGCCCAGGGTGGTTCCTGCCAGGGTGAGCTGCACCTGCGCCTCGGTAACCCCGAGGCTGGCCTCCAGTGCGGGGAAGGCCGGCAGGTACAGGTCGATCGTGAAGGGCCCCAGGGCGGTCAGGGCGCCGAGGAGGAAAATGTACAAAAGTCTGCGGCGGCGGCTGAGCAGGTCGCCCGGATTGGAAGCAGTGGTCACGGATGTCCATCCTAGGCCCGGCACCCCATGATTTGCAGCGTTGTAATCCGTGCCGCCCGGCAAGCCCCGAAGTTCGCCCTGAACCTGAATGGTAGTTTTGTGGCGGGGACTGTGCCTGTGCACATTTCCCGGAACAAACGATGCCGGATCGAGCACACAAACCAGTTAGGCGGAACCGATGAGCGGACGTCACAGCGGGCAGACCAGACCCGGATTGCGCATCACCGCGCTGCCCGGAACGGTCAAGCTCCTTGCCAGGTTGGCGCCCCGCCAGATCAACGACGAGATCGCGTTCGCCAAGATCGAACTCAAGCGCAAAGGCGTGCAGGTGGGCGTCGCTGCCGCCTTCTTCGCCGTTGCCCTGGTCTTCCTGGCCCTCCTGGTGGTCGGACTGATCGTTGCAGCCATCATGGGCCTGGCCACCATCATGCCCGCCTGGCTGGCGGCACTGCTGGTCTCGGCCGCGTTCCTGCTGATTGCCCTGGTGGGCGGCCTCATCGGCCTGGCCAGGTTCAAGAAGGCCATGCCCCTGCTGCCGGAAGAAACCATCCGCGGCATCAAGCACGATATCGGCGTGGCCAAGGAAGGCTCGGCCTTCAACCCCGCCGTGCTGGACCCGGCGAGCCCCGAGGCCAAGGCCGCAAAGGCTGCCAAGGAAGAGGCCGCGGCCAAGGCGAAGGCCGAGAAGGCTGCCAAGGCCGCCGAGCACGACAAGGAATTCCCGCATGCGTCTGAGCCGGAACTGTCACGCCGCCTGAGCCAGCGCCGCCAGCACCTCACCGAGGTCCGTGACAACCTTGGAACGGAACTGGACGTCAAAACCCAGGGCAGGTACCTGCTCGCGGTTGCCCAGGACAAGGCCCGGCAGGGGCAGGTGCTGGCCGGGCGCGGGAAGGACGCAGCAGCCCACAAGCTCGCCGGCCTGTCGGAATCCTCCGGCGGGCTGCAGGACCGGTGGAAGCCGCTGGCCGCACTGGCCGCCGCGGGCACCGTCCTGGTGGTCCTGCTGCGGAAGCTGATCCGCACCTACTAGGACCAACCCGGCCGGGCAGGAGTGCCCGGGCAAGCAGCAGCATCAACATTCCGGGCCACGAGGTGGCGGGCGGCACAGCAGCCGCCGGCAGGCCACTGTCCGGCAGGACCACGCCGCAGGGCGGCAACAGGAAGGGGGACAGGTGAAGTTCATTGGTGCCGGTTCCCGTCCGGACCGCCCCCAGGTTGACCATGACATCGTGTTCACCATCCCCAACCTCCTCACCGTGGTGCGGTTCATGGGGGTTCCGCTCTTCATCTGGCTTGTGCTGGCGCAAAAGGAATACGGCGCCGGTGTGGTGGTCCTGGCGGTCATGGCGTGCACCGACTGGGTGGACGGCTACGTTGCCCGCCGGTTCGACCAGGCTTCCCGGCTGGGCCGGGTCCTGGACCCCATCGCGGACCGGCTGGCGCTCCTGGCCGTAGCCGTCACCCTGGTGATTGCCGGCGTCGTGCATTGGCTCTACCTGGCGGCGCTGGTCATTCCGGACGCCGTGCTGCTGGCGCTGACGCTCTCGCTCTTCAGCGGCCACCCTGACCTCCCCGTCAGCGCGGTGGGCAAGGTGCGCACCGGACTGCTGCTCCTCGGCACCCCCATGCTGGTGCTTTCCCGGCTGGACACCGGCTTCTCCCACGCACTCTTCATCGGGGCGTGGATCGTGCTGGGCCTGGGCCTGGTGGGCCACTGGATCGCCGCCTACAACTATGTCTGGGCCATGCTGCGCAAGGGCAGGGCCCGGACAACGTCCGACGGCGGGACTTCCTGATGATATGGATGGCCGTCCTCCTCGCCGTGCTGGGAGCGTTCTGCCTCGCCCTGGGAGCCCAGCGCCAGGGCAGTGCAGTGAAGGCCGATACCGGGGGACTCGCCCTGAGTTCGAACGGATTCCTGCGCCTGCTGCGGAATCCCCGCTGGGTGTTCGGCCTGCTGCTCCTGTGCGCCGGGATGGCCATGAATGCGGTGGCGCTCGTGTCCGCGCCGCTGACCGTGATCCAACCGATCGGCGCCATTGCCCTGGTGATTACCACCATCGTGAATGCGCGGGACCAGGACCTCACCATCAACCGCGCCACGGTGGTGGCCATTACCGCCTGCGTGACGGGGTCCGCACTCTTCGTCCTCCTCGCGGTCAACGTCACCCAGGAGAACCACCACGTCAGCCCGGAGGACGAGCTGACCATCGTGCTGCTCCTCGCCCTTGCGGTTGGCCTCTTCGGGACCCTGGCAGTGATGTTCCGGCACAGGATGAACGCCTTCATCTACATCCTTGGCGCCGGTGTCCTGTTCGGCTTCGTTGCGGTCCTGACCCGGATCATCGGCAAGCACCTGCTCGACCCCAACGGACTGTTCCTGCTGAACGTGCAGTGGTACTCGGTAGTGGCGATCATCGCCGCGGGAGGCCTGGGGTCCTGGTTTGTGCAGAGCGCGTACTCCTCGGGTCCGCCGGACCTGGTCATCGCCGGCCTGACGGTCATTGATCCCATGGTGGGAATCGCCATTGGCATCATCATCCTGGGTGAACTGCGCCCCGACGTCCACGCCGTCATGGCCATTGCCATGGGAACCGCCGCGCTCCTTGCTATCGTTGGGGTTATCGCCCTTTCGCGGCACCACCCCGAGGTCACCAAGCGCAAGAAGGACGCACGGAAGTCCCCGGGCAGGCCGTCCCACTAGTCCTATCCGCCCACCAGCCATCCAGCCCATGAGGCCCAGCCGCGCCGACGCCGGCGGCCAACCGTGCAGCCAGTCAACACTGTCCGCACCGTGACCATCAGGAGCCCTCCACGTGACCACGCCAGCCGACCAGCCACTGACCATCCTGATCGCCGCGGACACCTACCCGCCCCACGTGAATGGCGCCGCCCAGTTCGGCTACCGCCTCGCCAAGGGCATGACCGGCAGGGGCCACAACGTCCATGTTCTGGCCTGCCGCGACGGCAAGGGCAAGAGCTACTCCGAGTTCCGCGACGAAGCGACCGTTCACCGGCTCCGTTCGCACAGCGTGCCCACGCACGAGACGTTCCGCATCTGCCTCCCCTGGGAGATCAAGAAGGAAATCAGCCTGCTGTTCGACCGGGTCAAGCCTGATGTGGTGCACATCCAAAGCCATTACATGATTGGCGAGCACGTACTCTACGAGGCCGTCAGGCGCGGCATCCGGATCGTCGCCACCAACCACTTCATGCCGGAAAACCTCAACCCGTTCCTGCCGTTCCCGCAGTGGTTCAAGGACATCGTGGGACGGATCTCCTGGAAAGACATGGGCAAGGTCATGGGCCAGGCGGACGTGGTCACCACCCCAACTCCGCTGGCAGCCAAGGCAATGCATGAGCACGCGTTCCTGCGCAAGGTGCTCCCGCTCTCCAACGGCATCGACTCCGCCGCCTACGAGCTGCAGCCCGGGGAAAACATTGAACCGCACGCCCACCCCACGGTGCTGTTCGCTGGCCGCCTGGCCGAGGAAAAGCACGTGGACGTGCTGATCAAGGCCATCAGCAAGACCCCGCCGGAACTGAACGTGCACCTGGAGATCGTCGGCGGCGGCGAGGTGCGGCCGGCGCTCGAAGAGCTGGTGCAGCGCCTCGGACTGGAAGGCCGTGTGAAGTTCCTGGGCCTCGCCAGCGACGAGGACCTCCGGACGGCCTACATCCAGGCCAACCTCTTCTGCATGCCGGGAACGGCCGAGCTGCAGTCGCTGGTGACGCTCGAGGCGATGTCCGCGTCCACCCCCGTGGTCCTGGCAGACGCCATGGCCTTGCCGCACCTTGTCCGGGACGGGCAGAACGGCTACCTGTTCACCCCCAACGACAGCGACGACCTCGCCAAGAAGATCACCCAGATCCTGGAGCTTCCCAAGGACCAGCAGGCCGCCATGGGCCAGGCCAGCCGCCAGATGGTGGAACCGCACAGCATCCAGGGCACCCTGCAGACCTTCGAGGACCTGTACCGCGGCGCGCGGTACGAGGACATGGTGGTCTGAGAGCACCCCGGCATTTGCTAGAGTGTTCCTGCCCTGCCGCCGCGCCCCGCGCGGAAGGCCTGGGGCTTTTCGGGGCTATAGCTCAGCTGGTTAGAGCGCGGGACTCATAATCCTAAGGTCCTCGGTTCAAGTCCGAGTAGCCCTACTGCGCCGCGTGCAGCGGCGGGCAGAAACGCGCAACCGCGGCCGACGATCAACGTCCGGCCGCGGTTTTTGCGTTAATCCGGATTCGTGCGCCGCCCGGCACATGGGTGCCCGCACCTGCCGGGCGTCCTCATGGACCCTGCTTCCTTTCCTAACCGCCGGATCTGCGGTATGTTACTGACCAGTAACTTACTGCGCCCCGCCAGTGGGCAAAGCACGCTGATTCCCGGAAGGCAACCATGTCCACTCCTGCTGCAGACCCCCATGACCTTCCCTACGCGGACGGCGACTTCTACGCTTTCGAACAGCTCCTGTCCGCCAAGGAGCGGGACCGGCTCGCCGAGGTCCGCGACTTCCTGGCCCGCGAAGTCCGCCCCATCGCCGCGGACTGCTGGAACAGGGGGGAGTTCCCCATGGACCTCATCCCGAAGCTCGCCGAAGTGGACCTCGTCAGCCCTGTCCGGCGCCAGGGCCACTCCAACGTCTTCGCCGGGTTGGTCCATGCCGAACTGACCCGCGCCGACGCCTCCATTGCTACCTTCCTGGGTGTCCACGACGGGCTTTTCACGGGGTCCATCGAAGCGCTGGCATCCCGGGAACAGCAGGAGGAGTGGCTGCCGGACATCTATGCGCTGAAGAAAATCGGCGCGTTCGGCCTCACCGAACCGCTGGGGGGCAGCGATGTGGCAGGCGGGACCCGCACCACCGCACGCCGGGACGGCGATACCTGGATCCTCAACGGTGCCAAGCGCTGGATCGGCAACGCCACCTTCTCCGACTGGGTGGTCATCTACGCCCGCGATGTCGCTGACAATCAGGTCAAGGGCTTCCTCGTCGACACCACCCTGCCCGGTTTCAGTGCCACCAAGATCGAGAACAAGATCTCCCTCCGCACCGTGCAGAACGCCGACATTGTCCTCGAGGACGTCGTGGTGCCGGACTTCTTCAAGCTCGCCAACGCGAACAGCTTCCGGGACGTCAACAAGGTCCTGAAGGTAACGCGGCTGGCTGTGGCGTGGCAGGCGGTGGGCCAGCAGCTGGCGGCCTTCGACGTTGCCAGGAGCTACGCCGTGGAGCGCAAGCAGTTCGGCCGCCCGCTGGCATCCTTCCAGCTCATCCAGAACCAGCTGGTGCAGATCCTGGGCAACGCCGTCAGCTCCATGGGGATGATGGTGCGGCTCGCCCAGCTCGAAGATGACGGACTGGCCAAGGATGAGCAGTCTGCCCTGGCAAAGGCCTTCACCACCGAACGGATGCGCGAGAGCGTAGCCATGGGACGGAGCATCCTCGGCGGCAACGGCATCGTCACTGACTATGGCATGGCGAAGATCTTCGCCGATGCGGAGGCGATCTACTCCTACGAAGGCACTGCCGAGATCAACACCCTGGTCACCGGCCGCGCCATCACCGGTATCTCGGCCATCGTCTAGGGCGTTCCCCGCAGGGGCAGCAGGACCGAAGGCCTCAGGTCCAGGACGAACTGCAGGGGATTGACGTACTCCTCGCCCTGCCGGACGCCCCAGTGGATGCAACCGGCGGCGGGGCAGTGGCCGGGGAGGGCGGTGCCGATGACCTGCCCCTGCGTCACCGCGCTGCCAACCGCCAGCGGGCTGTCCACAGGCTCGAAGCTGCTCCGCAGGCCGCCGCCGTGATCTATGGTGATCACCGGCCGGTCCACTACTACACCCACAAAGCTGACAGTTCCAGCCGCCGGCGACACCACTGCCGCCGCAGGACCTGACGTCTCCAGGTCCACTCCCCGGTGGCCGCTGAGCCACGGTTTGGGCGGCGGATCAAAGATGCGAAGTACTGGCGGGCGGGGCGTAAGCGGCCACTCCCACGACGGGTTGGCAACGGAAGCACCCATGTCTCCCGCCGCCGTCGGAAGCGCCTGGAGCGTTGCCCGCGGGTGGCCCGGCTCCCGCGGACTGTAGGACAGCGGCTGCGGGATGGATGAGACCGACGCAGGAAGCAGCAGCAGCGCGGCAAGCAGGACCGGTGGTTTCATGTGCCCAGCATGCGCCCGTCAAAACGGCGCGGTCACGGGACTCCCGTGCCTATGTGGAAAAGCCCTGAAGGCACCCGCCGCGCGTCCCGTGGGCGGTGGTCGCTGTAGTACTATTGACGGAGCAGTTTGCTGCGCCCTCAACGCGTCCCGCCCCGGCAGTCCACCTTTTCGGTGATGCTGCCTGTCCAGGTTGCGTCGGCACAACTCATTCAGGAGTGTGGGGGAGCAGCCGGCTGACTACGCGCATCCTGCCCTCCAACGGCACGGCCCCGGCCGCACCGACGGAGGATCGCGCCTCCTGCGGTCCGTCCAACAGTACGGATGGGAAGCGCGATGGATGCCAGGAGCACGGCCCAACCCGGGCCACGCTAATCAACCGTCAACTATTGGCAGGGTAAGAAGCCTCGCGGCTATCTCATGAATGACCTGCCGGAAGGAGCGTCGGCATGCCCGTCGTAACTATGCGCCAGCTGCTTGACAGCGGCGTCCACTTTGGACACCAGACCCGCCGTTGGAACCCGAAGATGAAGCGCTTCATCTTTACCGAGCGCAACGGCATCTACATCATTGACCTTCAGCAGTCGCTGTCCTACATCGACCGCGCCTACGAGTTCGTGAAGGCCACCGTTGCCCACGGCGGCACCGTACTCTTCGTCGGCACCAAGAAGCAGGCCCAGGAAGCAATCGCCGAGCAGGCCACCCGCGTGGGCCAGCCCTACGTGAACCAGCGCTGGCTCGGCGGCATGCTGACCAACTTCCAGACGGTCGCCAAGCGTATCCAGCGTATGAAGGAACTCGAAGAGATCGACTTCGACGACGTTGCTGGTTCCGCTTACACCAAGAAGGAACTGCTGCTCCTCAAGCGCGAGCTCACCAAGCTCGAGTCCAACCTGGGCGGTATCCGCAACCTGACCAAGGCACCTTCCGTGCTCTGGATCGTGGACACCAAGAAGGAGCACCTCGCTGTTGACGAGGCCAAGAAGCTCAACATCCCGGTTGTGGCCATCCTGGACACCAACTGCGATCCCGACGAAGTCGATTTCCCGATCCCGGGCAACGACGACGCCATCCGCTCCGTGAACCTCCTGACCCGCGTTGTTGCCGACGCCGTCGCCGAGGGCCTGATCGCCCGCAACAACCGCGGCTCGGGCACCACCGAAGCTCCCGAAGAGCCGCTGGCTGAGTGGGAGCGCGAGCTCCTCGAAGGCAGCAAGGCCGAGGAAGCTGCTGCGGCTGCTCCGGCAGAAAACGCCGAAGCTCCGGCTGCTGCTGAAGCTTCAGCTGAAGCCCCGGCTGCTGCCGAGGCTCCCGCCGAAGACGCCAAGTAACACAGCTAAATCCGGATTCTCCGTGCTGTCCGCAGCCGGAGCTGCTGACAGGATGGCCGCCCGCACCGCGGGCAGCCATCCTGTCAGTCCGTACACCACAACAAATTTCTAGACAGAGGGGTTCACATGGCGAACTACACTGCCGCTGACATCAAGGCCCTGCGCGAGCGCACCGGCGCCGGCATGATGGACGTCAAGAAGGCTCTTGACGAAGCCAACGGTGACGCCGAAAAGGCCATCGAAATCATCCGCATCAAGGGCCTCAAGGGCGCCACCAAGCGCGAAGGCCGCTCCACCGCCGAAGGCCTCGTTGCCGCCAAGGTCAGCAACGGCGTCGGCGTCATGATCGAGGTCAACTGCGAGACCGACTTCGTTGCCAAGGCTGACAAGTTCATCCAGCTGGCCGACAAGGTCCTGGCCGTCGCCGTCGAGTCCGGCGCTGCCGACCTCGAAACCCTCCTCGCCACCGATGTCGACGGCAAGCCGCTGTCCGAGGTCGTCATCGAAGAAGGCGCTGTCCTGGGCGAGAAGGTCGTCGTCCGCCGCATTTCCCGCATCGAGGGTGCAACGGTTGACGCCTACCTGCACAAGACCTCGAAGGACCTCCCGGCCCAGGTCGGCGTCCTGTTTGCTGTCGACGGTGAAAGCGAAGCCGCTGCCACCGCCGCCCACGACGTCGCCGTCCACATCGCCGCCATGGCCCCGAACTACCTGACCCGCGAGGACGTTCCGTCCGACCTGGTCGAGTCCGAGCGCCGCATCGCCGAAGAGACCGCAAAGGCCGAGGGCAAGCCCGAAGCCGCCCTCACCAAGATCGTGGAAGGCCGCGTTACGGGCTTCTACAAGGGTGAGGTGCTGGTTGACCAGGCCTTCGCCAAGGACGCCAAGAAGTCCGTGGCACAGATCCTCGAAGAGGCCGGTGTCAAGGGAACCGCGTTCGCGCGTTTCCGCGTCGGCGCCTAGTCGAACACGTAAGGGGGTGGCCACTTCGGTGGCCGCCCCTTTTGCATGCGCACGGTTTGTGCCCTGAGTTGTGCGCCGGGCGCCGGGCACCGGGCATCATTGGTTCCGGCCACCGGTTCCGGCAGGATAACCTTTTTTCGAACGTCACCAACGGGAAGGCACCATGGAAGCCGTCAATACTGTAATGCAGCAAGAGAAGAGCCGACGGCGGGTCCTCCTGAAGCTCTCCGGCGAGGTCTTCGGCGGCGGGAAGCTCGGTGTTGATCCCGAGACCGTCCGTAACGTCGCCAAGCAGATTGCCGCAGCCGTCCCGGACGTTGAAGTGGCCATCGTGGTGGGCGGCGGCAACTTCTTCCGCGGCGCCGAACTGTCCCAGAGCGGCATGGACCGCTCGCGGGCCGATTACATGGGCATGCTCGGTACCGTCATGAACTGCCTCGCCCTGCAGGATTTCCTGGAGCAGGCGGGCGTGGAGACGCGCGTGCAGAGCGCCATCACCATGGGACAGGTTGCTGAGGCCTATATCCCGCGCCGCGCCATCCGCCACATGGAAAAGGGCCGCGTGGTCATCTTCGGTGCCGGTGCCGGCCTGCCGTACTTCTCCACGGACACCGTGGCCGCCCAGCGTGCCCTTGAAGTCCACGCGGATGTTGTCCTCATGGCCAAGAGCGGCGTTGACGCCGTCTACACCGCGGACCCCAAGAAGGATCCCACTGCCGAACGGCTGGAGACCCTGAGCTACGACGACGCCCTGCGGCGCGACATCCGTGTCATGGACCAGACCGCCATGACCATGTGCAAGGACAACGACCTGTCCATGGTGGTCTTCGGCATGGAAGGCGAAGGCAACGTCACCCGCGCCATCCGTGGAGAGAAGCTGGGCACCCTGGTCTCCGCCTAGCTCCGGCTAGGATGTTTTCAGGACAGTTCCGCTGCCGCCCCCGGGCGGTGGCGGAAGCAGCGACAGAGAACCACGCGTGCATGGAGCCGGCCCCCGGACCGCACCAGAACCCCAGGAGAGACCGTGATCGAAGAAACCTTGCTCGAAGCCGAAGAGAAGATGGACAAGGCCGTAGAGGTTGCCAAGGAAGACTTCGCTTCCATCCGCACCGGCCGCGCCAACCCCGGCCTGTACAACAGGGTCCTGGTGGACTACTACGGCTCGCCCACACCCCTGCAGCAGCTCGCCTCGTTCGCCATCCCTGACGCCCGCACCATCCTGATTACCCCGTTCGACAAGACCGCGCTGCGGGACATCGAACGCGCCCTGAGCGATTCCGAGGTAGGGGCCAACCCGTCCAACGACGGCAACGTCATCCGGATCACCATCCCGGAACTGACCAAGGAACGCCGCAAGGAATACGTCAAGATCGTCAAGACCAAGGGCGAGGACGCCAAGGTGTCCATCCGCAATATCCGCCGCAAGGCAAAGGAAGCCCTGGACCGCCTGGTCAAGGACGGCGAAGCCGGCGAAGATGAGGGTACCCGGGCCGAAAAGGAGCTGGACGGCCTCACCAAGGCCCACGTGGATGGCATCGATGAGCTGCTCAAGCGCAAGGAAGCAGAGCTGCTCGAAGTCTGATGGGCCAGGCAGATCAGGCCCCCGCACCACGGGCGCGCATACGGGGGAAGCGGCCCAGGAGCAATCCAACGCCCAAGGCCGGCCGGAACCTTCCGGCGGCCGTTGGGGTGGGCCTGGCCATGCTGCTCGCCGTGCTGGGCGGGCTGCTATTCCTTCCGCTGGGTTTCGTGGCGGTCACCACCACGTTCGCCATCTTCGGTGTCTGGGAAATTTACCGTGCCCTGGAGGCCAACGGCACCAGGATGCCCATCGTTCCGGTAATGACCGGCACGGTGGCCATGCCGTTCGTGGCGTACTTTGGCGGCGTCGAAAGCCTGCTCTTCGCCATGCTCCTCAGCTCGGTGGCGGTGCTGCTCTGGAGATCCATCGACACCGCCGCAGGCTCGGTTAACAGCATTTTTGCCGGGGTCTTCACCCTCGGCTGGGTGCCGTTCTTCATCAGCTTCGCCGCGCTGCCGCTGCACGCCTCCGGGGGTGCCACCCCGCTGGGACTCTGGCCGGGAGGTGCCGTTCCGGAAGGCGCCTGGCAAATCGCCGTCATGCTGCTGCTGGTGGTCTCCAATGACACGTTCGGCTACCTGGTGGGAGCATCGCTGGGCAAGCACCCCATGGCGCCCAAGATCAGCCCCAAGAAGTCCTGGGAAGGTTTTGCCGGATCTGTGGCCGGTGCCGTCCTGATCGGCGTCCTCGCCTGCCTCTTCATCCTGGACAAGCCCTGGTGGGTGGGCGTGGTCCTGGCCGTCGGCACAGTGGCCGCCTCCACTGCCGGCGACCTTGCCGAGTCCATGGTGAAACGCGAACTTGGCGTCAAGGACATGAGCAGCATCCTGCCCGGGCACGGCGGGGTCATGGACCGGCTGGACTCCATCGTGTTTGCGTCCCCGCTGGTCTACGTCCTCTACGGGTTTGTCACCGGAAGCTGGTAAACCCCCTGCTTGCGGGGGAATCTCCCGCCTGCAGGGAAAGGACGGCCCTCACGGGGCAGCATCATCCCGGCACCAATAGACTGGTGCCACAGCGCTACGGCTGAAGAGCATTGAAGGAACCAACAGTGGCATTGGATATTCATCGGCAGATCCCTGCGTCGTTTGAGCGTGTTCAGCGCAGCGAATACGGGTACAACGCGAAGCAGGTGGACCAGTTCCTCCAGCGGGCACGGGTGTCGCTGGAGTCACCCCACGACGCCGAGCAACCCATCAACAGCTCAGACGTACGGGCTGTGTCCTTCGACCCGGTCAAGGGCGGCTACTCCGCGGCCGTGGTGGATGCGGCCCTGGACCGGCTGGAAGATGCCTTCGCCCGCAGGGAGCGCGATGAACTGATTGCGGCCAGCGGCGAGGAAGCCTGGCTGCGCGAAATCGGCAAGCTCTCGGGAATCCTCCGCGGACGCCTGCACCGCCCGGACGGGGAACGCTTCCGCCGGCCCGCCAAGAATAAGGCCCGCAGCTACAACACCGCCGATGTGGACAGGCTCTGCCACGAACTTGTGGCCTACCTCGAACACGACAAGCCGCTCAGCGTGGACAGCGTCCGCCGCGCCGTGTTCCGTCCGGAAACCGGACGCGACGGCTATGAAGAAGCCCAAGTGGACGCCTTCCTGGACCGCGTCATTGAACTGATGGCCGCCATCGACTAGGGGCGCGCTGGGGATGTTTCCTGAGCCGCCTGGACTCAATCCAGCTCCACCTGGTCCACCACCCCTATTCCGCCTCGGGTGGCGAAGGGGAGAGCGGGGTGAACCGGGTCCAGATGTCCCGGTAGCCCCGGTAGCCGTTGACTGCCGAGACGCCCAGGAACGACAGCCCGCACGCACCGCCCATCAATAGTGCCGCAACCGTTCCGGCTCCCAGGATGGTTAGCAGCAGCCCTGCCAGGATGGCAATCAGGGCCCCGTTCGCCATCGACATGAAAATCATGCTGCTGCCGGCCACATGGCGGAAGTTGCCGCGGTTGCCGAAGAAGTAGTAGGTCTGCACGGAACCGGCCTCGTCATCGTGATGGGCAGCCATCAGATACGGCGCCACGCCCGGATCCAGCTCGACGTAAGCTGCCCTGAGCCGGTTCATGGCGGTGACGTACATCAGGTCCTCATGGGCAACGTTCATGACCCGCAGCTGGGTCAGCAGCCCCATGGCCACGTCAATGAACAGCACCACCACCGCCAAAAGGACAAACGAATCCGAGAATCCGGTGGCCTGGCCCACCAGCGCGACGCTCACCAGGCCCGCCGAGGTGAAGGTCAGGAACATGCTGATCCTCGTCAGCACCTCACCCTGGGCTGTGCTCCGGGAAGCCAGCAGGCCCCAGTGCTCCGTGGCGAGCAGCTGCGCCCGCACGGACGGCGGAACCGGCTCCGCTGCCGGGTGTTCGTCCCGGGTGGACATGGCGTAATTGTCCACCCAATCAGCGTCCGGTTGCCAGCGGCCTTTCCGGGGTGTGCAGCCGGGTCATGACCCGGACCAGCGTCTTCGGCACCCGTCCTGCAGTGGCCCGGGACACCAGCACCATGACGGCGAAGGCCGTGGGGACGGACCAGGCCGCGGGCTGGGCGAGCCACGCCGGGGTGCTGGCAGCCGCCGCCAGGGAGCCGGCGATCATGGCGCCGCCGCACAGCACCCCGCCGGTCACCATGCCGGCGATGGCTCCGGCGTCGGTCAGTCCCCGCCACCAGATACCCAGCAGGAGCACGGGGCAGACGGTTGACGCGGTGAAGGCGAACACCAACCCCACGCTGCCGGCCAGCGCCAGCGAGCCCGTCATCAGGGCGAAGCCAAGCGGCACGACGGCGGACACCACCGCGGCGAGGCGGAAGCCCCCCACACCGGCGCCCAGGACGTCCTGGCTGATGACGCCGGCCAAGGAGACCACCAGCCCGGACGTGGTGGACAGGAACGCTGCGAACGCACCGGCCACCACCAGGGCGGAGAGCAGGTCTCCGGCGGGGCCGCCGATGAGTTCACGGGGCAGCAGCAGGACCATGGCGTCAGGCTGGCCCGAACGGGCAAGGTCCGGCGCGAACATGCGGCCCACCAGGCCGTAGGCGGTGGGGAACAGGTAGAACACGGACAGCAGCCCCAGCACAATCAGCGTGGTGCGCCGGGCGGACTGCCCGTCCGGGTTGGTGTAGAACCTGACCAGGACGTGCGGCAGGCCAAGAGTCCCGAACAGCAGTGCCACGAGCAGGGAAACGTTGTTGTACCACCCCGCGGGGGCAAGGCCGGTGGGGTTTTCGGACGGCAGGGCCAGGGCCGGTGTCCCGGTGCCGGCAAGCATGAAGACGATGAAGAGGATGGGTACCGCCAGTGCGGTCAGCTTCAACCAGTACTGGAACGCCTGGACGAACGTGATGGACCGCATCCCGCCCGCCACCACTGTCAGGCAGACCACCACCACCACCGCCACCGACCCCACCCATGACGGCAGCCCGGTGGTGATCCGGATGGTCAGGGCGGCCCCGTGCAGCTGCGGAACGATGTACAGCCAGCCCACCAGCACCACCACCAGGCTGGTGACCTTGCGGACCGCCCGCGAGTCCAGCCTGGCCTCCGTGAAGTCCGGTATTGTGTACGCCCCGGAACGCCGGAGGGGTGCGGCGACGAAGAGCAGCAGCATCAGGTACCCGGCCGTATAGCCCACAGGGAACCACAGGGCGTCCGTCCCGGAGAGAAGCAGCAGGCCGGCCACGCCCAGGAAGCTGGCAGCCGACAGGTATTCGCCGCCGATCGCGGACGCGTTCCACCATGGCCGGACGGTCCGGGACGCCACAAAGAAATCGCCGGTGGTCCGCGAGATACGCAGGCCATAGAACCCGATGACCGCGGTGGCCACGGACACCACGGCAAGGGCAGCGGCGGCAACCCCCGGATTCACGCCAGGCTCCGCTTCACCGCGTACCCGCGGGGATCACGGGTCACCGGCCAGGTCCCGGTAGCGGGCCTCGTTGCGGGCAGCCGTCCTGGTATACAGCCAGGCGCTGAGGCCGATGACCGGGTAAATGCCCACGCCCAGCAGGATCCAGTCGAACGGGATGCCGGCAATCGTCGTTTCGGCCAGGCCGGGGACGGCGGCCAGCAGGAGGGGGAAAGCACCGAGGATTACCAGGAACCCGCCGGCCACCACCAGGGCCAGGCGCAGCTGCGACCGGATGAGGGACCGCACGAACACCTGGCCCACATCGGACTCCTGCGCCGCTTCGCGGGATTCGGTGACGGGACGCGCGGCCGTGGCAGGGGCCGTCACCCGTACCCTGGTCATGCGTTCGGCCTGATCCGGTTTGCCTGCAGCCGCTCACGCACGGTGGGCAGGTGCCGGCGGCTGATGGGCAGCCCGGCACCCGCCACGGTGACCCGGGGGCCGTCTGCCGCAAGCTTCATGGAGGAGATGTGCTTCAGGGCCACCAGGTATGAGCGGTGCGTCCGGATGAACCCGGCATCGGCCCACTGCTGTTCCAGGTCGGCCAGCGGAACCCTGATCAGGTAGCTGGCGTCGGCGGTGTGGAGCCGCGCGTAGTCTCCCTGCGCCTGGACGTACGTGACGTCGTCGCGCCTGATCATCCTGGTGGTACCGCCCTGGTCCACTGTGATCATCTCCGGTGCGCCGCCGCCGTCGCGCAGTTCGCTGATCCGGCCCACGGAGCGTGCCAGCCGCTCGGCCCTGATGGGTTTAAGGAGGTAATCGACGGCGGCCAGTTCAAAGGCCGCCAGGGCGTGGTCCTCGTCAGCGGTCACGAAGACCACCGCAGGCGGATGGCTGCCGGCGGCAATGGCGCGGGCGATCTCCAGTCCCGAGACGGCAGGCATGTGGATGTCCAGGAAGACCGCGTCCACCTGCGCGGACGCCAGGGCGCGGAGGGCTTCGCTGCCGGAGGTTGCCCGCAGGACCTTGCCGATCCGCTCGTCCCGGCCCAGCAGGAAGGCGAGTTCTTCCACGGCCGGCAGCTCATCATCAACGACGAGGACGTTAATCATGCTCCAAGGGTAGCTTTCCGCGGGCACGCAGCAGGCCAGTGCCGGGAATCAGGCATCGTGGCCGGGCTGCGATTTGGGCACCTTCATGGTGATGAGGGTCCCTTCGCCCGGTGCGGTTTCGATGACGAGCCCGTGGGGGTCGCCGTATACCTGCCGGAGACGGGCATCAACGTTCCGCAGGCCCACGTGCTCGCCGTCGATATGTCCCGCGAGCATCGACTGCAGCTGCTCCGGGTCCATCCCCACGCCGTCGTCCTCGATGGTCACCTGGGCGTAGGCGCCGGCGTCGTCGGCCGTGATGGTGATGTGCCCGGGCCCCTCCTTCGCTTCGAGGCCGTGCCGGACGGCGTTCTCCACCAGCGGCTGCAGGCTTAGGAACGGGATGACGGTACTCAGGACCTCCGGCGCCACCCGGAGGCTGACCTGCACGCGCTCGCCGAAGCGGGCCCGCTCCAGCAGCAGGTACCGGTCGATGCAGCGCAGTTCCTCGGCCAGGGTGGTGAAATCGCCGTGCCGGCGGAAGGAATAGCGGGTGAAATCGGCGAACTCCACCACCAGTTCGCGTGCCCGGGCCGGATCGGTGTTGATGAAGGACGCGATGGCGTTCAGCGAGTTGTAGATGAAATGAGGGCTGATCTGGGCGCGCAGTGCCCGCACCTCGGCCTCCATCAGCTGGGTCCGCGAGGCATCCAGCTCGGCCAGCTCCACCTGCACGGCCACCCAATCCGCCACCTCGCCGGCGGCCCGCACCAAGCCCGCCCCTGCCGACGAAGCGAAGGCGGCGACGGCGCCCACCACGCGTGAGCCGGCCCGCACCGGTGCTATGACGGCCGCCAGGGCGCCGCCCGTCCCGTCCGGCCCCGGCGACAGTACAACCGTCCGCCCGCTGGCCAGGACCTCAGCGGCCAGTTCCATCAGCCGCGGCTTCAGGTCCTCAGCCGCCCCGTCCCAGGCGAGCACGCCCGAGGTATCCGTGATGGCCAGCGCGTCGCAGCCAAGCAGCGTACGCAGGTGGCGGCTTGCCTTCGAAGCGCCGGCGGGGTTGAGGCCGCGGCGCAGGTGTTGGCCTGCCTGCGAGGCCGCGTGCAGGGTGTGGTAGGTGGCGCGCTCGGCGTCCGTGCCCAGGTCGCGGAAGGAGCGGAGCACCTTCAGTCCCACGCCGACGACGACGGCGATGGCCATGGCGATCACGGCCACAGCCGCGGCGGTCAGGAGCGGGGAGTCCGGCATGGGCCCAGCGTAACTGTGGGTGCCGTTTGTCGCAGCATCCCGACCGTTGAGCGACCACAGCGCCGGAGGGGCTGGAAGTGGCTGCCGTGACGCAGCAGAGTGATTGCTGTCACACCAGCGGCGTTTCCTTATCCGGGCCTGCCGTCCCAGTGTGCACCGGCATGTCTCAATGAGGAGGAACCATGGGTAACGATGCCCAAAGTCCGGACGCTGCGGCGTCCGTCGACTTTGAACAGGTCCAGTCGACCGAGCAGTTCCAGGAACTGCGCAAGCGCCACCGCAGCTTTGTTTTCCCCATGGCAGTGGCCTTCCTGCTGTGGTACTTCGCCTACGTCCTGCTCGCGGACTACGCGGTGGAGTTCATGTCCACCAAAGTCTGGGGAAACATCAACATCGGCCTAATCCTGGGCCTGCTCCAGTTCGTCTCCACCTTCGCGATCACCGGATGGTACGTCAGCTACTCCAACAGGAAGCTGGACCCCATCGCCTCTGAGATCCGGAACGAGATCGAGGGCCACGAATTCGACAAGCACGGCAACCGGGTGGGTGGAGCCAACAAATGATTACTATCGCAACCTCAGTGGACGTGGCCGCGCTCAAGGACACCACCCTGCTGAACATGGGCATCTTCGGCCTGTTCGTGGCCGTCACCATGGTGATCGTGTTCCGTGCCAGCCGGAACAACAAGACCGCCGCCGACTACTACGCAGCCGGACGCTCCTTCACGGGTTCGCAGAATGGCACCGCCATCGCCGGTGACTACCTTTCCGCAGCCTCGTTCCTGGGCATCACCGGCGCCATCGCCATCAACGGGTATGACGGCTTCATGTACTCCATCGGGTTCCTGGTGGCCTGGCTGGTGGCGCTGCTCCTGGTGGCTGAACTGCTCCGCAACACCGGCAAGTTCACCATGGCCGATGTACTGTCCTTCCGGCTCAAGCAGCGGCCCGTCCGCATCGCAGCGGCCATCTCCACCCTGGCGGTGTGCTTCTTCTACCTCCTCGCCCAGATGGCCGGTGCCGGCAGCCTGATCTCACTGCTGCTGGGCATCAGTGACTGGGGCGGACAGGCCCTGGTGATCATCGTCGTCGGCGCCCTCATGATCATGTACGTGCTGATTGGCGGTATGAAGGGGACCACGTGGGTCCAGATCATCAAGGCCATCCTGCTGATCGCCGGTGCCGCCGTCATGACCATGTGGGTCCTGGCGATCTACGGGTTCAATCTTTCGGCCCTGCTGGGCGGTGCCGTGGAAACGGCCAACAACCCCGCGGTCCTCAACCCGGGCCTGCAGTACGGCAAGAGCGAAACCTCCAAGCTGGACTTCATGTCACTTGGCCTCGCCCTGGTACTGGGCACGGCCGCCCTGCCGCACGTCCTGATGCGCTTCTACACGGTCCCCACCGCCAAGGAAGCCCGCAAGTCGGTGGTCTGGTCCATTTGGCTGATCGGCCTGTTCTACCTGTTCACCCTGGTCCTCGGCTACGGTGCTGCCGCGCTGGTGGGTGCCGACACCATCAAGTCCGCTCCCGGCGGCGTGAACGCTGCGGCTCCGCTGCTGGCGTTCTACCTTGGCGGCCCGCTGCTGCTGGGCTTCATCTCCGCGGTGGCGTTTGCCACCATCCTGGCAGTGGTGGCCGGCCTGACCATCACCGCCGCGGCCTCGTTCGCCCATGACATCTACGCCAACGTGATCGCGAAGGGCAAAGCGGACGCCGCAACGGAGGTCCGGGTGGCACGCCGTACGGTGGTGGTGATCGGCGTCCTCGCCATCCTCGGCGGCATCCTGGCCAACGGGCAGAACGTGGCGTTCCTCGTGGCGCTGGCCTTCGCCGTGGCTGCCTCGGCCAACCTGCCCACCATCATCTACTCACTGTTCTGGCGGCGGTTCACCACCCAGGGCGCGGTGTGGAGCATGTACGGCGGACTCGGTGCAGCCATCATCCTGATCATCTTCTCGCCGGTGGTTTCCGGCGGGGCCACCTCGATGATCAAGGACGCGCACTTCGCCATCTTCCCGCTCAGCAACCCCGGCATTGTTTCCATCCCGCTGGCGTTCTTCCTGGGCTGGCTCGGTACGGTGCTCGACAAGAAGCGCGAGGACCCAGCCAAGCAGGCGGAAATGGAGGTCCGGTCCCTCACCGGTGTTGGTGCCGAGAAGGCAGTGGACCACTAACGCCGGACCCGGCACGGGCACTCAAAAGGCCCCCGTCAACGTGGACTGTCCACGTTGGCGGGGGCCTTTGGGTTGTGTTGCTAGGCGGCGGGGCGCAGCTTGATGTTCGTCATTTTCAGCTCGTCCGTGCCCTCGAACCGGTAGGCCAGGTCAACCTTCTTGCCTTCGCAGGTGATGACTCCTCCCACGTCCGCCGACTTGACGCCGTTCTCGGTGGCAACCTGCATGCTGTTGTAGGCGGGCGTGCAGGTCCCGTCCATTTTCAGGCTCTCGACGCCGGAGATGAAGGTCTCCTTGGACAGCTGCTCCTGCAGTGCCGGGTCCAGGTAGTCGTCGTACGCTTTGGAGCTGTCGCCGGAAATGACGAGCTTGGTGAAACCGTCAGCCAGGTCTTTGGCGTGGCTGGTGGCGCTGCCGGCCACATCGACCAGGATCACGATGCCCACCACCACGAGCAGCAGCACGCCGCCGATGGCCGTCAGGATGATCCACAGCCGTGGCCGCTTCCTTGCCGGCGGCTCTCCGCCCGGGAGGCCGAAGGGACCTGCGCCCCGGTACTGCCCCGGTTGCTGCTGGCCGTAAAGGCTGTTCGGGTTCCCGGGGTCTTGGGTGCCTGGATACGGGCTGCCCTGTTGAGGCTGGCCGTACGGGGGTTCCGGGGTGGTTCCGGGGTATCCGGCGGGGGGCTGCTGCGGCGGCTGTGGCAGCTGCCCGGAGCCGGGGTGTCCGGGCTGGTACGGTTCCTGGGGATTGCTCAAAGTGGAGCCTTTCCGGATGTGGTGCCTGGCACCGCCTGGTGCGGGCCTGTTGAGGCGCCGCACGGATAACTGCCACAAGCCTATAACCCGTGCCGCCGCCGTCGGACTTTGCTTCCCGCCGTTCCGGCCACGTAACGGGTCAGCTTCCCTGCGGACCCCGCTCGAGCAGCGGCTGCACGCGGAAGGGGATGAGCTCGCCCATGGCCAGGGCCGTGTCCGCCCGTTCCACGCCGTCGCACGCGAGGATCTTGCCGTTGATGCGGAAAAGGTCCTCGGCATCCTGGGCCACCACGCGCAGCAGCAGGTCTGCGGACCCGGTCAGGCCGTAGCCCTCCAGGATCTCCGGGATGGCCGCCAAATCCTGCGCCAGCCGGGTGAGCTTCTGCTGCTGGACGTGCACGGAAATGAAGGCCATCAGCGGGTAGCCCAGGGCGGCAGGGTTGATCCTGCGTTCGAAGGACAGGAAGACGTGCTTTTTCTCGAGCTGGGCCATCCGCGCCTGGACAGTGTTCCTGGACAGTCCCAGTTTCTGCGCGAGGGCCACCACGGTCCTCCTGGGGTCCTGGGCCAGTGCCGAAAGGAGGCGGGTGTCAGTGCCATCCAGAGCTTGCATAATGCGCAACGGTAGCACGGTGCGGATGGCTGCCATAGGGCATTCTGCTCAATAAATGCCCCGGTGGTTGTACCCCCTGAGCATTGTGAGTAGGGTCACAGTATCCGGGCGAAGGGGCCCGGAAGGCCGCGGTTTGCAGGACCACAAGTCCCAGCTCCGCAGGTCACCGACGACAGAAGTTGCGGGGCTATCGTGTCTACAGACGAAACGGGCCAGGGCGGCGCACAAGCCCAAGAGGGCGCCGGGGAATTCCATGAACCGGAGTCATCCGGCGTACCGGTACAAAAGCTGGTCCAGCTGATCACACCGTCGGGGGAGCGGGTGAGCCACCCCGAGTTCGATCTCTGGGTACAGGACATCACGGACGAGCACCTTTGCTCGCTGTTCGAGGACATGACCGTCATCAGGCGCATCGACGTTGAGGCAACGGCCCTCCAGCGCCAGGGCGAACTTGCCCTGTGGCCCCCGCTGCTGGGGCAGGAAGCGGCACAAATAGGTTCAGGCCGGGCCCTGCGCGGCGACGACTTCGTCTTCTCCAGCTACCGCGAAAACGGTGTGGCGTACTGCCGCGGCGTGGACCTCACAGACCTCCTGCGGGTGTGGCGCGGCAACGCGTCAGGCGGCTGGGATCCGTACGCCATCAACATGGCAACGCCGCAGATCATCATCGGCGCCCAGACCCTGCACGCCACCGGCTACGCCATGGGCATCCAGAATGACGGCGCAGATTCCGTGGCCGTCACGTACTTCGGCGACGGCGCAACGAGCGAGGGCGACGTGAATGAAGCCATGGTATTCGCAGCCAGCTTCCAGGCTCCCGTGGTGTTCTTCTGCACCAACAACCACTGGGCCATCTCGGAGCCGGTCCGGCTCCAGTCGCACATCCAGCTCGCGGACCGCGCTGCCGGCTTCGGGATCCCCAGCCTGAGGGTGGACGGAAACGACGTCCTCGCCGTCATGGCGGCCACGCGCGTTGCCCTCGACCGGGCACGGCGCGGCGGCGGCCCCACCTTCATCGAAGCCGTCACCTACCGGATGGGGCCGCACACCACCGCCGATGATCCCACCCGCTACCGTGACCCCAACGAACTCGAGGACTGGGCCGCGAAGGACCCGATCAGCCGGGTGGCGGCGCTGCTGGAACGCAAGGGGCTGCTGACCGACGAACTGCAGGACCACGTCAGGAACAGTGCCGACACTGTGGCCCGCGAGATGCGGAAAGGCTGCACCACCATGCCGGACCCGCAGCCCATGGACGTTTTCAAGCACGTATACAGCGCACCGAACTCTTGGCTGGACCGCCAGCAGGACCACTACGCCCGTTACCTGGCCTCCTTCGGCGATCCCGCAGGTGCCGTTTCAGAAGAAGGTGCACGCTGATGACTTCCATGACCTTTGCCCGCGCCATCAATGCGGGGCTGCGCAAATCGCTCGACCATGACCCGAAGGTGGTCCTCCTCGGTGAGGACATCGGCGCCCTCGGCGGCGTGTTCCGGGTGACCGACGGGCTGCAGAAAGACTTCGGCAAACACCGCGTGGTGGACACACCACTGGCCGAATCCGCCATCGTGGGTGCCGCCGTCGGCCTTGCCCACCGCGGCTACCGCCCTGTAGTGGAAATCCAGTTCGACGGCTTCATCTACCCCGCGTTCGACCAGATTGTCAGCCAGGTGGCCAAGCTGCATTACCGCACCCGCGGCGCAGTGAAAATGCCCATCACCATCCGGGTGCCGTTCGGCGGCGGCATCGGCTCGCCGGAGCACCACTCCGAGTCGCCGGAAGCCTACTTCACGCATACCTCCGGCCTTCGGGTGGTCACCGTGTCCAACCCCCAGGATGCCTACACGGTGATCCAGCAGGCCATCGCCAGCGACGACCCCGTCCTGTACTTCGAGCCGAAACGGCGGTATCACGACAAAGGTGAAGTGGATGAGGCTGCAGGGCTGGACGCCGCGGAACCCATGGGCCGGGCCAGGGTCCTGACCGACGGGACCGACGTCACCCTGGTGGCCTATGGCCCGTTGGTGAAGACCGCCATGGACGCCGCCTCTGCCGCCGCCGACGAAGGCATTTCCATCCAGGTCATCGACCTGCGCTCGCTGGCACCGGTGGACTATGACACCGTGGTGGCCTCGGTCCGGAAGACCGGCAGGTTGGTCATCACCCACGAGGCCGGGCAGTCCGGCGGGCTGGGCGCCGAGGTGGCAGCCAGCATCACCGAGAGGTGCTTCTACCACCTGGAAGCCGCGCCAGTCAGGGTTACCGGGTTCGACATCCCCTACCCCTATTCGAAGCTGGAGATGCACCACCTGCCGGGCCTGGACCGTATCCTCGATGGCGTGGACCGTGCCCTGGGGCGGCCGAATTCACTGAGCGGGCTGGAAGGATGAGCGTCACCATGATCAAGGAATTCCGGCTTCCCGACCTCGGGGAGGGGCTCACCGAGTCAGAGATCCTCAGCTGGAAAGTGGCCGTGGGGGACACCGTCAGCCTGAACCAGGTCATTGCCGAGGTGGAGACAGCCAAGGCGGTGGTGGAGCTGCCGTCGCCTTTCGCCGGCGTCATCAGGGAACTGCATGAGCAGCCCGGCACCGTTGTTGAGGTGGGCAAGCCCATCGTTTCCTTCGAGGTAGCGGACGACGCCGGGCCGGCACCGGCGGGGCACGCCGCACCTTCGCGGGACGTTACGCCAGCCGGGCAAACGGCGGCCGGGGAGGAACCGGCGTCGCCGAAACGGGAACCCAACCTCGTGGGGTACGGCGCCGTCGTCGAAAGCTCCGGCCGCCCCGCGCGCCGCCCCCGGAACCTCCCGCCCGTGGTTGAGCCGGCCGGCACCACAGTCATCGAAGCCCGGGCCGGCGTACCTTCAGGCGACCGGCCCCGCTCCACGCCTCCGGTCCGTAAGCTGGCCAGGGACCATGGTGTCGACCTGGCGCTGGTTACCGGCACCGGCCCGGCAGGCCTGATCACCCGGGAGGACGTGCAGGAGTTCCTGCGGCAGGGCAGTGCCGGCGAGGCTGCCGCACCCGCCGGCCAGGTACGTGCCGGGGGTGAGGGGGAGCGGGAAACCCGGATGCCCATCAAGGGCGTCCGCAAGCATACGGCGGCCGCGATGGTCTACAGTGCCTTCACCGCTCCGCATGTCACCGAGTTCCTCACCGTTGACGTCACGCCCACCATGGAGCTGCTGGCGAAACTGCGGGGCACCCGGGCGTTCTCCGGCCTCAAGCTGACGCCGCTGACGCTCGCCGCCAAGGCCGTGCTGATCGCGCTGCGCCGCAATCCGTCGCTGAACTCCCGCTGGGACGAGGCGAACCAGGAGATCGTTACGTTCAACTATGTGAACCTGGGCATCGCCGCAGCCACCCCGCGGGGCCTGACCGTGCCGAACATCAAGGATGCGCACTCGCTGACCCTGGAGCAGCTGGCGGAGGCGCTGGCGTTGCTGGCGGACACCGCACGGTCCGGGAAAACGGCGCCGGCAGACCTGTCCGGCGGGACCATGTCCATCACCAACATCGGCGTTTTCGGCATCGATGCCGGCACTCCCATCCTCAACCCCGGCGAAGCCGCCATCCTGGCGCTGGGCGCCGTGCGGTCCATGCCGTGGGAGTACCGCGGTGAGGTGGCCCTGCGCCAGGTGATGACCCTGAGCCTGTCCTTCGACCACCGCCTGGTGGACGGTGAGCAGGGCTCCCGGTTCCTGGCCGACGTCGGATTAATCCTGGCCGAACCGGGAATGGTCCTCACGATGGTCTGAACCCGCCCGGCAACCTGGGCGTCAGCGCGTTTGCGGGCTGTCCACCGTCAGTGCGGCGAGCGCCATCTCCTCGAGCAGCGGCCGGGCCGCGGCTGCCATCCGGCGGCCGTGGCTCCGGACCGAGTGCGGGGTGGAGTTGATCAGCCCGAAGGTGGCGTGCGCCCGGGTCCGGAGTTCGGCAGCATCCGTGCCGGGGTGGAGCCTGGACAGGACATCCACCCACACCTCCACATAGCTGCGCTGCAGCGCCCGCACGGCTGACTGGTCCTGTTCGGAGAGGTTGCTGAGGTCGCGGTCCTGCACGCGGATCACCTCGGGTTTGCCGAGGGCAAAGTCCACCTGGAACTCCACGAGGCGGCGCAGTGCCAGGCGGGGATCGGAGTTCTCCGCCACCACTTTCCGCCCGCCGTCCAGGAGCTCCCGGCTGACGGTGGCCAGCAGGTCCGCCAGGACGGCCTGCTTGCCGGGGAAGTGCCGGTAGACGGCCGGACCGCTGACTCCCGCCGCGGCACCGAGGTCTTCGAGGGAAACACTCTTGAACCCGTTGACGGCGAACAGGGAAGCGGCCGCGGCGAGCAGGGCCTGGCGGCGGTCTTCCTTGGCTTTGCTGCGCTGGGTTGGGCCGGCGGGCCTGGCGCCGGCGGCGTCCGCCCCGGTGCTGTTGCCTTCATCGGTTGTGGGCACATTTCCTCCTCAAACCCGCAGAGTCTAACAAGGCAACGGCCTGTGTTGGACATCACAGTTAATAGAGACTAACCTGAATTTCAGTTACTCGGCACTAACCGAGTCTATTGTTTAGCGGCCATGCGAGCTGCATTTTGCTACCGGATCCGGCTTCAGGATCCGCCGAGAGAACAGGAAGCGTCGATGGAGACCCTTGCCAGCAGGCTGGACCCCGCCAGCGGAGCTTTCGCCGCCAACAGGGATGCGCAGCTGCAACTGGTGGAGGACCTCCGGAAGCGGCTGGCGGACGCCGCCCTGGGAGGCCCGCAGAAGTCGCGCGAACGCCACGTGGCCAGGGGTAAGCTCCTGCCGCGGGAGCGCATCGACCAGCTGCTGGATGACGGCAGCCCGTTCCTTGAAATAGCCCCGCTGGCCGCCAACGGGATGTACAACGGTGACGCGCCGGGTGCTGGAGTGATCGCCGGCATCGGAGTGGTGCACGGCCGCCAGGTGCTGGTGATTTCCAACGACGCCACCGTCAAGGGCGGCACCTACTATCCCATGACGGTCAAGAAACACCTGCGTGCCCAGGAAATCGCCCTGGAAAACCACCTGCCGTGCATCTACCTGGTGGACTCGGGGGGAGCGTTCCTGCCCAGGCAGGACGAGGTCTTTCCGGACAGGGACCACTTCGGGCGGATCTTCTACAACCAGGCACGCCTGTCCGCGGCAAAGATCCCGCAGCTCGCTGCCGTGATGGGCTCCTGCACCGCCGGCGGTGCCTACGTCCCGGCCATGAGCGACGAAACCGTGATTGTCCGGAACCAGGGCACCATCTTCCTGGGTGGGCCGCCCCTGGTGAAGGCCGCGATCGGGGAGATCGTCACCGCCGAGGAACTGGGCGGCGGTGACGTGCATTCCAGGATCTCCGGCGTGACCGACCATCTGGCAGACAATGACGAACATGCGCTGCAGATCCTCCGCGACATCGTGGCCACCCTGCCGCCCGCCGCGGCGCCCGCCTGGCAGGTGGAACCCGCAGTCGAACCCGTTGCCGATGCCGGGGAGCTCTACGGTGCCGTACCCGTGGACGTCAACGCCCCGTACGACGTCCGTGAGGTGATTGCCCGGCTGGTGGACGCCAGCAGGTTCCACGAGTTCAAGAAGGACTACGGCACCACCCTGGTCACCGGCTTCGCGAGGATCCACGGGCACCCGGTGGGGATCGTGGCCAACAACGGCGTCCTCTTCAGCGAGTCTTCGCTCAAGGGCGCACACTTCATCGAGCTGTGCGACCAGCGGGGGATTCCCCTCCTCTTCCTGCAGAACATTTCCGGCTTCATGGTGGGCCGGGACGCCGAGCAGGGCGGCATCGCCAAGAACGGCGCCAAGATGGTCACGGCGGTAGCCACTGCCCGCGTACCCAAGCTGACAGTGGTGATCGGCGGATCGTTCGGCGCAGGTAACTACTCCATGTGCGGCCGCGCCTATTCCCCGCGGTTCCTCTGGATGTGGCCCGCGGCAAGGATTTCGGTGATGGGCGGGAACCAGGCCGCCAGCGTGCTGGCCACCGTCAAGCGCGACCAGTACGAGGCCGCCGGGGATGACTGGCCGGAGCAGGACGAAGAAGAGTTCAAGGCCCCCATCCGCCGGCAGTACGAGGACCAGGGGAGCCCCTACTACTCCACTGCCCGCCTCTGGGATGACGCCGTCATCGATCCCGCCGACACCCGGACCGTCCTGGGCCTTGCCCTGGACGTTGTCTCCCGCACGCCCCTGCCGGAGACCTCCTTCGGCCTTTTCAGGATGTGAGCCGGACCATGACCACGCCTTCATTGACCTCCACAGCCACCGCCACAGCCACGGGTTCCACCACCGGCAACCGGGAGCCCGGCCGGCCGCTTTTCGGCACCGTCCTGGTGGCGAACCGGGGAGAGATTGCCTGCCGGGTGATCCGCACCCTGCGTGCCCTGGGAATCCGCTCCGTGGCCGTCTACAGCGACGCCGACGCCGGCGCCCGGCACGTGCGCGAGGCTGACACGGCCGTGCGGATCGGCCCCGCCGCCGCCACCGAAAGCTACCTCAACATCGGCAACATCATTGCCGCCTGCCGGGAGTCCGGCGCCGAAGCCGTGCACCCGGGCTACGGGTTCCTCAGCGAAAATGCAGACTTTGCCCGCGCCCTTGACGCTGCGGGAATCGCGTTCATGGGCCCCGGGGTGGAAGCGCTCAACATCATGGGCGACAAGATCCGCTCCAAGAACCACGTGGCCGGCTACGGCGTCCCGGTGGTACCCGGCGTGGCCAGGCCCGGCATGACGGACGCGGAACTGATCGAAGCAGCCGCCGCCGTCGGCTTCCCCCTCATGATCAAGCCGTCCGCCGGCGGTGGCGGCAAGGGCATGCACGTGGTGGAGGAACCCGACGACCTTCCGGCCGTCCTGGCCACCGCCCGGCGCGTGGCCGCCAGTGCCTTCGGTGACGACACCCTGTTCCTGGAACGCCTGGTCACCACCCCGCGCCACATCGAAGTGCAGGTGCTGGCGGACAACCACGGCAACGTCATCCATCTGGGCGAACGCGAATGCTCCCTGCAGCGCAGGCACCAGAAAGTGATCGAGGAGGCACCGTCGCCGCTGCTCGAGGGCCTGCCCCACGGGGCCGACGTCCGGGCACGCATCGGCGAAGCCGCCTGCAACGCCGCGCGCAGCGTTAACTACGCCGGCGCGGGCACCGTGGAATTCCTGGTCTCCGATGACGCGCCGGACGAGTTCTTCTTCATGGAGATGAACACCCGCCTCCAGGTGGAGCACCCCGTCACCGAAATGGTCACCGGAACGGACCTCGTGGAATGGCAGGTGCGCATCGCCGCCGGCGCGGAACTCACCGTCCGGCAGGCCGACGTCGAACTTTCCGGCCATGCGGTGGAGGCGCGCGTCTACGCCGAGGTGCCGGAAAAGAACTTCCTGCCGTCCACCGGAACCGTGTACCTGCTCGACGAGATGCCGGGGGACGCCGGCGGCCGGATCCGGGTGGACTCTTCCCTGGTGGAAGGGCTCCAGCTCTCCTCCAGCTACGATCCCATGCTGTCCAAGGTCATCGCCTGGGGAACGGACCGGGCCGCCGCCCTCGACGCGCTGGACCGGGCGCTCGCCGGATACACGGCGCTGGGTGTTGAAACCAACGTCGAATACCTGCGGCTCCTGATCAACGATCCCGAGGTCCGGGCCGGCCGGCTCGACACAGGACTGATCGCCCGGAAGCTGCCCGACCTGGCGTTCCGCCATGTGGGGGAGGCCGAGCTCGTGGCCGCGGCGCTCACCTCCCTGGCAGTCACTGACGGGGGCGCCACGGAAGCGTCCACCAGCCCGGACGGCAATTCCACCGGAAGCCCCTGGCAGGCACGCAGCGGCTGGCGACTGGGGGCACCGGCACCGCGCCGGGTAAGCCTTGGAACGCCCGACGGCGGAGTGGCCACCATAGGTGTCTACGGGGACCCCGCGGCCGGCCCGGTAGGGGTGACGGTCGACGGCGGCGCGCGCCACACAGCCGTGCTGCGCTTTTCCGGGCCCGGCCACGCGGAGCTGACACTCGGCGACGCGGCGCACAGCTACTCCGTGGCGCCGGTCCACTCCGCGCCGGAAGCCCCGGCACACCTCTACCTCGGCAACGGCGGCTGGTCCTGCCGGCTGGAGGTCCTGACCCGGGAGGCGCGGCTGGACCGGGTCCGGGCAGCCATCCAGCGGGACGAAGGCGACGCCGATCCCGCCGTGCGCTCGCCGATGCCGGGCACGGTGGTGTCCGTTACGGTCAAGGACGGCGACGCCGTCGAGGCGGGCCAGGTCCTTGCATCCGTCGAAGCCATGAAGATGGAGCACCAGCTGGTGGCGCCGCTGGCCGGGACCGTGCACCTGGCCGCCAAACCCGGAGACCTGGTCAAGGCGGACCAGGTCCTCGCCACCATCCATCCCGCACAGCAGCCACAGGACAACAGCACGAACGGTGAGACCACCAACGGCGAAGGAGCCCAGTAACATGTCCGGATTTGAACTCAGCGAGGAATACCAGGACCTCAGCGACACCGTCCGGGACTTCGCGGACAACGTGGTTGCCCCGGTGTCGGCCAAGCACGACGAGGAACACAGCTTCCCCTACGAAGTGGTCAAGCAGATGGCGGACATGGGCCTCTTCGGCCTGCCCTTCCCGGAAGAGTACGGCGGAATGGGCGGCGACTACTTCGCCCTCGCCCTGGCCCTGGAACAGCTGGGCCGGGTGGACCAGTCCGTGGCCATCACCCTGGAAGCAGGCGTTTCCCTCGGCGCCATGCCGGTCTACCGGTTCGGGACCGAAGAACAGAAGCAGCAATGGCTGCCCCCGCTGGCCTCGGGACAGGCGCTCGCGGGCTTTGGCCTGACCGAACCCGAAGCAGGTTCGGACGCCGGCGGGACCAAGACGCACGCGCACCGGGAGACCGTCGGGGACAGGGCCGAGTGGGTGATCAACGGCAACAAGGAATTCATCACCAACTCCGGGACGGACATCACCAGGCTGGTCACCGTCACCGCGGTTACAGGGCAGCATGAGCGCGGGGACGGCACTGTCCGGAAGGAGATCTCCACCCTCCTGGTGCCCACTGACACTCCCGGCTTCAAGGCTGAAAAGGCGTACAACAAGGTGGGCTGGAACGCATCGGACACCCACCCTCTGACGTTGAAGGACGTCCGGGTCCCGGAGGCGAACCTGCTGGGGGAGGAAGGCCGGGGCTACGCCAACTTCCTGTCCATCCTGGATGAGGGCCGCATCGCCATCGCCGCCCTCGCCACCGGAGCCGCCCAGGGCTGCGTTGACCTGTCCGTCCGGTACGCCAGGGAACGCAAGGCGTTCGGCCACGAAATCGGCAAGTACCAGGCAATCTCGTTCAAGATCGCCCGCATGGAGGCGAGGGCCCACACGGCGCGCCTTGCCTACTACGACGCGGCTGCCAGGATGCTCGCCGGCAAGCCGTTCAAGACCCAGGCGGCCATCGCTAAGATGGTCGCAGGCGAGGCGGCCATGGACAACGCGCGGGATGCCACCCAGGTATTCGGCGGCTATGGCTTCATCAACGAGTTCACTGTGGCACGCCACTACCGCGACTCCAAGATCCTTGAAGTGGGGGAGGGCACCACGGAGGTCCAGCTGATGCTGATCGCCCGCGAACTGGGCCTGTAGCGGCCGGTTCGCTGCACCCCGGACAGTAGCCGGCCTGAAAGGATCGATGATGATTGACAAGGTTGTTGCAAGCGCCGACGAGGCTGTGGCGGATATTCCGGACGGCTCCTCGCTGGCCGTGGGCGGGTTCGGCCTCTGCGGCATACCGGTCACCCTCATCGACGCGCTGCACCGGGCCGGCACATCCGGGTTGGAGACGGTCAGCAACAACTGCGGGGTGGACGACTGGGGGCTGGGTATCCTGCTCCGCGACGGCAGGATCCGGCGCACCATCAGCTCCTACGTGGGCGAGAACAAGGAGTTCGCGCGGCAGTACCTCGCCGGCGAACTGGAGGTGGTTCTGACCCCGCAGGGCACCCTGGCCGAGAAGCTCCGTGCCGGCGGCGCGGGCATCCCCGCCTTCTACACCAAGGCGGGGGTCGGTACCCAGGTGTCCGACGGCGGCCTGCCGCAGAAATACGATGCCGACGGCGGCATAGCGGTCGCCTCAGCCCCCAAGGAGGTCCGCCCGTTCGGCGGCGTGGACTACGTGCTGGAGGAAGCCCTTACCCCGGACTTCGGCCTCGTCCACGCCTGGAAAGGCGACCGGCACGGCAACCTGGTGTTCCACGCCACAGCCATGAACTTCAACCCGCTCTGCGCCATGGCCGGAAGGATCACCATCGCCGAGGTGGAGGAACTCGTGGAGCCCGGTGAACTGGACCCCGAGCACATCCACACCCCCGGCATCTTCGTGCAGCGGGTGGTGCTGGCCCCTGACGCCGAAAAACGCATCGAAAAGCGGACTGTTGCCATCAGCCGGGAGGCAGGAGCATGAACGTGCAGGAAAACCGGGCACAGAGCACCGGCACGGACCCGAACAGCCCCGAAGCGCCGCGGCCCGAAGCCGTCCGCCACGAATACCGCCGCTCGGCTTCCCAGCCGCACGCTGGAGCCGCCGGTTCCACGGCACCGGCGGACAGCAAGGGGTGGACGCGCAACGAGCTGGCGGCCCGGGTGGCCAAGGAGCTTCAGAACGGCCAATACGTGAACCTGGGCATCGGCATGCCTACGTTGATTCCCAACTACATCCCGGACGGCGTGGAAGTGGTGCTCCACTCGGAAAACGGCATCCTGGGTGTCGGACCCTACCCGGCAGAGGACGCCATCGATCCGGACCTGATCAACGCCGGCAAGGAGACTGTCACGGTCAACAAGGGGGCTGCGTTCTTCGATTCTGCGGCGTCCTTCGGCATGATCCGCGGCGGGCATGTGGATGTTGCCGTCCTGGGTGCCATGGAGGTTGCGGCCAACGGGGACCTTGCCAACTGGATGATCCCGGGCAAGATGGTCAAAGGCATGGGAGGTGCCATGGACCTGGTGTTCGGGGCCAAACGGGTGATCGTGATGATGGAACACGTGGACCGGAACGGAAAACCCAAGATCGTCCAGCAGTGCTCGCTGCCGCTGACCGGCAAGGGCTGCGTGGACCGGATCATCACTGACCTGGCTGTCATCGACGTGGTCCGCGACAGCTCCGGTTCCCGCCTGGTCCTGCAGGAGCTGGCGCCGAACGTCTCGGTGGAGGATGTCATCGCCGCCACCGGCGCCGAGCTGTTCGAGGAAGACCGGGAACTGACGGTATGACGGCGGATGATCCCCGGGTTATTGAACAGCGCGGGCTGTACTACGACGAACTTGAAGAGGGAGTGGTCTACGCCCACCGGCCCGGCCGGACCGTGACCGAAGCGGACAACGTCCTGTTCACCACCCTCACCATGAACACCCAGGCCCTCCACCTCGACGCCGCCTGGAGTGCCACTCAACCGTTCGGCCAGCGCCTGGTCAACTCAATGTTCACGCTGGCCACCATGGTGGGACAGTCCGTCACCCAGCTGACCCAGGGGACCATCATTGCGCAGCTGGGCCTGACCGATGTGTCCTTCCCGCACCCGCTATACCACGGGGACACGCTCTATACGGAGACCGTCATCAGCGGCAAACGGCCCTCGGGCTCCCGGCCGGGGCAGGGAATCGTCACCATGGAACATACTGGCCGGAACCAGGACGGTACCGTGGTGGCCCTGGCCACCCGCAGCTGCCTGATGTGGACCCGCGCCGCGCACGCTGAAGCGCAGCACGGAAAATAAGCCCGGCACGAAAAATTCATCGGAGAATGGCTGTATGACCTTTGCGATGGGCCCCGCCCTCCTCTTCTGCCCCGCCGACCGGCCCGAACGGTACCGGAAAGCCGCCGCCCGCGCTGACGCCGTCATCCTTGACCTCGAGGACGCGGTGGCGCCGGCGGACAAGCAGCGCGCCCGCGGCGCCATCCTTGCCCAGGTGGGTTCCGCAGGCGAGGAACCCGAGCTTGATCCCAGCCGCACCATCGTCAGGATCAACCCCGCGGGCACCGAGGAGTTCGAAAAAGACCTGCACTGCCTGGCGCACACGCCCTACAGGACGGTGATGCTGGCCAAAGCCGAAAGCGCGGACCAGCTCAAAGCGCTGGCGGGCTACCAGGTGGTGGCCCTGTGTGAAACGGCACTGGGCGTCCTGAACGCTCCCGCCATTGCCGCTGCCCCTAATGTTGTGGCCCTGATGTGGGGTGCCGAGGACCTGCTCGCCACCCTGGGCGGCACCTCCAGCAGGACGGACGACGGCGGCTACCGGGCCGTCGCCCTGCACGCGCGGTCAACGGTCCTGGTGGCTGCCCGGGCCTTCGGGAAGCAGGCGGTTGACGCCGTGTACGTCAACATCCCGGACACTGACGGCCTGGCCGCCGAAGCTGCCGACGCCGTCGCGTCCGGATTCAGCTCCAAAGCCTGCATCCACCCCACGCAGGCCGCCGTGGTGCGGGAAGCCTACGCCCCGTCCGATGCCGATGTCGCCGCTGCCGCGGAGCTGCTGGACGCTGCAGCGGAGGCCGGCTCGGGCGTTTTCCGGCATCACGGAAAAATGATCGACGGGCCCATCCTCAAGCACGCCGAATCCATCCTCCGGCGGGCCGGCCAGAAAGCCTGACGGTCCGCTGCGTCCTGCGGGCTGGCGGGCAGTTGTCCTGCTAGCCCTGCCGTCCCTGCGGGCGCCGCAGTGACAGGGGCGGGATCGGTTCGGAGAGGAACGTGCGCAGCCAGCGGTTCCCGGACGCCCGGAACTCCGCCCGGGTGGCGAACCGGTAGTGGTACCGGCGGACGCGCACCCAGCGCGGCGCCCCGCCGTCGAACGGGTCATGCCGGAGCAGCCGCAGGGTGGTCCGGTCCGCTTCCAGCAGCTTGCCGAGGAAGGCGTAGAACCATTCCTCGTGGACGGTCCGCAGCGGCAGGAACCACATCAGCCAGTCCAGCCGCAGGTGGTACGGCGCCCACTGGCGTGGTGTCCGGCGCAGGTCCCCGGGCTTGCCCTTGAACCCGTATTCACGCCAGTCAGAGGAATCGTCAGGGTCATCGTCGAGGGTCCCTGCCACCACGATCTCGATGCGTTCCCGGGTCACAGTTCCGAAGGCACCGTAGGCGTTGACCAGCTGCCAGCGGTTGAAGCTGGCGTTCATCAACTGCCGGCGCGAGAACAGGTTGCGCAGCGGCTGGTAGCTCAGGGCCAGCAGCAGGGCCGTGGCCGCCAGCGTGACAGCCAGCCACCACAGCGGCGTTGCACGGCCGGCCTCCCCGTGCCAGTCCAACGGGATTACCGGCAGGACCGCGTGCGCTACGGGGTCGCTGACGGCGGCGAACGCCAGCACAATGGCGATCCAGTTCAGCCAGGCGAAGTTTCCGGATGCCACCAGCCAGAGCTGGGTGGCGATGATGATGGCCGCTGCCGCACTGGCAACGGGCTGGGGCGCGAACAGGAGGAACGGCACCACGAGCTGGGCGAAGTGGTTGCCCACCACTTCCATCCGGTGGAGCGGCTTGGGCAGCAGGTGCGCCTGCCGGCTGAGCGGCCCCGGCATGGGCTGGGTTTCGTGGTGGTAGTAGAGGGCAGTGAGGTCCCGCCATTCCCGGCCGCCGCGGATCTTGATCATCCCCGCACCGAATTCGAGCCGGAACACCAGCCACGCCACCAGGATCAGGATGGTCCGCGGGGGATCGGTCTGGTCCGAACCCAGGAAAGCCACGGTGAAACCGGCCTCCAGCAGCAGCATCTCCCAGCCGAAGCCGTAGAAGGTCTGCCCCACGTTCACGATCGACATGTACAGCAGCCACAGGGCCAGGAAGGCGATCAGCGGCACCCATGGCGGTCCCAGTTGCGGAATGCCGGCTGCCAGGAGGGCTGAGACCACCAGCCCGGTTGCACAGACGCCCCGCAGGAGGCCGTCCGAATAGCGCCAACGGAACAGCGTGGGCCGGCGCAGCCGGCTGAAGCCGGACATGTAGTCGGGCACCGGAAGCAGCCCGCGCTCACCCAGCAGCGCCGGGAACTGGTTGAGCGAGGACAGGAACGCCACGAAGAACAGCGCGGCCACTCCCCGCTGCAGCACCTGCCGGGCGAACTCGTAGTCCGCGGCGTCGAACCAGGAAAGCCAGTCCACGAAATCCACGTTACGCCCGGCCGCGGCGGGGTCAAGGAGTGCACGCCGCGGCGCACCGGACCGCGTGGGTGCGGGATACTTAACCCATGCAGCCACGCAGAATCGCCATCCTCGGATCCACCGGTTCCATCGGCACCCAGGCGATTGACGTCGTCGACGGCGCCCCGCATCTTTTCGAGGTCGTGGCACTGAGCGCCGGGGGCGGCAACCTCAAGCTCCTGGCCCGGCAGGCCGTCCACACAGGTGCGGCCGCCATCGGCATCGCCGCCGGGGACGCCCGCGAGCTTGCCGTGCTGATCGACGAAGCAGCCGCCGCAGCGGGCCGCTCCGGCTACCGCCCGGAGATCATCGCCGGACCGGATGCCTCCACGCGCATCGCGGAGGTTGAAGCCGACGTGGTGCTCAACGGCATCACCGGGTCCATCGGCCTTGCACCCACCCTTGCCGCGCTGAAGTCCGGCGCCACGCTGGCGCTGGCAAACAAGGAATCGCTGATCGTGGGCGGCTCGCTGGTGAAGGCTGCTGCGCGCGACGGGCAGATCGTTCCCGTGGACTCCGAACACTCCGCCATCGCCCAATGCCTGCGTTCGGGCAGCGCAGCGGAAGTGGACAAACTGGTCCTCACCGCCTCCGGCGGGCCCTTCCGCGGCCGGAGCCGGGAAGAACTGCACGGAGTCACCCCGCAGGAAGCCCTCGCCCACCCCACCTGGGACATGGGGCTGATGGTCACCACCAACTCCGCCACCCTGGTCAACAAGGGGCTCGAAGTCATCGAAGCCCACCTGCTGTTCGACATCCCGCTGGACCGGATCGACGTGGTGGTCCATCCCCAGTCCGTGGTGCACTCCATGGTGCAGTTCGTGGACGGCTCCACCATTGCGCAGGCCTCCCCGCCGGACATGCGACTGCCCATCGCGCTGGGGATGGGGTGGCCGGACCGGGTACCCAACGCCGCCGCGCCGTGCGACTGGACCAAGGCCGCCACCTGGACCTTCGAGCCGCTCGACGCAGCAGCCTTTCCCGCCGTGGACCTTGCCAAGGACGCGGCGAAGCAGGGGAGCACCTTCCCCGCGGTCTTCAACGCCGCCAACGAGGAAGCCGTGACAGCCTTCCACGCCGGGCGGATCCGCTTCACGGACATCGTGGACACCGTGGATGCGGTCCTCAGCGAACACACAGGTTCCTCCCGGCTGACGGTGGAATCCGTGCTGGATGCTGAGAGCTGGGCACGGGCCCGCGCCCACGAACGTTTAGCAGTCAGCAGTCTCTAGGGAAGCAGCAGTACCTCCATGACCCCCGTTCTTCTTTTCATCCTCGGCGTCGTCTTCGTAGCCATCGGCATCGCCGCGTCCATTGCGCTGCACGAAGTGGGACACCTGGTACCCGCCAAGCTCTTCAAAGTGCGCGTCACCAAGTACATGATCGGTTTCGGCCCTACCCTGTGGTCCAGGCGGAAGGGCGAAACCGAATACGGTGTGAAGGCCATCCCGCTGGGCGGCTACGTATCCATGATCGGCATGTACCCGCCCAACAAGGAGGACGGCTCCGTCCGGCCCTCCAGCACCGGGATGTTCCAGACGCTGGCCACCGAGGCCAGGTCCATGGCGCATGAGGAAGTTGGCCCCGGAGACGAAAAACGCGTCTTCTACCGCCTTCCGGTCTGGAAGAAAGTCATTGTCATGCTGGGCGGGCCCGCCATGAACATGATCCTCGGCGTCCTCCTCATGGCCGTCCTCCTCATGGGATTCGGCACGGCCACGGCAACCACCACCATCTCGGATGTCTCCAAATGCCAGGTTGCCGCCGGCGAAACAGTGGACCCGGATTCTGCCGACTGCCAGCTGACCCCGGCGGCCGCGGCCGGGCTCCAGCCCAACGACACCGTCACGTCCTTCGACGGAAAACAAGTCACCAGCTGGGACCAGCTGACCGAATGGATCCGCGCCTCTGCGGGCAGGGAAGTGGCCATCACGGTTGAGCGCGGCGGGTCTTCGGTGTCCACCTCTGTCACCCCCGTCCTCTCCGCCCGGCCCATCATCGGCGTCGACGGCCGGCAGGAAACCGATGCGTCGGGCACCCTGCGCTACCAGGACGTGGGCTTCCTCGGCATCGGTTCGCAGACCGAACTGGTCCCGCAGCCGGCGTCGTCCGTCCTGCCCATGGCGGGGGAGAACATCCGGCAGGTGGCAGGAGTGATCTTCAACCTCCCGGCCCGCGTGGTGGGCGTGGCGAAGGCAGCCTTCAGCGAGGAACCGCGCGATCCCAACGGACCCATCAGCGTGGTGGGCGTGGGGCGGGTAGCCGGCGAGGTAGCCGCCATGGAAGAGATTCCGCTGCAGTCCCGCGTGGCCACCCTGGTGGGGCTGCTCGCCGGACTGAACTTCGCCCTGGCCGTCTTCAACCTGGTTCCGCTGCTGCCGCTCGACGGCGGCCATGTGGCCGGTGCGCTGTACGAGGGTGCACGGCGCCAGGTGGCGAAACTCTTCGGGAAGCCGGATCCCGGCGCCTTCGACATCGCCAAGCTGCTCCCGGTGACGTACGTGGTGGCCGCCCTGCTGATGGGCATGAGTGCGCTGTTGATCTACGCCGACATCGTCAAACCCGTGAACCTCTTCGGCTGACGGACATGCCTGGAAGAATCTGTAGCTTCCAGTGGTTGACTGGCGATAATCAGCTAAATATAGCTGATATTGAATAATCAGCTTTTTATGATTGATTATTGGGTATCACCCGCATATGGTTGAGGCATGTACGTACTCACCATCGACCAGCGGGGCAGCACCTCGGACGTTGACCGCGTGCCCCACCTGATCGCGGAACTGCACAGCCTGACCGGTGCGCACTTCGAACGCTCCGTCGGCGACGAACTCCAGGGCACCGTGGGCGACGCCCGGGACGTGGTGGACATTGCACTGCACGCCTTGCGGAGCGGGCACTGGTACGTCGGTATTGGCATCGGCGACGTCCGTCTCGAGCCTGGCCGGAGCCCGCGCGAAGGCACCGGAAGCGGCTTCGTGGCGGCCCGCGCCGCAGTGGAAATCGCCAAGGGTGCGGCCGGCCACGTTCCGTTGTCGGTGGTGGCGGGCACCATGGGCAGTGTCAAAGGCGCACCCCGGAATTCCCGGGAAGAGCCCACCGGCACGAACAACGGAGCCACTGCTGGAACGAACGCCGAACCGACTGCCGCAACCGATGCAGCGAATGCAGCCATGAACGCCGCAGCGAATGCCCAGGCCGTCCTGCGCCTCATAGGACGGCTGGTCCAACAGCGGACGGAAGCGCAGTGGCGGGTGGTCGACCGGCTGCGGGCAGCGGGCGGAGGGGGCAGGCATGGCAGCCAGAAGCCCGTGGCCCGGGAACTGGGAATTACGGAGCAGTCGGTGAGCCGTGCCGTCCTTCGTTCCGGGTGGCAGGAAGAATGGGCTGCCAGGCCGGCAGCGGCAATGCTCCTGGATTACGCCCTTGCCCATACCAAAGGAGACCGGTGACCGCATTGTGGATCGCTGCCGCACTGTTGGCGGCAGGTTTTGGCGGCTGGCCCGTCACCGCCCTCGTTTTCCGGCTGGCCCGGACGATTGACGACAAAGCGGACGCGGCAGCCAAGGGACGTGACACTGCAGAGGACCCCTCGGCAGATGTCACGGTGGACGTCCCGGGCCGGGCCCCGAACGAACCCGGCCAGGCTGTCAACGGTGAGCTGACGGCGCACACTGGCCTGCCGGCGTCGGACGTTCCCGCCGCACCCGTCCAGCGGATCCTCCGCGGCGGTGCCATCATCGGCGTCCTGGAGCGGCTCGGCGTCTGCCTGGCCATCCTGGCGGGCCAGCCCGTTGCCATCGCGTACATCGTCGCCATCAAGGGGCTGGGCCGGTTCGCCGAACTCAAGGAAACCCCGGTGGCTGCGGAGCGCTTCATCATCGGCACCCTGGCGTCCATGCTGTGGGCCGCAGGGATAGCGGCCGCCGTGAAGGTGATTTTCCTGGCCTAGGCCGGCGGAGCGATAGGGTAGCGCTATGACAGTTTTTGCCGTTGAGTACGTTTACGCCGCCGATTCCACCGAAGCACGCAACGAGGCACGGCCCGCCCACCGCGAATGGACCGGCGGCCTGGCCGGGGACGGCGTGATCCTGGCCAGCGGACCCTATGGAGACGGCGCCGGAGCGCTGCTGATCTTCAAAGCGGACAACGAAGCATCCCTGAACTCGGTCCTCAAGCAGGATCCGTTCGCCGCTGCCGGGGTTATTGCCGGCATCCGCGTCACCGAATGGTCACCCGTGACCGGCATGCTCGCCGGCCTCGCAGCCTAAGCCGTTTCCCCCTTCACCTCTAGGAGTCCACGTGACCTCGGTCAGCCTGGGAATGCCCGCAGCACCGCCGCCCGTCCTTGCCCCGCGCCGCAAGACGCGCCAGATCAAAGTCGGTTCGGTGGGAGTCGGCTCGGATTCCCCCATCAGCGTGCAGTCGATGACCACCACGCCCACCACCGACATCAACGCCACACTGCAACAGATCGCGGAACTGACCGCCTCCGGCTGTGACATCGTGCGCGTTGCATGCCCGTCGGCCGATGATGCCGAAGCATTGCCCATCATTGCCCGCAAGTCCCAGATTCCGGTCATCGCGGACATCCACTTCCAGCCCAAGTACGTCTTCGCCGCCATCGAAGCCGGTTGCGCAGCGGTCCGGGTCAACCCCGGCAACATCCGCAAGTTTGATGACCAGGTCAAGGAAATTGCCGCGGCCGCCCGGGACCACGGAACCTCCATCCGCATCGGCGTCAATGCCGGCTCGCTGGAACCGGGAATTCTCAAAAAGTACGGCAAGGCCACCCCCGAGGCCCTGGTTGAATCCGCCGTCTGGGAAGCCTCCCTCTTCGAAGAGCACGGCTTCCACGACTTCAAGATCTCGGTCAAGCACAACGACCCCGTGATCATGGTGGCCGCCTACGAAATGCTCGCTGAAAAGGGTGACTGGCCCCTCCACCTCGGCGTGACCGAGGCCGGTCCGGCATTCCAGGGAACCATCAAGTCCGCCACCGCCTTCGGCGCACTGCTCTCCCGTGGCATCGGCGACACCATCCGCGTCTCCCTCTCGGCCCCGCCCGTTGAGGAAATCAAGGTGGGCAACCAAATCCTGCAGTCGCTGAACCTGCGGCCCCGCAAGCTTGAAATCGTGTCCTGCCCGTCCTGCGGACGCGCGCAGGTGGACGTCTACACACTCGCGGAACAGGTCACGGCCGGCCTGGAAGGCATGGAGATCCCGCTGCGCGTCGCCGTCATGGGCTGCGTGGTCAACGGGCCGGGCGAAGCACGCGAAGCCGACCTCGGCGTCGCTTCCGGCAACGGCAAGGGACAGATCTTTGTGAAGGGTGAAGTCATCAAGACTGTGCCGGAGAGCCAGATTGTTGAGACACTGATCGAAGAGGCCATGCGTATCGCGGAAGAGATGGGGGAGGCCGATGGCGAAGATGCTGTCAAAGGTGGCCCCGTGGTTAGCGTCTCGTAAGGACGAGCCGGACCCGCCGGGGATATCTGTCCGCACCCTGGACGGCGGTGACACCGCCGCGCTCAGGCACCTGGCTGAGCAGGACCGCGTGGCCAACGTGTTCATCCTCGCGCATTTACGCACTGCCGGTACTGCCGCTCCCACCAGCGGTGGTGCCGGCATCGTTGGAGTATTCGACGACGGCACCCTGGTAGGTGCCTGCTGGGCGGGCGCCAACCTGGTCCCCATCCAGCTCGACCCGGCCTTCGCGCCGTTGGTGGCCGAAGCCGCCAACCGGTCGGGCCGGCGTTACGCGTCCGCTTTCGGGCCCGCGGATGCGGTGCTGGCGCTTCACGGGGAACTCGCTGAACTGGGCCACCGCGCCCACGAAATCCGGCCGGACCAGCCCCTCATGGTGATCGACGGGCCGGCCGATGTTCCGCCCAACCCGGGCTTGGGACTGGGAGACCTGGCAGACTTCGAACGCATCCTGCCTGCCTGCGCCGCCATGTTCGAAGAAGAAGTGGGCTACTCCCCGTTCCTGGGCGGCCGGGAGTTCTACAGCCGCCGGGTCGAAGGGCTGATCCGGCACGGCTATTCGCTGGTCCACCTCAACGAGGCCAAGGAAGTGGTCTTCAAAGCCGAGCTCGGCGCCGTCACCGCCGAGGTCACCCAGGTCCAGGGGGTCTGGATGAATCCGCTGTACCGCGGGAAGGGCCTGAGCTCCGGCTACATGTCCGCCGTCGTGGAGCAGGCGCAGAAGGTCGCGCCGCTGACCAGCCTTTACGTCAACGGCTTCAACGTCAGGGCCAGATCCACCTATGAACGTGTCGGCTTCCGCCAGGTGGGCACGTTCGCTACAGTTCTCTTCTAGCGGCCCGACGCGGGGCCGCATCTTGACTTGGGGGAAAATTGAAGACTTCTGTGCTGGGTACGTTCGCGGCTTCTGCGGTTCTCGTCATTGGTGTTTCAGCCTGCGGGGGCACCTCGGCGCCCGGGGGAGACGCTGCGTCGTCGGGGAGCTCCGCCTCAGCCGGACCATCGGCGGAAACCACCACGCCTTCGCCCACCCCTACGCCGGACAAGGCGTACACCAGCGAGGAGCTGGCCGGAGTTGTCCGCGAGGTGCGGGACTCGGCAGACCGCCGGCTGACACCGGTTCCCGGCGACGAGTTGGCCAGTACGGTGCAGCAGTCCAAGGACATGATGTCCTCCATCGACGTTGAGCCGGCGGCATGCAAGGAACTTGCGGCCTCCAGCACGGTACCGTCCATGGATGGAGCGGCAATTGCCATGGGACTCAGCACGGACGCCTCCTCCGGCATGGTCACCGCTCTCTCCCTGATGTCGGGACTGGACCAGGCCGCGCTGGCGAAGTTTTCCGACTCCTCTGAGCACCTGGAGAAGTGCTCGAACATGGTCATGACGGTGGCGGGCGTCAAGGTGGCCGTTGCCATCACCCGCATCGACGGCGGCGTCAGCGGGGTTGAGGGAACCACCGCCTTCCGAACAGAAACGACGCTGCCCAACGGCCAGGTACAGTCGGTGACCACGGCCCAGGCTGTCCACCACGGTGTGGTGCTGACCGCCGTCGCATCCGGCGGAACAGACGGTGCGGGTGCCCAGGAGCAGGCAGGTTCGCTCCTGGATTCCGCGGCAGCCCTCATCAAGTAGGCCACCCGCATCATGCAGGCACCCCGGTCAGGACAGCGTCCCGGTCAGGTACCGCTGCACATTCGGGGCGACTGACCGGACCACGTCTTCGGGGGCAGCGGAGGCCAGCGGCTCCAGCCGGACCACGTACCGCACCATCATCAGGCCAACCATCTGCGTTGCCACCAGGCTCCCGCGCAGGGCCACCTCATCGGCTGTACCCGGGACGCCGGCCATCGCCCGGCTGATGATGGTGCGCGCCACCACGTCACGCAGCATGGCCGTCTTCGCCTTTGACCCCAGGGACCCCCGCAGGAAGGCCAGCAGGCCGGGTTGGGCAGGGCCTTCCCAGAGGCGGAGCACTGCGCGGACCAGCAATTCTCCGCGTTGCCCCGGATCGCCGTCCGCGACGCCGGCAAGCACCTTTGCGGGGTCCGCGGGGAGTTCCACGCAGAGGGCAAAGAGTTCGTCCTTTCCGCTGAAGAAGTGGTGCACCATGGCGGGGTCCACGCCCGCGGCCCGCGCAACCTGGCGGAGGCTTGTTCCCTCGAAGCCGTGCTCGGCGAACGTCCGGCGTGCAGCTTTTAGGATGTGTTCCCGGGATGCCGTGGTGCCGCCACGGCGGCCCCGCCGCAGCGGAGCCGGAGAGTCCCGTGCCGGTGAAGGCTCCACCCACTCCTGCGGAGCCGCGCCGTGTTCCGGCGGCGTCCTGCCACGCCCTGGCGGCTTCATGCCCTGACGCGGCGGGTCATGCGCTGCGCCTGCGCAAGGTGAGGGCGGCCAGCAGCAGGACGTCGAGGACTATGCCAGCCATGACTGCGGTGTCCTGCCAGAGTTGGCCCGTCGCTTCGCTGTTGGAGGCGATTTCCTGGAGTGCATCCACCGAGAAGGTCAGCGGCAGCACGTTGGAGATCGCTTCCAATGCACCGTTCATCCGGTCCCTCGCAACAAAAAGGCCGCAGAGCAGGATCTGGGGGACCACCACCACGGGCATGAACTGCACGGCCTGGAATTCGGTCTTGGCGAAGGCGGAACACAGCAGGCCCAGTGCCACGCCCAGGACGGCGTTGATCACCGCTATCAGCACCACCAGCCCTGGCGGGCCTTCGATGTCGAGGCCGAAGACCCAGTAGGCCACCGCGGTGGCCACCAGGGACTGCAGCGCGGCCATGATGGAGAAGGCCAGACCGTAGCCGAAGAGCAGGTCCGCCTTGTGGACCGGTGTGGTGAGCAGCCGCTCAAGGGTGCCGGACGTGCGTTCGCGGAGCATGGTGATGGACGTGACCAGGAACATCACCACGAAGGGAAAGATCGCGAGCATCATCAGGCCCACGCGGTCGAACGTTCGGGGTGCCCCCGGCGGGAGCGACTCGTTCTCGTAAAGGTAGTAGACCGCCGTCAGCAGCAGGGCGGGCACCACCAGGATCATGGCGATGCTCCGGTGGTCATGGCGGAGTTGGCCCAGGACCCTCCGGGTGGTGGCCAACAGCATCCAGGCATCCATTACCGCATCCTCCTGCCGTACCGCCCGGGCGAGGGCGCGCTGCGCACCGGCATCCCGCCGTCGTGGTCTTCCTGTTCCGTGATGATGGTGAGGAACGCCTGCTCCAGGTCGTTGCTGCGCCCGCGTTCTGCCAGTTCTGAGGGCGTCAGTTGTGCCAGGAGCATGCCCCCGCGCAGCAACAGCAGGCTGTGGCAGTGGCTGGCTTCCTCCATGACGTGGCTGGATACCAGGAGCGTGGTGCCGGCCTCCGCGAGGGACCGGAAACGGTTCCACAGGTCCGCCCTCAGCACGGGGTCAAGGCCCACGGTGGGCTCGTCCAGGACCAGTAATTGCGGGTGCGCCACCAGGGCGCAGGCCAGGGACACGCGGCTGAGCTGGCCGCCGGACAGGTCCGCGGCCTTCTGCCTTGCCTGGGGCCCAAGGCCGACGGCGGCAATTGCCTCCGCCACCTCGGCTTTGCCTTTGCGGTGCATGGCGCCGAAGTACCGCACGTTGGCTTCGACCGTCAGGTCCGGATAAACGCTGGGGGACTGGGTCACGTACCCCACCAGGTGGCGCAGCATCGGATGGCCCGCGGGGCGGCCCAGCACCTGCACGGAACCGGACGCCGCCTGGACGCCCACGATGGTGCGCATCAGGGTGGTTTTGCCACTCCCGGACGGGCCCAGCAGGCCGGTGATCCGGCCGGCCGGAATGGAGAAGCCAACGTCTTGGAGCGCAGGGCTCCGGCCCCGCCGTACCGTCAGTCCGGAGACGGACACTGCAGCACCCGCCGCGGGGTTGGGCCTGTCCGGGACAGGGCTGCTGCCTGCGGATCCCGGAGTGGGAAGGGTCATGGCTGCCTCCGCGCTGGAGCAGGCGTCGCGGGCTGAAGGCCCGGAATTCATCACCTGGTGAATTCAAGGTAAGTCCGGCCTTCCTCCCGGTCAATAGCCCTCCACGGAAGAAAATACTTGTCAACGTGCCCGCCATCACATAGGTTCGATCTAGCTGCGCTGAGTGGAGTGGGCGGTCTCACCAGTCCTCACCTGTAATAAGGCGATAACGGCGTTGAGCCACGCCCGGATGCAATGACCAGCCCTATTGGGGGGCCAGGGGCTTTGCAATCGGGCGTGGCTCTACTGTTTCCGGGCGAGTGGTGCTGTGCCGGTAGATTAGTATGCAGACGAATTTGTCCGGCCCTGCTGATCCAGCACTTTTCCAGAAACGGATACCCCCCGTGGTCCTTAGAATGTCCCAGCTTTTCCTGCGCACCCTGCGTGAAGATCCCGTCGACGCGGAGGTGGCCAGCCACAAACTGCTGGTCCGCGCCGGCTACATCCGCCGTGCGGCTCCCGGGATCTACACCTGGCTGCCGCTGGGCCTGAGCGTACTCCGCAAGGTGGAGCAGGTCATCCGCGAGGAAATGGCCGCCATCGGTGCCCAGGAAGTCCACTTCCCGGCCCTGCTGCCGCGTGAACCCTATGAGGCGACCAACCGCTGGACCGAATACGGCGAGGGGCTGTTCCGGCTCCAGGACCGCAAGGGCGCCGACTACCTCCTGGCCCCCACGCACGAGGAAATGTTCACCCTCCTCGTGAAGGACCTGTATTCCTCCTACAAGGACCTGCCCCTCAGCCTGTACCAGATCCAGAACAAGTACCGCGACGAGGCACGTCCCCGGGCAGGCCTCCTCCGCGGCCGCGAGTTCATCATGAAGGATTCCTACTCCTTCGACGTGGACGACGCCGGCCTGGACGCCAGCTACGCTGCCCACCGGTCCGCGTACCTGAAGATCTTCGCGCGGCTGGGCCTCGATGTTGTCCCTGTGGCAGCCACCGCCGGCGCCATGGGCGGCTCCCGGAGCGAGGAGTTCCTGTTCCCCACGGAAATCGGCGAAGACACCTTCGTCCGGTCTGCCGCAGGCTACGCAGCCAACGTCGAAGCCGTCACGACTGTGGTGCCCGGCGACATCGACTTCACGGGTGCGCCTGCCGCGCAGGTCCTGCCCACCCCGGATACACCCACCATCGAGACACTGGTCAACGCATCCAACCAGATTGCGCCCCGGGCAGAGGCCGACGGCGGCGCCTGGACCGCCGCTGACACGCTGAAGAACGTCGTCCTCGCCGTCACGCTGCCCACCGGTGAACGCCAACTGGTGGTCATCGGCCTTCCCGGCGACCGCGGCGTGGACCTGAAGCGCGTCGAGGCCAACATCGGCGCATTCCTGCCGATAGCGGGCGAGATCGGACTCGAGCAGGCCGGCGAAGAGGACCTCAAGAAGCAGCCCCTGATCGTCAAGGGTTACCTGGGCCCCGGCCTGTCGCTGGACGCCCCGCTCCTGGGTGCCGAAGGAACCACCAAGCTGCTGTACCTGGTGGATCCGCGGGTGGTCAGCGGCACCAGCTGGATCACCGGCGCCAACGAGGCCGGCAAGCATGTCTTCGGCCTCGTTGCCGGCCGCGACTTCACCTGGGACGGCGTCATCGAGTGCACCGAGGTCCGCGCCGGCGACCCCGCACCGGACGGTTCCGGCCCCCTGGAAACCGCACGGGGCATCGAAATGGGCCACATCTTCCAGCTGGGCCGCAAGTACGCCGCAGCCCTGGACCTCAAGGTGCTGGACCAGAACGGCAAGCAGGTCACGGTCACCATGGGTTCCTACGGCGTTGGCGTCACCCGTGCGGTGGCTGCCCTGGCCGAGGCCAACCACGATTCCAAGGGCCTCACCTGGCCCCGCGCTGTGGCACCTGCCGACGTCCACGTCGTGGCGGTGGGCAAGGGCGAGGACATTTTCGCCGCCGCTGAGCAGCTGTCCGAGGGCCTTGAGGCCGCCGGGCTCGACGTCATTTACGACGACCGCTTCAAGGTGTCCCCGGGCGTAAAGTTCGGTGACGCCGAACTGTTGGGCGTGCCCACTATCCTGGCGGTGGGCCGCGGGCTGGTGGACGGCGTCGTGGAGATCAAGGACCGCCGCACCGGGGAAGCCGAGAACGTCGCGGTGGACAAGGCCGTTGACTACGTGGTCAACGCCGTCCGCAACAGCTGATCCCGGGCGTGGACTTCGGTCTTGAGCACCTCCAGCTGACCACCCTCATCCTCATCGTCCTGGCCGGTTTCGGTGCCGGCTGGGTCGATGCGGTGGTGGGCGGAGGTGGGCTGATCCAGTTGCCCGCGCTGCTGCTGGTCCCGGGCATCACTCCGGTGCAGGCGCTGGCCACCAATAAACTGGGTTCGATCTTCGGAACAACCACCAGCGCGGTCACCTACTACCGCCGGGTGGGGCCGGACCTGAAGACGGCGCTGCCCATGGCGGTGATTGCCCTCGCGGGGAGCTTTGGCGGCGCGATCCTGGCGGCTAACCTGCCCGCCAGCGTTTTCAAGCCGATCATCGTGGCCGCGCTGGTCGCCGTCGCCCTTTTCACGGCCCTCAAGCCCAACGTCGGGGACATCACGGCGCTGCGGCACGACGGCCACAAGCACTACGTGGTGGCCTGCCTGATCGGTGCGGTCATCGGGTTCTATGATGGCCTGATCGGTCCGGGCACCGGCTCATTCCTGGTCATCGCGTTGGTATCGGCCATGGGCTACGCGTTCCTGGAGGCCAGTGCCAAGGCCAAGATCGTGAATATGGCAACCAATGCCGGTGCCCTCATGTTCTTCCTGCCGCACGGCTCGATCCTGTGGGGCCTCGGCCTCCTGCTGGGCGTTGCCAACATGGCCGGCGGCTACCTTGGGGCGCGGACCGCGGTCAAGCAGGGAAGCCGGTTCGTCAGGGTGGTTTTCCTGGTGGTGGTGGCCGCCCTGATCGTCAAACTCGGATTTGACGTGTGGCAGGAAAACTTCGCCTGACCGGCCCTGCCCCGGCATGGTCCCGACCCCGCGGCGGCACCCCTCGTCGCCGCCCGGGACAGCGCGTAGCATGCAGGTATGTCACACGGCGACGACGCCTACGGGCCAGCCCTGGAAGCGGCCGCCAGGCACGCCACGGCCTGGCTGGACAGCCTTCCCGGCCGGCGAGTGGGCCCGGCCGTCGAGGCGCATGACCTCACGGACGTGTTTGGCGGCAGCCTCCCGGACCAGGGCCTTCCTGCGGATGACGTGGTGGATTTCCTGGCGCGGGCTGCCGAACCCGGTCTTATGGCGATGCCCTCTGGCCGCTTCTTTGGCTGGGTCATCGGCGGAACCCTGCCCGCGGCGCTGGCCACGGACTGGCTGGTCAGCGCCTGGGACCAGAATGCCGGGCTTCGCTACGCCACCCCCGCCATGGCTGCCATCGAGGAAGCCGCCGGGACGTGGCTTTTGGACCTGCTGGGATTGCCGGCGGCCTCCGACGTCGGGTTCGTCACCGGCGCCACGATGGCAAACTTCACCGGCATGGCTGCGGGGCGGTGGCGGCTCCTTGCCGACGCCGGCTGGGACCTGGACGGCGATGGCCTGGCGGGGGCGCCCCGGATCCGCTGCTTCGTGGGCCGTGAGCGGCACGACACAGTGGACCTGGGACTGCGGTACCTGGGGCTGGGCCGACCGGCAGTGGTCGAGGCGGACAGCCAGGGGCGGATGGTTCCTGCCGCCCTGGACGCGGCACTGGGAGCCGGCAGCGGCCCGGCGCTCGTCTGCCTGCAGGCCGGGAACCTTCATTCCGGTGCATTTGACCCCTTCACCGAGGCCATCACGGTGGCCAGGAAACACGGCGCCTGGGTGCACGTCGACGGTGCCTTCGGGCTGTGGGCAGCGGCGTCGCCCGAACTCCGCCACCTGACGGACGGATACGACGGCGCCGATTCGTGGGGGACTGATGCCCACAAGACCCTGAACGTCCCCTACGACTGCGGCATCGCCATAGTCCGTGACGCGCCGGCGCTGCGTGCAGCCATGGGGCTGCACGCGAGCTATCTGGTGCATGACGCCGAGGGGCCGGGCGACCCGTTCGAGAAAGTGCCGGAACTGTCCCGGCGGGCCCGGGGCGTCCCGGTGTGGGCGGCGCTCAGGAGCCTGGGCAGGGACGGTGTTGCGGCACAGGTCAACGGGCTGGCCAGTGCAGCCGCACGGATCGCTGCCGGGCTGCGCGATATCGACGGGGTGGAAGTACTCAACGATGTGCAGTACACCCAGGTCAGCCTGGCTTTCGGCGACAACGACACCACCCGGGCCGTGACCGCCCGCATCATTGCGGACGGCAGGGTGTGGATGTCCGGCTCCCGGTGGCGGGACAGGGACATCCTTCGAGTGTCCGTCAGCAACTGGCGGACCGGTGCCTACGACGTTGAAACTGCGGTGGACGCTGTCAGGTCCGCCCTGGCGGCCGTGCGGGCGCGCTAGCGCGCTGCCTGCACCCCGGCAAACTAACCGGCCACTCAGCGGAGCGTTCCGGACCCACGGTCCTGTCCCGGTTCAGGCAGCGACCAGGCCGGCGGCAGCCCGGGAAGCGTCCGTCCCGCCAGCGTACTGGCCACCCAGAGCGACCGGGCAAGGTCGCCCTGATGGTGGGGTTCGGCCGCGTACCAGAGAGCATTCGCCACCTCCCGGGCGACTGCCCACTGCCGGGCTGCCTCCGGGTCCAGTCCTGCCGCGGTACTGAAGTCCGCGCAACGGCGCCGCAGCGCCGCCTCCGGACCGTCCGCCGGCAGGTCGTACAGCCGGTTCCACAGGAGGGGAGCCACGGCGAACTCGGCCTCGCCGATCAGCGGCTGCGGGTCGATCGCAACGTACCGCCCGCAGGGCTGTGAGTTTCCGGACCTCCCGGTGCCAGGACGGGCCAGGATGTTCAGGAAGTGCAGGTCCGCATGGACCAGGACATCACGGGCGGAGCGGCGGCCCACGGCGCCGCGGGTCTGGCAGACCTCAAGGGCAGCCTCGAGCAGCCACCGCGGAAAAGGCCGGCCCAGCTGGTCCCAGTCCGCGGGAAATTCATCGCTCCACTGCTCGGCGCGGGCCGCGATGTGTTCGAAGGCGCTCCACTCCGGCCGTGCGTCGGGCACCAGGCTGAGCTGCCGGACCAGGCCGCCCCAAACGGCTGCCGCCTCATCCAGCGGCACGCCGTTGAGGGAGGCGCCCGCCTCCAGCCGTTCCAAGAGCATGGAGCACGTTTGACCATCCCGCTCCAGCAGGCCCACGGCGCCGCGACCGGCCCACAGCGCCAGGGCGTGGGGCTCGCCGAGGGCTTCGTCATGGGGGTAGGCGACCTTGAGGGCGGCCGGCGTGCCGTCCTCCCTCAGCACGGGCACCACCACAGCGCCATGGCCGCTCCATGGCACGGCGCCCGGAAGCAGGCCGGACGCCAGGTTCCATTGCTCCATCCGGCCGGCAATCAGTCCCGGCAGCGAGGCAAGCCAGGCCCGCCCGGAACTGCTGCGCCGGTACCTGGCGTCGAGTTCGGACGGGATGGGCACGCTCGTTGCTGGAGTCATCGGCATCAGCCTAGTGTCTGCAGGGCGGGCTAACCGCCGGCCGGCAGCTCGGGCAACATGGCGCTATCCAGGACGATGCCGGGCACCGGGCCTGGGTCGGCGCCCCAATGGGCGGTCCGGGTAACAGCGGATTCAAGCATCGAGAGGGCCCATGTCCTGTCCGTGCCCTCGGTCATGGCAACCAGGTCGCCGTAAACGGGCAAAGCGGCTGCCTCGAGCGTGCCCAGCCGGGTGGCCGGCGCGCTGAGGAAATCTGCGTCCAGGGCGTATCCCGCCGCTTGCGGCCGGGGTGCCTGGCACACCAGCCGGAGACGGTTTTCAGTTTCCTCCGCGGCCGCCCGCTGCTGCAGGAGGAATTCCGACGCCGGCCGGGCATCCCCCGGGGCCAGGCGCGGCATGGCTGCCTGGTAGCCGTAGGCCGCCTTCTGCTGAGCCTGCAGGACGGCCGCCAGCGCGGCGCCGGCGGTTCCCGCCCCGGGAGTTTTTCCGGCGGCGCTCTCCGCGGAAAGGCTGCCGCCTCCGGGCGACGCTCCTCCTTGTGTAGGGCCCAGGGGCGCGGCGGTGGTGTCAGGTGCCGGGAACGGGCAATCCGGCGGAGATGTGGTGGGGGCGGAGCCACCCTGCGGGCCGGGACTTGCGGTCCCGTCCGCGGCAGCCCCTGTGACTGCGCCGGGCTCGCCGGCGGCTGCGGCCAATTGCCGGGCAGCCAGCAGCTGTGCTGTCCCCGCGCCCGCGAGCAGGCGCGCCATGCCGCCGTCGGCCTCCTGGGCGTCCTTGAGCCGGCGGGAACCGCTGGCGGCAATGGCCTTGGCCAAATCCACTTCACTGGGAGCGGCAGCAGGCGCCGGGGACGCTGACGCCGTTGGGTCGGATGTCGCGGCCGGGCCGGGCGGCGTGGACGGGCTGGCCGCCGGTGAGGCGGGCGAACCCGCGGGCAGGAAGGCGCGGGCCTGGAGAGTCAGCAACGTCACAACCGCCTGCGCGGGATGTCCAGCAGCGCTGTCAGCTGCCGCCGTGGCGGCAAGGTCCAGCCCTGCGGCCCGCAGTGCGAGGGCGTCCTCCAGGGCAGCGGAACGGGCCTGATCTGTGAACGTCGGCGGGGCCGGAGCTGGCTGCTCGCCCGGAATGACGGCAAATCCGAGGCTGAGGACCAACAGGGCTGCCAGCGAAATGACGGCGTACCGGGCGTAGCGCATCCGCGGTTTTCTTTCCTGCCTGTCGTCTTCCACAACAGACCATGGTGTCACGGCGGAGGGGGATCCCGGTGCACCACTGGACCGGTAAAATGGCTACGCTAGTACACACCACATCATCTATAAGGGAGGCGGCCGGCATCGTGAGCAAAGCAGAAGCCCAGGCTTCATCAGACCACACCGCACCGGGGAAGGCTGATTCCGCGCCGGCCCTCAACCCGGAAGCCGACCGGCTCCGGGCCCTCCTTGAACCGTCCGTCCTGGCCAACCGGCTGTACCTCGAGGACGTCGCCATCAACGTTGCCGGCTCCCACCGGGTGCTCCACGTCGTGGTGGACCTGCCGCAGGAAGAAACCGGCGGCGTCAGCCTCGATGTCATCGCTGACATCTCGAAGGTACTCTCGGATGTCCTGGATAACGATCCCGGCGCCGACACCCGCCCGTACGACCTCGAAGTCTCGTCACCCGGCGTCGGACGTCCCCTGACGGAACCGCGCCATTGGCACCGCGCCAAGGGCCGGATTGCCAGCGTCAAGGTCATCCAGGGTGACAACATCACCGGACGCATCCAGTCGGTGGATGACGGGGGAGTCACCCTGGTGCCCGAAATTGCCGTCAAGAAGGGCATGAAGCCCAAGCAGGGCGATCCCGTAAAACTTCCTTTCGACAGGATCCGTAACGGAAAAGTCGAGATCGAATTCAGCCACCTTTCGGAAGATGGCCTGGAACCAGAACACAATGGACCTTCCGAGGAGGCCTGATGGATATTGACATGAGCGCACTGAGACTTTTGGAGCGTGAGCGTGAAATTCCGCTGGACCTCCTGATTCCCACCATCGAGCAGGCTCTGCTGGTGGCCTATCACAAGTCGCCCGGCGCCTTCGAAAAAGCCCGCGCTGAGCTTGACCGCAAGAGCGGCCACGTCACCATCTGGGCTGTTGAAATTGACGACGACGGCGCACCGATCGGCGAATTCGAAGACACCCCCGCGGGCTTCGGCCGCATCGCTGCCAGCACCGCCCGCCAGATCATTTTGCAGCGCCTGCGCGACGTTGAGGATGACAACGTGCTGGGCGAGTTCAAGGGCCGCGAAGGCGAGCTGGTGTCCGGCACCATCCAGCAGGGCAACAACCCGCACATGATCCAGGTGAACCTCGGTTCGCTGGAAGCGCTCCTGCCGCCGCCCGAGCAGGTGCCGGGGGAGAAGTACATCCATGGCAACAGGCTCCGCGCCCTCGTCATCGACGTCCACCGCGGCACCAAGGGTCCGTCCGTCACGCTGTCCCGCTCCCACCCGGGCCTCGTCCGCAAGCTGTTTGAACTGGAGGTCCCGGAAATCGCGGACCACTCAGTGGAAATTGTGGCACTGGCCCGCGAAGCAGGGCACCGGACCAAGATCGCCGTGAAGGCCAACGCATCCGGCATCAACGCCAAGGGCGCCTGCATCGGTGAGATGGGGTCCCGCGTCCGCGCCGTCATGACGGAGCTCAACGACGAAAAGATCGACATCGTGGACTTCAGCGAGAACCCGGCGACGTTCATCGCCAGCGCCCTCTCGCCGTCGCGCGTGAATTCCGTCACCATCACCGACGAAGCAACCCGCTCCGCGCGGGTGGTGGTCCCCGACTACCAGCTGTCCCTGGCGATCGGCAAGGAAGGCCAGAACGCCCGCCTCGCCGCCAAGCTGACCGGTTGGCGTATCGACATCGTTTCCGACGCCGCCGCGCCGAAGGAAAACTGAAGCACTTTCAGTGCCCCGTTCCAGGTGGCCTGCCACACCGTGGCAGGCCACGGGTTCGGGCAGAACGGCCCGAAGGGGCTAGAATAGATAGGTCCGCGCCTAACGGCCGGCAGTAGTGCGCCTTCGCGTGCCCGCTCCGCAACAGCGGCACGGGACCTGCGGGGGCCAGCAGATATGAACGTCAGGACGATCACCGTGGCAGCAACACCTACCAGCGGAAATCGGCCGGAACGTACCTGCATCGGCTGCCGGAAGAAAGGTCCGCAGACTGAGTTACTCCGGCTCGTCGCCGGGGACAGCGGTTCATCCGCTGTCCTGGTGGATGAACAACGCCGGATGGCTGGCCGGGGTGCATGGCTGCATCCCAGCGAATCGTGCCTGGCCCTGGCGCTCAAACGGCGGGCATTCGGGCGGGCCCTGCGGGGCGCGACCGAAACCGCCGACGTCGAACGCCGGATCAAGCCAGGCCCGACCACCGCAGGCGCCCCGGTGGCTGCAGCACCAACCGTCCAACCTGAAAGCGGGTCAGAAGTCTGATGGAAACCCGATGAGTTCCCAGCGATGAGTGCGTAACGATGACAACTTTGTTGCGCTCTGCAATGGGCCCTTCCGCACCAACCGCGGCCAGGGTCCGCATTAAGAAGTAGACGGTTCGTACCTGGCTCGGTGCGGACCGAGACAGGAGAAATGTGGCCAAGGTCCGCGTACACGAGCTCGCCAAAGAGCTCGGTATCACTTCCAAAGATGCAGTAACAAAACTGCAGGAACTGGGCGAATTCGTTCGCTCCGCCTCTTCCACCATTGAGGCCCCCGTCGTGCGGAAGCTGCGTAACGCCTTCCCCGACGCCGCCAACAAGGCTGCGGCACCTGCCGCCCCCAAGGCGCCCGCCCCCGCGGCAGAATCACGCCCGGCAGCTCCGGCTCCCGGCCCCGCCGCGCCCAAGGCTCCGGCCCCCAAGGTCGAGGCACCAGCACCCGCTGCTCCGGCAGCTCCGGCAGCTTCCGCTCCGGCGGCACCCCAGGCGTCGTCTGCGGCACCCGCAGCTCCGTCCACGGGCGCCAAGCCCGGTGCCCGTCCCGGCCCCAAGGCTGAGACCCCCGCCCCGGCACCCCGCCAGGGCGGATCCTCACAGAGTTCCTCGGCACCCCGTCCCGGCGGCCCCCGTCCGGGCAACAACCCGTTCGCCACGTCGCAGGGCATGCCCCGCGGCCGTGGCGGCGACGGCGACCGTGCACCCCGCCCGGGCAACAACCCCTTCGCAACTTCCCAGGGCATGCCCCGTCCCGGCCGCAGCGACGGAGAACGCCCCGGCGGTCCCCGTCCCGCGGCTGGCGCCGGTGGCCCCCGTCCCGGTGGTCCGCGTCCCGCTGCCGGTGCAGGTGGGCCCCGTCCCGCAGCAGGAGCCGGTGGCCCCCGTCCCGGCGCACCGCGTCCCGGTGGTCCCCGTCCCACTCCGGGCATGATGCCCAACCGCACTGAGCGTCCCGCACCCGCCGGTGCAGGACGTCCGGGCGCCGGCGGACGCGGTCCGGGACGCCCCGGCGCACCCGGCACCGGTGGCCCCGGTGGCGGCGGCGGTGCTCCCGCCGGCGGTGGGTTCGGCAAGGGCGGCCGCGGTCGCGGCGGTACCCAGGGTGCCTTCGGTAAGGGCGGCGCAGGCCGCGGCAAGCAGCGCAAGTCGAAGCGCGCAAAGCGCCAGGAACTTGAGCAGATGAGCGCACCGTCGCTGGGTGGCGTGAGCGTACCCCGCGGCGATGGCAACACTGTGATCCGCCTGCGCCGTGGCTCGTCCATCACGGACTTCGCCGACAAGATCGAGGCGAACCCCGCCGCGCTGGTGACCGTGCTGTTCCACCTCGGTGAAATGGCCACTGCCACGCAGTCGCTGGACGAAGACACCTTCGCGCTGCTCGGCGAAGAACTGGGCTACAAGCTCCAGGTCGTTTCCCCCGAGGACGAAGAGCGCGAACTGCTCTCCACGTTCGATATCGACGTCGAGGCCGAGCTTGAGGCCGAAGGCGACGAAGAACTCGAACCGCGTGCTCCCGTGGTTACCGTCATGGGCCACGTTGACCACGGTAAGACCCGGCTCCTGGACGCCATCCGCAACTCGGATGTCGTGGCCGGCGAACACGGTGGCATCACCCAGCACATCGGTGCCTACCAGATCAGCCACGAACACGAAGGCGTCGAGCGCGACATCACCTTCATCGATACCCCGGGCCACGAGGCGTTCACCGCCATGCGTGCCCGTGGTGCGAAGGTCACCGACATCGCCATCCTCGTGGTGGCAGCCGATGACGGTGTCATGCCTCAGACCGTTGAAGCACTCAACCACGCCCAGGCGGCCAACGTGCCGATCGTCGTGGCAGTGAACAAGATCGACAAGGAAGGCGCCAACCCGGACAAGGTCAAGGGCCAGCTGACCGAGTACGGCCTGGTTCCCGAAGAATACGGTGGCGACACCATGTTCGTTGAGGTCTCTGCCCGCCAGAACCTCAACATCAACGAACTGATCGACGCTGTGCTGCTGACCGCAGACGCCGCACTGGACCTCCGGGCCAACCCGGACAAGGCCGCCCGCGGTATCGCGATCGAAGCGAACCTGGACAAGGGCCGCGGTGCGGTTGCCACCGTCCTGGTGCAGTCCGGAACGCTGGCAGTCGGCGACACGATCGTGGCAGGCACGGCCCACGGCCGCGTCCGCGCCATGTTCGACGAAGACGGCGAAGCACTCGACGTGGCACTGCCGTCCCGCCCCGTCCAGGTCCTCGGCCTGTCCAACGTGCCGCGCGCCGGTGACACCTTCCTGGTGACCTCCGACGAGCGGACCGCCCGCCAGATCGCCGAAAAGCGTGAAGCAGCTGACCGCAACGCCCAGCTCGCCAAGCGCCGCAAGCGCATCAGCCTCGAAGACTTCGACCAGGCAGTGGCCGACGGCAAGATCGACACCCTCAACCTCATCCTCAAGGGTGACGTGTCCGGTGCCGTGGAAGCCCTCGAAGACGCCCTGCTCAAGATCGACGTCGGCGAAGGCGTGCAGCTGCGCGTCATCCACCGCGGTGTGGGTGCCATCACGCAGAACGACGTCAACCTGGCAACAGTGGACAGCGCCGTCATCATCGGCTTCAACGTCAAGCCCGCCGAGCGGGTTGCCGACCTGGCAGACCGCGAAGGCGTCGACATGCGCTTCTACTCCGTCATCTACGCAGCAATCGATGACATCGAAGCAGCGCTCAAGGGCATGCTCAAGCCGGAATACGAAGAATTCCAGCTTGGCACCGCCGAGGTCCGCGAAGTGTTCCGCTCCTCCAAGTTCGGAAACATCGCCGGCTCGATCGTCCGCTCCGGCATCATCCGCCGCAACACCAAGGCACGGATCAGCCGCGACGGCAAGATCATCGGCGACAACCTCACCATCGAGACGCTCAAGCGCTTCAAGGACGACGCCACCGAGGTCCGCACGGACTTCGAATGTGGTATCGGTCTTGGCTCGTACAACGACATCACCGAAGGTGACATCATCGAGACCTTCGAGATGCGCGAGAAGCCGCGCGTCTAGTCTGGCTCTGCCTCCGGGCAACTCAGCAGTGCGAAGGTGCGGGGCCGTTGGATTTTTCCGGCGGCCCCGCCTTTTTCCGCCGACAAGGGGGCCCCGCCCCTACGACGGACGGCCTGCGATCTTCGATCGATGGCCGTCCGTCTCCGGCAGGCCCGAAGCCACTCCCGGGCCCCCTCGTCGGCTCCAAAAAGGGCCGCCGGAAAAATCCAATGGCAGTCCGTCATAGACTCGCCTCAGCGAGTGGTATCAAAACCCAACGTGTGTACGTCAGCCGTTCCGGCGCCGTCGTACATCCAAAATTTTTAGGAGTGGAAATGGCTGATCCGGCACGTGCTGCCAAGTTGGCGCAGCGGATTAAGGTTGTTGTTGCTGAGGCTCTTGGCCGCAGGGTCAAGGATCCGCGGCTTGAGGGCGTCACCGTGACCGATGCCCGCGTGACGAACGACCTGCAGCACGCCACGGTGTACTACACGGTCTTCGGGGACGAGACCGCCCAGGCCGAGGCGGCCAAGGGGCTGGAGAAGGCCAAGGGCGTTCTACGCCAGGAAGTCGGCCGCAACATCACCGTCCGGCTGACGCCGACCCTGGAATTTGTCGCCGACCAGATCCCCGTGGTGGCTTCCAACCTCGAGGAACTGCTGCGGGAAGCCAAGAAGCGCGACGCCGAGGTGGCCGCCCTGGCCGCAACCGCCAAGCACGCAGGCGAAACTGATCCCTACAAGAGCGATGCACCGGAGGATGTTGACATCGACGAGGACGACTTCGACGAAGAGGACCTTGACCTCACCGGCGGCGACGACATCGATGAAGACGCCAACAAGGACGCGGACAGCACCAAGTAAGGCATGACCGCGGCAGCAGGCCCGTACTGACAACCAGCGTCAGTCCGGGCCTGCTGCGTTTTCAGGAACCCTGTTGCCTGCTTAGCGGATGCTGGCCTTGATGAGCTTGCCGGTGGGCGGCGGGGGACCGGCAGGGGGCTCAGGCCCCAGCATTGCCGGCAGCACGTCCGTGGTGGCGTACAGCGTCCGCCCCTGGATCTCAACATCGGCCGGCTGGTTGACCGTGAGGAACTCCGAACGCTCGCCCTTCCAGCCGCTGAACTTCAGGATCTTCCCGCCGAACAGCGAAGCCACATAGACGTCACCGTTGTTCGCAATGGCCAAACCAGTGGGGCTCAGGATTTCGTCCGCCCACACCTTCGTCCTGCCGTTCCAGGGGTTGATCCGGAAGATCGCACCGCGGTCCCCAAGGGCCGGGCTTTCCGGACCGCCGGGCAGCGAGGTCACGTACAGCCAGCCATCCTGGCCAATCTCCACATCGGTGGGAACCGGCTCGAAGGCGTACTCGTGTCCCGCCACGCAGGCCGGCACGCCGAGGCCGCCCTCCGCCTCCGGACGGGCAGCAGTTTCAGGAATGACCGCCGGCCGCGGGGGCAGGACGGCCAGGGTGGAAATCTCACCCGACCGCAGGTTGACGGTGAGGATGGCGTTCATCCCGGCGTCAGCCACGTAGGCGGTATTGCCCTGTACAGCCAGTGCGTAGGGATGCGAGTCGACGGTGCCCGTATAGCGGGCAGGAGCCGGGGACTCCTTGGGCCACTGCTGCAGGCACGCGTCACTGACATCGTCACCGAAGCCGTACTCCTGGTCGCCGTCGGGATTGTTCTCCCGCTCGTAGTCGGCGAAGTTGGCGATGGTCCTGACGTCCCCGTTCGGGCTGATGGCCTTCAGGTAGCCCTCAAGGTTCTCCGGCTTGCCCAGCCCGGCCCCTGTGCTTTCCAGGAAGAACGTTGTGGCCCCACGGGTGTCCACCCCCGCAACGTCCCACCCGGGCTTGGGACTGGTGTAGACATCTTCGACGGTGCCGTCCCGGTTGACCCGGCTCAGCTTTCCGGCAAAGTCCTGGCTCACGTAGATGGATTTCGCTGTCCCGAGGGCCAAGTGCAACGGCGTGGCAAGGCCGGTGGCAACTTCTTCCGGCTTGGCGCCGTCACCGCCCTTATCCGACGCTGTCGACGGGCTGGCTGGGGCAAGAACCACCACAGCCGCCACCAAACCAATAATGGTGATCTTTTTCTTCATTGTGGGTACTCCGGGTGCGTGCCCTTAGCGGGCCGGATAGGAAGCCTCCCAAGAGGCAAAAAATGCGGACCCCCGCGGGCAAGGATATGCCTGCAGCGCCAGGATGTCATCGGTACTTTCCCCCTAAAACCGACCCCATTTGCATCCCCGCAACGGCCGGGCACATGGCTAGGATCTAGCTATGACCACGGCGCCTGAGCAGAACAGCCCTTCCCGCTACCTTCAGCAGGCCGTGGGCCTGGCAACGGAGAACGTTGCCAGCGGCGGTGGCCCCTTTGGCGCAGTGGTGGTGACGGCGGACGGGCGGGTCTTCGAAGGCGTCAACCGGGTCACCCGCGACAACGACCCCACCGCCCACGCCGAAGTAGTGGCCATCCGTGCCGCAGCTGCCGGTACGGCGAACTTCAACCTGCAGGGCGCGGTCCTCTACGCGAGCTGCGAGCCTTGCCCGCTGTGCCTCGCGTCCGCCCTCTGGGCCCGGATCGGGCGCGTCTACTTCGCAGCAGACCGCCACGGCGCGGCTGCGGCCGGCTTCGACGACGCCCTGTTCTACGAGTACTTTGACGGGTCCCGCACGGACCTCATGCCTGTCACCCGTGGTGACCTCCCGGCGTCGGACGCCCCCTTCAAGGCGTGGGGCGCCAACCAGGAACGGACGGAGTACTGACGTGGAAACCTCACTCATGGCCTGTCCGGCATGCGGCAAGACCAACAGGATTCCGGCGCAGGCGGCCGGCAGGCCCCGCTGTGGCAACTGCAAGGCCGGGCTGCCCTGGATCGTGGACGCGGGAGACACCGATTTCGGCAGCGTCGCCGAAGCGTCACCGGTGCCCGTACTCGTGGACTTCTGGGCCGAATGGTGCGGCCCGTGCCGCATGGTCAGCCCTGTCCTGGACAAGCTCGCACGGGAGCGGCCAGGCGCGATCAAGCTCGTCAAGGTGGACGTGGACAAATCGCCTGTACTGTCCCGCCGGTTCGACGTGCAGGCCATCCCCACACTAATGGTCCTGGTGGACGGCAAGGTGGCCGCGCGCCAGGCCGGGGCCGCTCCCGCCGATGCTCTGCGGTCCTGGCTGGACAAGGCCCTTTCCGGTGCGGGCCGCTAGCTGGCCGCCGCACCGTCAGCAGCACGCGCCGGGAGCCTGGACAGACCTTCCAGCAGATCCTGCTGCCTGCCGCAGAGCGCTATCCGGACCCACCCTTCGCCGATGGAACCGAACGCAGTGCCGGGCGCCAGCGCAACACCGGAATCGGCCAGGAACCGGCGGACCCACTGCCGGACGTCCCCGCCGGTGACGTGGGACATGTCCGCCCACAGGTAGAACGCACCCTGCGCCCGCAGGTACGGGATGTTCTTGCCGTCGAGGACTGCGGAGGCGGCGTCCCTGTTGTTCCGGTAATGCCGGTGGGCGTGCTGCACATAGTCCTGCGGCCCGGTCAGCGCCGCCAGCGCCGCGTACTGGGAGGGCGCGGCGACGCAGGACACGATCGATTCCATGACGTTGTCCATCTGCTGCTGCAGCCCGGGCGGGCAGATCAGGGCGCCAATCCGAAGGCCTGTCAGGCCATACGTCTTGGACAGTGTCAGGGAGGTGAAGACGCGCGCCTCACCGTGCGTGCCGGCGTCGTACCGTGCCGGACTGACGTGCTGCACATCGTAGGTGAACGCCTCGTAGCATTCGTCCGAAATGACCCACAGGTCGTGGCGGCGGGCGAGATCCATCAGTTCCCGGACCGAGTCCTTACTGAGGACGGCACCGAGGGGGTTGGAGGGGGAGTTCAGGACCAGCACCCTTGTCTTGGCCGTGATGAGGGCCTCGATGTCCGCCGTGCGGGGCTGGAAGCCGTGGTCCGGGTACAGCGGATATCCCACCGGAACAGCGCTGAGGAGCCGGCTGGTCATCGCAAAGGTGGGGTATCCCGGGTTGGGTATCAGGATTTCATCGCCGGGGGACAGCAACAGGCTCATGGCAAAGTGCAGGCCCTGCTGGGCCCCCGAGACCACATAGACCCTGTCGGCGCCGACGTCGACGCCCTGCTCTTCGCGGAACCTCGCCGCGAACGCCTCCCTGAGGGCGGGAAGCCCGGCGTTCGGCGTGTAGTTCGTCTCATCCCGGTCCAGGCAGGCCATCCCGGCGTCCAGGACATGGCGGGGGAGCGCGAACCCGGGCTCGCCGATGCTGAGCACCAGCGCGCCGGGGGTGCGCCACGCGGCCTCGGTGATTTCCCGGATCTGGTTGACGGGCACGTCGCGGACATGGGCGGCAAGCTCAGGCATGCCAGCCATCCTAGCGCTGCCACCGGGCCGGGCAGGGCGTGCGCTGTGGCCCCAACCAGCGCCGATATACTGGTAGGCGTGCTTTCTGGACTGGTGATAGTGGACAAGCCGCAGGGATGGACCAGCCATGATGTGGTTGGCCGGATGCGGCGCATCGCGGGGACCCGGAAAGTGGGCCACGCCGGCACGCTTGATCCCATGGCCACGGGGGTGCTGGTGGTCGGCATCAACAAGGCCACCCGCCTGCTCACCTACATCGTGGGAACGTCCAAGACCTACACGGCCACCATCCGCCTGGGCCAGTCCACGGTGACGGACGACGCCGAAGGGGACGTGGTTGCCTCGGCCAGCACGTCCGCGGTGGCAGAGCAAGCCATCCACGACGGCGTCGCGGCGCTCACCGGCGGCATCCAGCAGGTGCCCAGCAGCGTCAGCGCCATCAAGGTCAACGGGGAACGCGCCTACGCCCGGGTCCGCTCCGGTGAGGACGTGAAGCTCGCCGCCAGGCCCGTCACCATCCACAGGTTCGAAGTCCACGGTATCCGGCGCGACACCGGTGCCGATGTCATCGACATCGATGTCACCGTCGAGTGCTCCTCGGGAACCTACATCCGCGCCCTCGCCCGGGACCTTGGCAACGGCTTGGGGGTGGGAGGTCACCTCACGGCCCTCCGCCGGACCCACGTCGGCCCGTACTCCCTGGACCAGGCGCGCACGCTGGAACAGCTCGCCGAAGAGCTGGACGTGCTGGAAATGTCGCAGGCTGCCCGGGCCCTCATGCCCAACCGCGAGCTGAGTGCCGAGGAAACCACGGAGATTTCCTACGGCCGCCGGATTGCCGCCGGGGCGGCCCCGGGAAACCCTGGCGCAGCGACCGCCGACCACCCGGCAGCCGCCTTCGCTCCCGACGGGAGCCTGGTGGCCCTGCTGGCGGACAGCGGCAACTACGCCAAGCCGGTCCTGGTGTTCGCACCGGGCAACGGCAACGCGGCCGGAGGGGAGGCCTGAGTGGACGCGTATTTCTACATCATCCTGGCCGTTGGGCTCCTCTCCACTGTCATCTGCCTGGCCGCGGGCATCATGAAGAAGGCACCCAACGACGCCACCATCCTGTCCGTCGCGGCAGTGGAGGTGGCACTGGTGGTCTACCTGGTGGGGTCGATCGTCAGGGTCATCGCCGGCGAAACGATTGCCGGCGAGGCATGGGAGTTCTGGGGCTACCTGGTGACTGCCATGCTGCTGCCACCGGCCGCCGTCTACTGGTCCATCCTGGAACGGACCCGGTGGAGCAATTTTGTCCTTGCCGCCGTCGGCGTGACCGCCCTGGTGATGGCCGCCCGAATGAACCAGATCTGGTACTGAAGTGGAAGAAGCGCACAACGTGAATGACCAGCAACCCCAGTCTGCCGACGCAACGGCGGGGGACCCCGGCAGCACGAACACGTCGCGAACCGGCGCCGGCGGCAACACCCGCAATACCGGCCCGGGCCGGCTGCTGATTGCGGTGTACGCCGTCTTTGCCATCTCGGCCACAGCCCGCGCCGGCTACCAGATCCTCACCAAGTTTTCGGACGCCCCCGTGGCCTACCTGCTGTCCGCCTTCGCAGCCCTGGTGTACGCCGTGGCCACGGTGTCGCTGGCCAAAGCGGGCAGCGTTTGGTTCAAAATCTCCGTGGCGGCGGTCCTGGTCGAGCTGGTGGGTGTTGTGGTGGTGGGTTCCCTCAGCATCTTCGATTCGGTGGCGTTCCCGCACGAAACCGTCTGGTCCCTGTTTGGCCGTGGCTACGGGTTCATCCCGCTGATACTTCCAGTCCTGGGCCTGGTATGGCTGTACCGGCGCCGGCCCTCGCTGGGAAAAGCAGGCCGCTGAATGCGGGTAACCTTGAAGAATTCCGCGGCCGGATGGCCGCGGATCATTGATGCTGCAGGCAGTTTAAGGCGAGGGTGATGGTCTACATCTGGAACGATCCGTCCGAGGTCCCGGCGGACTTTGGCCCATCCGTTGTCACCTTTGGCAACTTTGACGGCGTTCACCGCGGGCACCAGCAGGTCCTGTCCCAACTGATCCGGTCCGCCAGGCTGACGCACTCCAAAGCCGTTGCCGTCACGTTCGATCCCCACCCGGCCGTCATCCACCGCCCGGAGAGCGCCCCCCGCCTGATTATGGGACTGGAAGACAAGCTCGAAGCCCTCGGCGAGCTGGGCCTGGACGCCATCCTGGTGGTCAACTATTCACTCGACCTCGCCAGCCTCACGGCAGAGGAATTCGTGGAGCAGTACCTGGTGGACTGCCTGCACGCCAGCCACGTGGTCATCGGCCACGATGCCCGGTTCGGCCGCGGCAATTCCGGGGACCTGGAGACCATGAAGGCCCTGGGCGAAAAGTTCGGCTTCGAGGTTCAGGTCATCAGCGAATTCGGCTCCGAGGGATACCCGCTGCACGACGACGACGGCACAGACCGCCGCTGCTCGTCCACCTGGGTGCGCGAAGCACTGCAGGAAGGCGACGTTGCCACGGCAGCGGAGGTGCTCGGCAGGCCGCACCGGATGCGCGGTGAAGTGGTCCACGGTGCAGCCCGCGGCCGCGCCCTCGGCTTCCCCACGGCGAACCTTGCCAGTAACTCCACCGGCCTGATTCCGGCAGACGGCATCTACGCCGGCTGGCTGGTGGACGAGGCCGGCAAACGCTGGCCGGCAGCCATTTCCGTGGGCTCGAACCCCACGTTCGACGGCGTCAGCCGGCAGGTGGAGGCGCACGTCATCGACCGGCCCCGGGAAGCCGTGGAGGACTTCGATCTGTACGGCCAGACAGTGATCGTGGAATTCGTGGCGCGCCTGCGCGGCATGGTGGCCTACCGTGGTCCCGAAGCCCTGGTGGACCAGATGAAACTGGACGTGGTGCAGGCGCACCAGCTGCTGGCACGGAACTAGGGACCATCCACGAAGCACGCGAAAGGCTGTACGTGTCCGTCGAGAAGAACACCCGCAAGCTGGACAAGGGAATCGTCCGCGACTTCAGCTCCCGGATGAGTTACGGCTCGTACCTGCAGCTGCCCACACTGCTGAGTGCCCAACAGCCGGTCAGCGAACCCGAACACCACGATGAGCTGCTGTTCATCATCCAGCACCAGACCACTGAGCTGTGGCTGAAGCTGGTCCTGCATGAACTGCGCAGCGCCGCGGCGTGGCTGCGGGCCGATGATCTCGGCTCGGCGCTGAAGGGCATCGCCCGCGTCAAGCACATCCAGAAGACCCTCACCGAGCAGTGGTCCGTCCTCGCCACGCTCACGCCCACCGAGTACTCCCAGTTCCGTGCGTTCCTGGGGAACTCCTCGGGGTTCCAGTCGGCCCAGTACCGTGCGGTGGAGTTCGTGCTCGGCAACAAGAACCGCAAGATGCTCCCGGTCTTCGAATCCGATCCCGAAGCGCACGCCATGCTGGAGGAACTGCTCGCAGCTCCCAGCATCTACGACGAATTCCTGGCCTACCTTTCCCGCCAGGGCTTCGAGGTGCCCGGTTCCGTCCTCACCCGGGACGTCACCCGCGCCCACGAATTCACGCCCGAACTGGTTCCGCTGTTCAAGTACATCTACGAGCACGCGGGGGATAACTGGGGCGCCTACGAGGCCTGCGAGGAACTCGTGGACCTCGAAGACAACTTCCAGCTCTGGCGCTTCCGGCACCTGCGCACGGTGCAGCGCACCATCGGCATGAAGACCGGCACCGGAGGCTCCAGCGGGGTGACGTTCCTGCAGAAGGCCCTGGAGTTGACGTTCTTCCCGGAACTTTTCGCCGTCAGGACGGAGATCGGACAATGAGCATCCACCAGCAAGGGACCGGGCACGCCGCGGTCCCGGCGGACGAGGTACTCCGGCAGCGCGCCGCCGAACTCGACCGGGAAGACCCGCTGGCGCACTACCGGGAACTGTTTATCGGAACGGACACGCCGCTGTCCTACCTGGACGGCAATTCCCTGGGACGGCCACTGAAGCGCACTGCCGGGGACATCGCGGCCTTCATCAGCGACGAATGGGGCGGCCGCCTCATCCGCGGCTGGGACGAGAAGTGGCTGGCCCTGCCGCAGGCCATTGGTGACCAGCTGGGCCGTGCCGTCCTCGGTGCGGCCCCGGGCCAGACCATCATTGCCGACTCCACCACCGTGGTCCTCTACAAACTGATCCGGGCCGCCCTGGCAGCCGTGGACAACCCGGACCGGAACGAGCTCGTCCTCGACACCGGAAACTTCCCCACGGACAGGTACCTTGTCGAGGGCATCGCCCTGGAAGAGGGCCTCAGCCTGCGCTGGATCGAAACGGACCCCGCGGCGGGGGCGACCGTTGACCAGGTGCGCCAGGCCACCGGGCCGCGCACCGCCGTCGTACTCCTCAGCCAGATCGCCTACCGCTCGGGGCACCTCGCGGACCTTCCGGCGATTACCAAAGCAGTGCACGACGCCGGCGCGCTGGTGGTGTGGGACCTTTGCCATTCCGCGGGTTCGGTGGAGATCGGCCTGGACAGTGCCGGCGTGGACTTTGCCGCCGGCTGCACGTACAAATACCTCAACGGCGGTCCGGGATCGCCGGCCTTCGCCTACGTCAACGGGCGCCACCTGCCATCACTCAACCAGCCCATTTGGGGGTGGATGGGCCGCAAGGACGCCTTCGAGATGGCTGCCGGGTATGAGCCTGCACCGGGCATCCGCGGCTTCCTGAGCGGAACGCCGGCAGTCTTCGGCATGCTCGCCATGAAGGGTACCCTCGACCTCATTGAGGAAGCGTCAATGGCAGCCATCCGGGCCAAGTCGGAGAAACTCACGGCGTTCGCCGTCGAGATCTTCGAAGCCCTGCTGGCGCCGCTTGGTGCCGAGCTGGCATCACCGCGTGATCCGGCGGAACGCGGCAGCCACATCACGGTGGACCACGCCGACTTCACCAAGGCCACCGTAGAGGCACTGTGGGACGGGGACGTGATCCCGGACTTCCGGGCACCCCGCGGGCTCCGGGTGGGACTGTCCCCGCTCAGCACCAGTTTCGCGGAAGTCCTGCACGGCATGGCTGCCATCAGGGTCAGGCTCGCGACCTGACCGGTTCCGGCGCTGAGCGGACGCCAGGCCGCCGCCGGCCCTGTTTCGACAACATTGGGCCGCGGCCGGTAAACTGGACGATGGATCCGGCTGCAGTCCGTGGCGGCTGGGTCCTGCTGTGTACGGCCGCACCCGGTTTGACCGGTTGGCCGCCGCGGCAGACCCGGCAGTGAATTACTGATCCGGGCCCTCACGGCACATTTCCAAGGAGTTATTGTGGCACTTGACGCCGCTGTAAAGCAGTCCATCATCAAGGAATACGCAACCGGCGAAGGCGACACCGGTTCGCCCGAGGTCCAGGTTGCAGTCCTGACCCAGCGGATCAAGGATCTGACTGAGCACATGAAGGAGCACAAGCACGATTACCACACCCAGCGCGGTCTGCTGGGCATGGTTGGTCGTCGCAAGCGCATGCTTGGCTACCTCAAGAAGACTGACATCAACCGCTACCGTGCGCTCATCGAGCGCCTCGGCCTGCGCCGCTAGTCGGACTTCCGGGCGGCCCTGTCCCATTCGGGACCGGGCTGCCCCGCTCCACCTAAAAAACTAAACAGGAGGATCAACCGCATCACGCATTCGCGGTCCTCGGTAGTGATCCCCGGGAACGGCAGCATCGAATGGCTGCCCCGGCCCGTGGGTCTCGATCGACGACCGGGTGCAGGGCCAGTCGACATATGCTGGCCTGGGTTGATGTGGCTGGACTTCCGTAAAACAGAAACGGAGGTGACTCTCTATGGAGGGTCCCGAAATCCAGTTCTCAGAAGCCGTCATTGACAATGGCCGCTTCGGCAAGCGTGTAATCCGCTTCGAAACAGGCCGCCTCGCAAAGCAGGCAGCCGGCGCAGCCATGGTGTACATCGACGAAGACACCGCGCTGCTCTCCGCCACCACCGCAGGCAAGCACCCGCGCGAAGGCTTCGACTTCTTCCCCCTGACGGTGGATGTCGAAGAGCGCATGTACGCTGCCGGCCGCATCCCGGGCTCGTTCTTCCGCCGCGAAGGCCGCCCCTCCACCGAAGCCATCCTGGCCTGCCGCCTCATGGACCGTCCGCTGCGTCCCGCCTTCATCAAGGGCCTGCGCAACGAAGTCCAGATCGTGGTGACCGTCCTGGCCATCAACCCTGACGAGCTCTACGACGTGGTGGCCATCAACGCCTCCTCCATGTCCACGCAGCTTTCGGGCCTGCCGTTCTCCGGCCCCATCGGCGGCGTCCGCGTAGCCCTGGTCGCCGACGAGCACGGTTCGCAGTGGGTTGCTTTCCCCAAGCACTCCCAGCTGGAAAACTCCGTCTTCAACATGGTCGTAGCCGGCCGCATCGCCGGTGACGACGTCGCCATCATGATGGTGGAAGCCGAAGCGACCGACAACTCCTGGAACCTCATCAAGGAACAGGGTGCCACCGCCCCCACCGAAGAGGTTGTCTCCGAGGGCCTCGAGGCTGCCAAGCCGTTCATCAAGGCACTCTGCGACGCGCAGGCGGACCTCGCCGGCCGCGCCGCGAAGCCCACCGTCGAGTTCCCGGTCTTCCTGGACTACCAGGACGACGTGTACTCCGCTGTTGAAGCAGCTGCTGCCGACAAGCTGGCCGCTGTCTTCCAGATCGCCGACAAGCAGGAGCGCGACGTTGCTTCTGACGCCCTGAAGGACGAGACCGTTGCCTCCCTGGCCGGCCAGTTCGAAGGCCGCGAGAAGGAACTGTCCGCGGCGTTCCGCTCCGTCACCAAGCAGGTTGTGCGCCAGCGCATCCTGAAGGACCAGATCCGCATCGACGGCCGCGGCCTGACGGACATCCGCCAGCTCACCGCCGAGGTTGAGGTCCTGCCCCGCGTGCACGGCTCAGCCATCTTCGAACGTGGCGAAACCCAGATCATGGGCGTCACCACGCTGAACATGCTGAAGATGGAACAGCAGATCGACTCGCTGTCGCCCGTTACGCGCAAGCGCTACATGCACAACTACAACTTCCCGCCGTACTCCACCGGTGAAACCGGCCGCGTGGGTTCGCCCAAGCGCCGCGAAATCGGCCACGGTGCCCTGGCAGAACGCGCCCTGGTGCCCGTACTGCCGTCCCGCGAGGAATTCCCCTACGCCATCCGCCAGGTGTCTGAGGCCCTCAGCTCCAACGGTTCGACGTCGATGGGTTCCGTCTGCGCCTCTACCCTGTCCATGCTGAACGCCGGTGTGCCCCTGAAGGCAGCCGTCGCCGGCATCGCCATGGGCCTGGTGTCCGACCAGGTTGACGGCCAGACGCGCTACGCCGCGCTGACCGACATCCTCGGCGCCGAAGACGCCTTCGGTGACATGGACTTCAAGGTTGCAGGTACCTCCGAGTTCGTCACGGCCATCCAGCTGGACACCAAGCTCGACGGCATCCCCGCCTCGGTCCTGGCAGCGGCACTGAAGCAGGCCCGTGAAGCCCGCCTCCACATCCTCGAGGTCATCAACTCGGCCATCGACACCCCGGACGAACTCTCGGAGTTCGCACCGCGCGTCATCGCCGTGAAGATCCCCGTGGACAAGATCGGCGAGGTCATCGGCCCCAAGGGCAAGATGATCAACCAGATCCAGGAAGACACCGGCGCCGACATCTCCATCGAGGACGACGGCACCGTCTACATTGGCGCCACCAACGGTCCGTCTGCTGACGCAGCACGCTCCGCCATCAACGCCATCGCGAACCCGCAGGTTCCGGAAATCGGCGAGCGCTACCTGGGTACGGTCGTCAAGACCACCACCTTCGGTGCCTTCGTGTCGCTGACCCCGGGCAAGGACGGCCTCCTGCACATCTCCGAGCTCCGCAAGCTGGCCAACGGCAAGCGCGTGGACAACGTTGATGACGTCGTTTCCGTGGGCCAGAAGGTCCAGGTGGAAATCACCAAGATCGACGACCGTGGAAAGCTGTCGCTCTCCCCGGTCGTAGCCGAGGAAGAAGGCGCGGAAGGCACCGAACGCGCCCACGCCACGGAGCCTGCTGAAGGCGTCGAGATCTAGCCGTTCCCTGACAGGAACTCCAGTATGAAACGGCGGGGCCGGTGGGATGATCCACCGGCCCCGCCGCTGTTACGATGACAGCCAGATCCGGCTGCACCACCTGAAAGGCCTCAATGACTGTTGTACCCCTGCCCCTTGAGCAGAACCACCTCGGCGACACCCTGGTCCACGGCTCCGACGGCGGCTCCGAAGTCCGCCGCTCAGTGCTGCCCGGCGGTGTGCGGGTTCTGACCGAAGCGATGCCCGGCCAAAGGTCGGCCACCATCGGTTTCTGGGTAGGCGTGGGGTCCCGCGACGAGGCCCACGGACAACACGGCTCCACCCACTTCCTTGAGCACCTGCTCTTCAAGGGCACCAAACGGCGCACCGCGCTGGAGATCGCCTCGGCTTTTGACGAGGTGGGCGGCGAATCGAACGCCGCAACGGCAAAGGAAAGCACCTGCTACTTCGCCCGGGTCCTGGACACAGACCTGCCCATGGCCATCGATGTCATTGCAGACATGATCACCGGCGCCGTCCTCGACCCGGACGAGATGGAGCAGGAACGGGACGTCATCCTTGAGGAAATCGCCATGGATAGCGACGACCCCACGGATGTTGCCCACGAGCACTTCGTTGCCTCGGTTCTCGGCAGCCACCCCCTGGGGCGCCCCATCGGCGGAACCCCGGACGCCATCCGCGCCGTTGCCCGCGATTCCGTCTGGGAGCACTACCGGCGCTACTACCGTCCAGACGAACTGGTCATCACAGCTGCCGGCGGCCTGGAGCACGACGTCGTCTGCGGCCTCGTGGTGGATGCCCTTGAGTCTGCAGGCTGGTCGCTTGAGACCAACGCGGCACCGGTCGACCGCCGGTCCACCGAACGGGCGCTGATCACCGGAACCGCCGGTCTCCAGGTGGTGAAACGTGCCGTTGAGCAGGCCAACATCATCATGGGCTGCCCCACCATTGTTGCCACGGACGGGCGCCGCTACGTCATGAGTGTCCTCAACGCCGTGCTCGGCGGAGGCATGTCCTCCCGGCTGTTCCAGGAGATCCGGGAAAAGCGCGGCCTGGTGTACTCGACCTACTCCTTCGCGTCGTCCTACGCTGACGCCGGATACTTCGGCATGTATGCAGGCTGCACGCCCTCCAAGGTGCGGCAAGTCCTTGAACTGCTGGGCATCGAGCTGGACAAACTCGCCGAGCACGGCATCTCCGAAGACGAACTGCGCAAGGCCGTGGGGCAGCTGTGCGGCGGGATTGTGCTGGCCCTGGAAGATACCGGCTCCCGGATGTCACGCCTGGGCCGGGCCGAACTGGTGTCCGGCGAGTACCAGGACATCGACGAGACCCTGCGGCTGATTAAGTCCGTCACGGCCGAACAGGTGCAGGAACTGGCCGCCGAACTGGCCGCCGCGCCCCGCACCGTCACCGTGGTGGGTCCGTTCGATGAAACCGAGACCTTCGGACTCTAAAGGGCCGATCCCCTCGCGGGGCGCAGGCTGCAGGACTACGATGAGGCCATCCGACGTCGCCGTGCTGGTGAGGAGTGGATGGTGTGAACGTACTCCGGCTGGGCCATGACGGCGCCGCGGATGCGCCGCGACCGGGTGTCCCTGCCGGTATTCATCCGGCGCTGGCTGGCCTCCTCGGCGCCTGGCGGGGGAGTACAGAGCTGGCCGCCGGGCCCTGGGGGCCGCGGCGGACGGTGGACGCCGAGGTGGCATACCGCCGGGCAGCCGGGGGATTCGCGGTGGTCCAGAGCTACCGGCACGTGGAGGCCGACGGTTCTCACTTTGAGGGCCACGGAGTCTTCACCCTTGATCCTGACCACCATGATGTGTTCTGGTACTACGTCGACAGCACCGGCGGGCCTCCCGGCAGTCCGTCCCGGTGCACATGGCATGACGGCGTCCTCCGCGTGGAGCGGCGCGCAGGCACGGGTTGGACACGGCACAGCATCATCCTCACTGGCCCCGCAGACTTCGAGACGGGGAGCGCGGTGCTCGTCCACATAACCGAGCTGCGGACCGGGCTGGAACCGCATGCGGTGGACGAAACGAAAGCGAGTGCAAACGGCAAACGCCCCGCTTTCACGCCCTTCATGACCTCCACCTTCCGGCGCACCTGACGGTCCACAGGCCGGGCGGCGGAAGAACAGGGCTACCCTCCCGCGAACGGCGGCAGGACGTCCACAACGTCATCGGCGCCCACAACAGTGGAACGGTCCCGCACTGCCACCTCGTTCAACAGGAAGCTGCTTCGCGAAAGGATGCGTGCAAGCGGCGGCGTCCCGGCCGGGGGCTCCTCCCTCGGCATGGCGAGGACGGCGTCCAGCAGGTCCGCCACGGTTGCCCCGGCAGGGAGGTCGAACTTCTCCTCCTCGAACCCGGCAGCGGCGCGTGCGGCAGCGAAATAACGTACATGCATTCCTGTCAGCCTCCGATGGCGCTCATGCTGCGGTCCGGCTGGACGAAGTCCGGAGCGTCGAGTCCCACGTGGTCCATGCCGTGGGCTTTTGGCTTAATCCACATTGCGTCCTGCCACCGGCGTGCCAGGGCGTCGTCGTCGGCACCGGAGCGCAGCTGGCCCAGGAGGTCGTACTCTTCACGCGAGAAGAGGCAGCTCATGATCTTGCCCTCGGCGGTGATCCTTGTCCGGCGGCAATCCGAGCAGAATGGCTCGGTGACTGAGGCGATGACTCCCACCGTTCCCACGACGGGCCCGTGCGCGGAAGGGTCACCGGCGGCATCCAGCCCGGCCACCCGGCGTCGTACTTCAAACCTCTCGGCGGGCGCCCCGTCGCGTTCCCGCGGATCGGCGCTCAGGACGTACTCGGCGGACAGGATGTCGCGGATCTCGGCGGCGGTGATCATGTTCCGGCGCGTCCAGCCGTGGTCGGCGTCCAGCGGCATCTGTTCGATGAAGCGCAACTCATAACCCCGGTCCAAGGCCCAACCCAGCAGGGCAGGGGATTCGGCGTCGTTGATCCCGCGCATCAGGACGGCGTTCAGTTTGACCGGACCAAGTCCGGCCGCCCATGCGGCGTCCACGCCCGCCAGCACCTGGTCAAGGAAGGGGCGGCGGGTGAGCTTGGTAAACGTCTCTTCGTGCAGGGAATCGAGCGAGACATTGATCCGCGTCAGGCCCGCGGCCTTGAGTGGGGCGGCTTTCTTTGCCAGCCCCACGGCGTTGGTGGTCATCGAGATGGGGAGGTCCGGATGGTTGCTGCGCAGCGCGGAAATGATGTCCACCAGGTCATGCCGTACCAGGGGTTCTCCGCCGGTGAGCCGCAGCTCGCGGACGCCGAGCTGTTCCACGCCGATCCGGACAATCCGGACGATCTCCTCCGCCGTCATGACGGCCTGCTTCGCCAGCCATTCCAGCCCTTCGGCGGGCATGCAGTAAGTGCAGCGAAGGTTGCATTTATCGGTCAGGGACAGCCGCATGTCGCTGGCCCGGCGCCCGTACCGGTCCACCAGGCCCGCAGGCGCGTCAGCCGGACGCGCAGCCGGGACGGACGGCAGCGCCGGGCCCGCTTCTTCGCGGGGCTGGGGCATGCCTAGCTGGACACTCATGAATTCAGGCTACGCCACGATGGGCTCCACATCACACCCGTGACGGGTGCTGCCCGGGCACGGCATGAATCGGCGCCTGGCAACCACCGGAATGGGCGCGCGAACCTATGCTTGAAGGGTGAACAGCGCCCGGCACCAGGCCACGCATGACGACGGTACCCGCCACGCCGGTTCGGCCGAAGCCACCGAGCGGGAACAGCGGGAACGGCGACGCTTGGGCGGGCACGCTGCGGCCGCCGGCGTGGTGTCCGTGGGCGGCGGGGTGGTGCTCGGAGAGTTGCTGGCCGGCGTGTGGAGCCCGTCGGTGTCGCCGCTGACGGCGGTGGGCGGAGCGGTCATTGATGCCGTCCCGCCGGCAGTAAAGGACTGGGCAGTCTCGCTCTTTGGCACAGCGGACAAGGCGGCCCTCCTGGTCAGCATGGCCCTGGTTATCGTGGGCTTCGCGGCCCTGGCCGGCGTCGTGGAACGGCGGCGGCGTTTCGCGGGGCTTGCCGTGATCGCCGTGTTTGGACTCGCGGGAGTGGCCGCTGTTGCCGGCCGGGCCCAGGCCACACCGGTGGCCCTGGCACTTCCCGTGGCTGCGGCGGCCGCCGCTGCCTTGATCCTCCGGCTGCTGATGGGCAAGCTGAAGGCCTGGGAAGCGGCCCTTGACGGCGGGCAGGCAACGGCACGCCGAACGTTCCTCCGGAACCTCGCCGCGGGTGCCGTCCTGACGGCGGTGGGCGGAGTCCTGGGGGGAGCCTGGCGCGGGACCGTACTGAAGGTGAACGATGCCAGGGCCCGGGTGGCGATACCCCGGGCAGCGGTACCGGCGCCGCCCATCCCTGCCGGAGCGGAGGCAGGCGTTGAGGGCATGCACCCCCTCGTCACCCCCGTCAACGACTTCTACCGGATCGACACGGCCCTGGTGGTACCCGCCGTCGACCCCGATACCTGGGTTCTCAGGGTCACGGGCATGGTGCAGCGCGAGGTGGAACTGACCCTCGCCGAACTCCTTGCCAAGCCGCTGACCGAACGCCACATCACCATTGCCTGCGTGTCCAACCCGGTAGGCGGGGACCTCATCGGCAACGCGCGGTGGCTCGGCTGGCCGGTCCGCGAACTCCTGGCCTTGGCCGGACCGGCCAGGGGTGCGGACATGGTGCTGTCCCGGAGCGCTGACGGATGGACTGCCGGCACCCCGCTGGAAGTGCTCACGGACAGCCGGGATGCCCTCCTGGCCGTGGGGATGAACGGCGGCCCGCTGCCGCTGGAACACGGATTCCCCGTCCGGCTGGTGGTGCCGGGCCTGTACGGCTACGTTTCCGCCACGAAATGGGTTACCGAGCTGAAGGTCACCACCTACGCGGCGGACACCGCCTACTGGACCACTAGGGGCTGGTCCGACCATGGCCCCATCAAGCTGTCCTCCCGCATCGACGTCCCCCGCAGCGGCAGGCCCGTCAACGCCGGAACGGTCACCTTTGGCGGCATTGCCTGGGCCCAGCACACCGGCATCAGCGCTGTTGAGCTCAGGGTCAACCGCGGTTCGTGGCAGCCCGCTGAGCTGTCATCCGGGATTTCCACGGACACCTGGTACCAGTGGAAGCTCAGCATGGACCTGACACCCGGGCAGTACGAGGTCCAGGTCCGGGCCACGGACCTCGCGGGCACCGTCCAGGACGAGGCATCCCGGCCAGTGGTCCCGGACGGCGCCACCGGATTCCACACGGTTAGAGTGGACGTGAAATCCTGACGGCCCACACTGAAGGCGCATCCATGACCAGCCCGCACCGCCACGCCCCTGCGGGCACGCCCCACCAGGCCCGCTCCGTTGCCGACCATGTCGCCGCCGTTGCCCACCTGCTGGCCCCCTTGCGGTCAGAATCCCGCACCGAAACCGTTCCACTGCCGAAGGCCCTCGGCAGGGCACTGGTGCACGGATTCCTGGCACCCGTCAGCCTGCCGCCCTTCGCCAACTCCCAGATGGACGGGTACGCCGTCAATTCCGCGGACATGCACGACGACGGCACGGAGTTCGCCGTGGCGGCACCTGTCCCGGCAGGGATGCGTCCGCCCGTGTTGGCCCGCGGGACAGCGGCGCCCATCATGACGGGCGCCATGCTCCCGGACGGAGCTGACGCCGTCGTACCCATTGAACGTGCGGTGCCGGACAGCTTTCCCGCACCCGGCACTGACGCGCGGGTCACGCTGCCGGCAACGTCGGCGGGGACCTACGTCCGCACGGTGGGCAGCGACGTTGCCGCCGGTGAGCGCGCCCTGGCCGGCGGAACCTGCCTGGGCCCCGCCCAGCTGGGGCTGCTTGCAGCGCTGGGCATCCCGGCTGTGGAGGTCTACCGCGCCGTCCGGGTCCTGCTCGTCACCACCGGCGACGAGGTGGTGGAACCGGGTCAGGACCTGCCCGCCGGCAAGATCTACGACGCCAACGGCACCCTCCTCGAAGCCGCCATGGCGCAGGCAGGCCTGGACGTGCGGCGGGCCGGTATCTCCACCGACGATCCCGCGGAGCTGCAGAAGCTGCTCCGGAGCCAGGGCGCGGACGCCGATGTCATTGTCACCACCGGCGGCGTCAGCAAAGGCGCCTACGAGGTTGTGCGGCAGGCCATGGAAGGCCAGCCGGTGGAATTCCTGCACGTGGCCATGCAGCCGGGCGGGCCGCAGGGAATCGGCATGTTCGACGGCGTCCCCTTCCTGGGATTCCCCGGGAACCCCGTCAGCTGCCTGGTGTCCTTCGAAATGTTCCTGCGGCCGGCCCTCGCAGCAGTGCTCGGGGCTCCGGCCCTCCGCCTTCCTGTCCGCGCCAGGCTCAGCCACCCGCTGACGTCCCCGCAGCACAAACACCAGGTCCGGCGCGGCAACCTGCAGCCCGACGGCACAGTACGGCTCGAGGGCGGCGAGAGCTCCCACCTGGTCCGTGCGCTGGCCGGTTCCAACGCCCTGGTCCACGTCCCTGCCGGCGTAACGGAACTCGCGGCCGGGGACGAGGTGGAAGTATGGATGCTGTGAATGCAGAACAGACCCCCGCCGCCCTGACGCACCTGCGCCGGGACGGCAGCGCACAGATGGTGGACGTGTCCGCCAAGGCCGAAACCACCCGCGAAGCCACAGCAACAGCCACGGTCCGCACCACGGCGGAGGTGATGGGCCTGCTCGGTTCAGGCGGCCTTCCCAAGGGGGACGCGCTGGCGGTCGCCCGGGTGGCGGGCATCATGGCCGCCAAGAAAACGCCCGAGCTGATCCCGCTGTGCCACCCCCTGCCGCTGTCCAAGGTCACCGTTGACTTCGGGCTCGATGCGGAGTCCGTTGAGGTGGTGGCTACGGTAAAGACCTGCGGCGTGACCGGCGTGGAAATGGAAGCCCTTACGGCGGCATCCGTGGCAGCGCTCAGTGTTTACGACATGATCAAGGCCGTGGACAAGCATGCCGTCCTGACCGATATTAAGGTGCTGGCCAAAAGCGGCGGCAAGAGCGGGGACTGGACCTTATGAACCACGATGACAGCTTCGGCGGAGCCGGCGCAGCACCGTCCCACGCAGCACCGTCCCACGCCGCCGAGCCGCACCGGCACGGCGACGTCCAGGGCCGGAAGGCCGGCGTGGTGATCGCGTCCACGCGGGCAGCGGCAGGTATCTACGACGACGAGACCGGGCCGGTGATAACGGACTGGCTTACCGAACACGGCTTCGAGGTCTTCCCGGCGATGGTGGTCCCCGACGGCGAGCCGGTCGGCGCCGCGATCAGGGCCCTCCTGACCCAGCGTCCCGCCGTCGTGATCACCAGCGGCGGCACCGGGCTGAGCCCGGACGACCGGACACCCGACGTCACCCGGCCCCTGCTGGACCGCGAAATCCCCGGCATCATGGAGGCGATCCGGCATGCCGGCGCCGCCAAGACGCCGCTGGCGGCGCTCAGCCGCGGCTACGCGGGCGCGGCTGGGAAGTCCTTCATTGTTAATCTGCCCGGCTCACCGAAAGGCGTCATGGACGGACTCACCGTCCTGGACCCGCTGATCGGGCACCTCTGCGACCAGTTGGAAGGCAACCATGGGCAATGAAGCATTTGAGGTGGTATCCGCGGTCCTCAGCGCGGAGCCAATCTCCGTAGACCAGGCCATCGCGGCCGTTGAAGGGGACACCGCAGGTGCGGTGGTCAGCTTCAGCGGCGTGGTACGCAACCACGACGGCGGCAAGGCCGTTGACCGCCTCAGCTACAGCGCGCACCCCACGGCGCACCAGGTGATGGCCGACGTCGTCGCCCAACTGGTTGCCGAGCAAAACGCCGGCGGGGGTGCGGGGGAGGACGGCGGAAAGCCGGTCCGCATCTGGGCGGCCCACCGGATCGGCATGCTGCAGATCGGCGACCCCGCACTGGTCTGCGCCGTGTCCGCAGCACACCGGGGGCAGGCATTCGCCGTGTGCTCCGAACTGGTAGACCGGATTAAGGAGCAGGTGCCCATCTGGAAGGAACAGTTCTTCTCCGACGGCACTGTTGAATGGGTAGGCGCCGGCGGCTGACCGCCGGCCGTTCCCGGACTCTTCGGGCGGTGCCGCGGCGTCCTGCGAGGTAACGCACACCGTCCGGTTCCTTCGGCGCCCGGGGGCCGACGGTAGGGTTAACGGCATGACCGAACAACACTCCGAAGCCAAGCGCGTCGCCATCCTGGGCGCCAACGGCCGCATGGGCGCCGAAGCCGTCAAAGCCGTTGAAGCCGCACCCGACATGGAACTTGTCGCTGCGCTGGGACGGGGCGCTTCCCTGGACCAGGTCACCGCCGCCGGAGCGCAGTACCTTGTGGACCTGACAGTTCCCGAAAGCACCGAAGCCAACGTCCGCTTCGCCGTCGAAAACAACATCCACGCCGTTGTGGGGACCACCGGCTGGGATGCCGGACGCCTGTCCGCGCTCGAAGACCTGCTGGCAGCGCACCCGGAAACCGGCGTGCTGATCGCCCCCAACTTTGCCGTGGGATCGGTCCTGGCTTCGGCCTTCGCCGCCAAGGCATCCAAGTACTTTGAGTCGGTGGAGATCATTGAGCTGCACCACCCGGACAAGGTGGACGCCCCTTCCGGAACCGCCGTCCGCACCGCCCAGCTCATCGCCGCGGAACGCGAGGCCGCCCAGGTGCCTGCAAGCCCCGACGCCACGACCAGTGAACTGGCCGGCGCCCGCGGCTGCGACGTTGACGGCGTACGCGTCCACAGCGTCAGGCTCCGCGGGCTGGTGGCGCACCAGGAAGTCCTCCTCGGCAGCGCCGGTGAGCAACTGACGCTGCGCCACGACTCGTTCGACCGCGCGTCCTTCATGCCCGGCGTCCTGCTCGGCGTCCGCAACGTGGCCGCCCACCCCGGGCTTACCGTGGGGCTGGACGGCTACCTGGACCTGGGTTTCTAGGCGATGGACGGCTTCCTGGCAGGCTTCCGCAAGAACCGCACCAAGATCTGGGTGGGGCTCGTTACGCTGCTCCTGGTGTTCTACCTGGTGGTGTCCCTCCAGCGTTCCATCCTGCTCCTCACAGACAGCAACCTCACGGCGCAGGCCATCGGGGCCGCCTACCTGGTCCTGCCGATCGTGGGCGCATGGGCGCTGATCCGCGAGCTGATGTTCGGTGCCCGGACGGAGCAGATGGCCAAGGTCCTCGAAGCCGAGGGCGGCCTCCCCGTGGATGAACTGCCAAGGACACCTGCCGGGCGGATCATCCGGGAAGCGGCCGATGCAGAGTTCGAAAAGTACAAGGCTGAAGCGGAAGCCGCACCCGACGACTGGCGGTCCTGGTTCCGGCTCAGCTGCGCCTACGATGCCGCCGGCGACAGGAAGAGGGCCCGAGCGTCCATGCGCGACGCCGGCAGGCTCTTCCGCGGGAAGGTCTCCGCCTAGCTCCTACCGCGGGAGTTTAAGCTGCCCTCGGCCCAGCTGGCTGGCCGCATGGCCCACCCACTCCAGGGGCCCCCGCCACTTCAGCAGGACGAAGGCCATGCCCACCACCACAGCTGCGGCTGCCTGGGCAAAGTACATGCCGTCCTCGGTCCAGCCGGTGGGCAGCGGCTTGAGGTAGAAGCCTGACACCACCCACACATGGGCCGTGTACAGGGTGAGTGTCATGGCGCCGGCACCGCGCAGCGGAAGCAGCAGGTCCAGGTCCACCCACTCCGCCAACCGGCCCAGGAGCAGGCAGGCTCCGATGACCGCCGCTGCCACTCCGGAGGTGTGCAGCAGGTCCAGGGAGGTGCCGGAATGCGGGGCGGCGGACGCCAGCCACCACCATGACCCCTCCTGCCTGATGCCGGTCAGGTTCACCTGCAGGACGCTGTCCAGCGGATACCCCGGCGCATTGAGGACCTTCTCCAGCGCGGCACGCCCGCCCCAGTCCTCCATTGCCGTCACGCCCAGCACCTTCGCGGCGATCGCAACAACTGTCCCGCCGGCCAGCAGCGCCACCGGGACCAGGGCCTTGCTGAGCACAAGCCGCCCGATGGCGAGCCCCACGAGGAGGTATGACATCCACTGGAACACCGGGTAGTAGCCGGTGAGGAACACATCGGCGACCAGCCGGGCGGGTGTTGCCAGGTCCTCCCAGCCTGGATTGTGGCCAAGCTGCAGGGGCGGCTCCGCCGTGAGCAGCCAGGGGCGCAGGAGGTACGCCAGGACAGGGGAGCCGACGATCCATCCGGCTGCCCAGGCACAGAGCTGCTTCAGGCCCATGCCCAGGAACGGCAGGATGCACAGGAACAGGACCGCGTAGTGGACCAGGATGACGGCCAGGTTGACTTCGAGGCCGCCGAGGCCGAGTCCGATGGCGGCGATCACCAGGGCCCGGAGCGCGACGCCGCGGCGCGCGGCCGACAGTTCACCAGCCGCGAGCGGCCTGTTCTTACCGGTGGACAGGGCCAGCCCGACGCCGGCCAGTACCGCGAACAGGGCAGCAGCCCGCCCGGAAAATGCCAGTCCGATCCAGGTGGGGGTAAGGCTGGCGTTGGACTCAAAGGTGGGGAGCAGATGGGTGGCCATCATGCCCAGCAGGGCAATCCCGCGCGCAGCATCGATGCCGTAGAGCCGTCCCGGAGCCTGGCCGGTTGCCGTTTTCCGGGGTGCCCTGGCCGGGTTGCGGGAAGTCATGAACCGAATCGTCTCACACGGCCGGCGCGGCCTGCTGTCACGCAGGGGAGTCCTCCCTGGCAGCCGCGCGGACTGAGCGGCAACCCTTGTGTTCGAATATATGTTCGAATACGATGGAGCGCATGCAGACGCCAACGCCGGAGATTCCCGCCTACGGACCAGGCCGCCACGAGTCCACTGGCCGTACCGCCGGACGCGGGCCGGAAGGCCCCGAACCGGGAACGGGCCTCCTGAAGGCCATGAGCCCCGGGGTAGTCGACTTCCTCTTCCGCCAACTCGTGGCCGGAAAGCCCTCGGAGGATGTCCAGTGGGAGCGGGAGGGCGTCAGCCTCGCCGCGCAGCCCGAAGGTGCCGAGCTTGCCCGCCGCCTGGCCGAAACGGACCTGGACGCCCTGACGCCGCTGGAGCTCTTCCACTATGTCCGGGCCGCCCAGCGTCTTTCGGACTGGGCCGAGGAACTCCGCCGGGCGGCCGTGGGCCGGTACTGCGGCACCCCATGACCCCGGGAAGCCCCAATTTGACGTTCATCACGCCCGCGGCATTGTCCTAACCAGCGGGGGACAGGGTAACGTTTTTCCCATGGCTGACTCTTCCGCGCACATCCCTGCCCTCGGTACGCTCCTGACCGCTATGGTCACGCCGTTCACCAAGGACGGCGCCGTGGATTACGACCAGGCAGCGGCCCTGGCCAGCAAGCTCGTGGACGACGGCTGCGACGGCCTGGTAGTCACCGGCACCACTGGCGAGACATCCACCCTGACGGACGAAGAGAACCTTGGCATGTTCCGGGCGGTCAAAGACGCCGTGGGCGGCCGCGCCGCCATCATCGCAGGTACCGGAACCAATGACACTGCGCACTCGGTCCACCTTTCCCAGCAGGCTGCAGCCCTCGGCGTCGACGGCCTCCTGCTGGTGACGCCCTACTACAACAAGCCCAGCCAGGCAGGCGTCCAGGCCCACTTCGAGACCGTCGCCTCGGCAGTGGACGTCCCCGTCATGCTCTACGACATTCCCGGCCGGTCCTCCATCGCCATTGAACCCGAGACCATGATCCGGCTGGCGCAGCACCCCAACATCGTTGCCGTCAAGGACGCCAAGGCGGACATGGTGGCCGCCGCCCGCGTCATGGCCGAGACGGACCTCCACTTCTACTCCGGCGACGACGGACTGACCCTGCCCTGGATGGCACTGGGTGCCGTAGGCCTCGTCGGCGTCACCACCCATGTGGCCACCCGCCGGTTCCGTGAGCTCATTGACGCAGTCAACGCCAATGACCTCGGCACCGCCCGGAAGATCAACTTCGAACTCCTGCCCGTGGTGCGCGCCACCATGAGCAGGGTCCAGGGCGCGGTGGCCGCCAAGCAGATTCTTAAATGGCAGGGAGTCCTGCCCAACTCGATCGTCCGTTTGCCCCTCGTGGAGCCGGACGAAGCCGAGATCGAAACCATCCGCGGGGATTTGGCGGAAGCGGGGCTGGTCTACTCCTGAGGACGATGACCGGCACCCTTCCGCCTGGAAAGTAGTGCAATATGACCCAAACCGCCCTTACCGGCCTTGTCACACCTCCGCGCCTGCCGCAGGACACGCTCCGCATCGTCCCGCTCGGCGGGCTGGGGGAGATCGGCCGGAACATGACCGTGTTCGAAATCGGCGGCAAGCTGCTGATTGTCGACTGCGGCGTCCTCTTCCCGGAGGAAACACAGCCCGGCGTTGACCTGATCCTGCCTGATTTCTCGTACATCGAGGACCGGATGGCAGACATCGTGGCCGTTGTCCTTACCCACGGCCACGAGGACCACATCGGTGCTGTCCCGTACCTGCTGCGGCTCCGCAACGACATTCCGCTGGTGGGTTCACAGCTGACCCTCGCACTGATCGAAGCCAAGCTGCAGGAGCACCGCATCCGGCCGTACACGCTCACGGTCGAAGAGGGCCAGGTGGAGAAGTTCGGCCCGTTCGAATGCGAATTCGTCGCCGTGAACCACTCCATCCCGGACGCCCTGGCCGTGTTCCTGCGCACCGCCGGGGGAACCGTGCTGCACACGGGCGACTTCAAGATGGACCAGCTGCCCCTGGACGGACGCATCACGGACCTGCGGCACTTCGCCAAGCTCGGCGAAGAGGGCGTGGACCTGTTCATGTCCGACTCCACCAACGCTGACGTCCCCGGCTTCACCACCGCCGAAAAGGAGATCGGCCCCACGCTGGAACGCCTGTTCGGCCAGGCCACCAAGCGCATCATCGTGGCCTCCTTCTCCTCCCACGTCCACCGCGTGCAGCAGGTCCTGGACGCCGCAGCCAAGCACAACCGCAAGGTGGCGTTCGTTGGCCGCTCCATGGTCCGCAACATGGCCATCGCCGAAAAACTGGGCTACCTCGACGTGCCGGCCGGGCTCATCGTGGACATCAAGAACATCGACAACCTTCCGGATAACCGCGTGGTCCTGATGTCCACCGGTTCCCAGGGCGAACCCATGGCAGCGCTCTCGCGCATGGCCAACGGTGACCACCGCGTGGTGGTGGGTGACGGCGATACCGTCATCCTGGCCTCAAGCCTCATCCCCGGCAACGAGAACGCGGTGTTCAGGATCATCAACGGCCTGCTCAAGCTGGGTGCCGACGTGATCCACAAGGGCAACGCCAAGGTCCACGTCTCCGGCCACGCCGCCGCCGGTGAACTGCTGTACTGCTACAACATCCTCGAGCCGCTCAATGCCATGCCGGTGCACGGTGAGACCCGCCACCTGCTGGCCAACGGCAAGATCGCCATCGAGTCCGGGGTCCCCGAGGCAAGCGTGATCCTCTCGGACAACGGAACCGTCATTGACCTGCACGATCACCGCGCGGACGTGGTGGGCCAGGTGGAAGTTGGCTTCGTGTACGTGGACGGCTCCAGCGTCGGCGAGATCACCGACGCCGACCTCAAGGACCGGCGCATCCTGGGCGACGAAGGCTTCATCTCGATCATCACCGTCATCCACCGCGCCACTGGCAAGGTGGTCTCCGGACCTGAGATCCACGCCCGCGGCGTCGCCGAAGACGATTCCGTCTTCGACGACATCATCCCCAAGATCAACGCTGCGCTGGAGGAAGCGGTCCTCAACAACAAGGACCACACCAGCCACCAGCTCCAGCAGGTGGTCCGCCGGGTAGTGGGCACCTGGGTGAACCGCAAGCTGCGCCGCAAGCCGATGATCATCCCCGTGGTGCTCGAGGCCTGACCGCCGCAGCAGTTCCAACCCCACCCCGTGGGAGGCAAAGGGCCCGGTTCCACTGGAACCGGGCCCTTTGCCTATCCGGTGCCCACCTGGATTGCGGGGGCGGGCGGCCCGATATCCCCGGATTACGGTGGTAGTTCCGGTAGCGTGATCAGCATGGCCACACGTACTACTTCCGCGCCCAAAGGTACCGGCAGGGGCGGTTCCGGCAGCAAAGCCGGCAGCTCCACAGGCCGCGGAACCGGCTCATCAGCAGGCAAGACCCCCCGCGGCGGCTCGTCCAGCACCGCGCGCACCCGCCAGCTCCCCGCCGTCGAACACCACCAGCCCTGGCTGGCGAGGGTGGTAGGCGGTGCCTGGCTGGGGCTGGGGCACATGGTGGGCGGCGGGGTCCGGCGCATCGGCCATGACGTCAGCGACATCCCCGCCGAGGAACGCCGCGACGGCGCCGCACTGTTCAACCTCGCCCTGGGCGTCTTCATCGCCACCTTTGCGTGGTGGGGCCTGACCGGGTGGTTCCCGGACGCTGTCTACGCGGTGGTGAACGGCACCTTCGGCTGGATCTCCCTGCTGCTGCCCCTCATGCTCTTCGTGTGTGCCTTCCGGCTTTTCCGGGTGCCATCGGACGGCCGGGGCAACAACCGGGTAGGCATCGGGTTCCTGGTGATGACGTTCGCAGGCTCCGGCCTGGCGCATATTTTGGGCGGCCAGCCCACTGTCGCCGACGGTTTCGACGGCCTCCGCCAGGCAGGCGGCATGCTGGGCTTCCTTGTTGCAACCCCCCTGGCAGCCATCCACCCCGCCGTGCCGACGGTCCTCTACGGAGTCCTGGCGTTCATCTCCTTGCTCATCATCACCGCCACGCCGTTCACGGCCATCCCGCGCCGCCTGCGCGGAGCCTACGAACACCTCATGGGCATCGACCTGATGGAGCAGGATCAGGCTGACGTCCACGACCGCAGCTACCTGGACCGGCCGGAGCCGGCCGCGCCCAAGAAGAAAAAGCGGCGCCTCTTCGGCAAGGACGAAGAACCCGACGCCGGCCTCGAGGGCTACGTGGGCGACGAAGCCTTTGAACACGCGGTCATCGACGACGACGAGCCACAGCCGCCGCGGCCCGCGCCCGGCGTCCGGCGGCCCACCCAGGCGGAGATCGCCGTCGAAAAGATCAAGGCGGCACAAGGCCTGGGCACGGGTCAGCAGGCGGCGCCGCCGGAGAACGCCACCGTGGCCATTCCGCTGGTCATCCCCGGCGCAGCCGCTCCCGGGAAACCGGCTGCCGCACCTACGGTGCCCGCCAACCCGGTTGCGCCTGCACCGCCGCCCGTGCCCATCCCGCAGCGGACCGAGCAGCTCTCCCTCGCCGGGGACGTGACCTACACGCTCCCTGCCTCGGACTTCCTCACCCCGGGATCCATCCCGAAGGAGCGTACCGAGGCCAACGACGCCGTCGTCGCCGCCCTCACGGATACCCTGACGCAGTTCAACGTCGACGCCACCGTGACGGGATTCAGCCGGGGCCCCACTGTGACCCGCTACGAGATCGAACTTTCGCCGGGCACCAAGGTGGAACGCGTTACGGCACTGTCGAAGAACATCTCCTACGCCGTGGCCTCCAGCGACGTCCGCATCCTCAGCCCCATCCCGGGCAAATCGGCCATCGGCATCGAGATCCCCAACACTGACCGTGAAACTGTCTCCCTGGGTGACGTGCTGCGCAGCCAGAACGCCCGCAGGACGGACCACCCGATGGTCATGGGCGTGGGCAAGGACGTCGAGGGCGGCTACGTGGTGGCCAACCTCGCCAAGATGCCCCACCTCCTGGTGGCTGGTGCCACCGGTGCCGGTAAGTCGTCGTTCGTGAACTCGATGATCACCTCCATCCTGATGCGCTCCACCCCGGACGAGGTGCGCATGGTGATGGTTGACCCCAAGCGCGTGGAACTGACCGCCTACGAAGGCGTTCCGCACCTCATCACGCCCATCATCACCAACCCGAAGAAGGCCGCCGAGGCCCTCCAGTGGGTGGTCCGCGAAATGGACGCCCGCTACGACGACCTCGCCAACTACGGCTTCAAGCACATCGACGACTTCAACAAGGCCGTCCGTGCCGGCAAGGTCCAGCCGCCGGTGGACTCCAAGCGCGTCATCCGTCCCTACCCGTACCTGCTGGTGATCGTGGACGAACTCGCCGACCTCATGATGGTGGCCCCGCGCGACGTCGAAGACTCGATCGTCCGCATCACCCAGTTGGCCCGTGCGGCCGGCATCCACCTGGTGCTGGCCACCCAGCGGCCCTCCGTGGACGTGGTCACCGGCCTGATCAAAGCCAACGTGCCCTCGCGCATGGCCTTTGCCACGTCTTCCGTCACGGACTCCCGCGTTGTCCTGGACCAGCCCGGCGCCGAGAAGCTGATCGGCCAGGGCGACGCGCTCTTCCTGCCCATGGGCGCCTCGAAAGCCATGCGCGTCCAGGGCGCCTGGGTCACCGAGTCCGAAATCCACAAGGTGGTGGAACACGTCAAGGGACAACTGCAGGCCGTCTACCGCGACGACGTCGCCCCCGAAGCGGAAAAGAAACAGATCGACGACGACATCGGGGACGACCTCGAGGTGCTGCTGCAGGCCACCGAACTGGTGGTCACCACCCAGTTCGGCTCCACGTCCATGCTGCAGCGCAAGCTGCGGGTGGGCTTCGCCAAGGCCGGCCGCCTGATGGACCTCCTCGAGTCCAGGGGCGTGGTGGGACCGTCCGAAGGCTCAAAGGCCCGTGACGTCCTGGTCAAGCCGGACGACCTTGCGCCCGTCCTGGCAGCCATGAAGGGCCAGGAAGCACCCGCGGCACCGGATGCGCAGACTGCTGCCCTGAGCGATAACGCCAACGCCAACATCGCCCAGGGGGGATACGCCGAGGACCTGGTGGCGGCCGACCTGGACCAGCGGAAGCAGAACGTCGAATATTACGACGGCTCCGATTCCGCGCCAGGCGGCTACGGGGACGACGACGAGGGGTCCGAGGACGCCTGGTCACTGACCGGTCGATAGCCCGGGGACTGTAGCCTAGAAACGTGACTAGCACTGATGCAACCGCCGCCGGCAAGGGCCGTGCCGGGGTCTGGAACCTACCCAACGTCCTGACCATGATCCGCATCGCGCTGGTGCCCTTCTTCGTCTGGTTCCTGATCGCCGACGCCCCGGGGCTGCACAGCGAATCCGGGATCTGGCGCTGGGCCGCAGTGGTGGCCTTCGCCGTCGCGATCTATACGGACAAGCTCGACGGCGACATCGCCAGGAGCCGGAACCTCGTCACGGACTTCGGCAAGATCGCCGATCCCATTGCCGACAAGCTGCTCATCGGCTCCGCACTGGTGATGTTGTCCGTGCTGGGCGAACTGCCCTGGTGGATGACGCTGGTGATCCTGGTCCGTGAATGGGGAATAACCGGCCTGAGGTTCTTCGTGATCCGCTACGGCGTAATCCCGGCCTCCCGGGGCGGCAAGCTCAAGACCGTGGTCCAGACCGCCGCGATCTTCCTCTACCTCCTGCCGCTGGGGGCAGTGGCGCCCTGGCTCACGTGGGTGGCGTTTGCGGTGATGCTCGCCGCGGTGCTGATCACGGTCTGGACCGGCGTCGAATACGTCATCGAGGCTCTAAGGCTCCGGGCCAGGGGCAAGCTGCAGGCACGCGACAGCCAGGGCCAGGAACAGTCATGACCAACCTTCACCACCTGGCCGGCGAGGCAGTCCGGCAGGCGCTGGAGGCCGGGCAGACGGTGGCCACCGCAGAGTCGCTGACCGCGGGGATGGTTTCAGCCGTCCTGGCTGACACCCCGGGAGCCTCGGGCATGCTTCAGGGCGGGGTGGTGGCCTACCAGAATTCGGTCAAGGAAGCCGTGTTGAAGGTCGCCGGCGACCTCCTCGCCAAGGTGGGGTCCGTGGACAGCGGTGTGGCAAGTGCCATGGCCGCCGGCGCCCGGACTGCCCTGGGCGCCGACATCGGCGTCAGCACCACCGGCGTCGCCGGCCCCGAGGCGCATGACGGCAAACCCGTTGGCACTGTCTATATCGGCGTTGCCACCGCCGCAGGAGCGGCAGCCTACGAGTACCACTTCGTGGGGACGCGCCCCGAAATCCGGGGGCAGGCCTGCGGAGCGGCCCTGGACCGGCTCATCGAAGCCCTTTCGCCTGATCAGGCCCGGCAGGAGCCGAGCTGGCGGCGCCCCTTGTTACCGGGAGTAAAGTTGCCGGGAACAAAAGCCGGTACCGATTAGTTATTACATTGTGTCGCTTCCGAAGAGCGGAGGCGCCTAGGATGAAATGACCACGACGGTCCGCTTGGCGGCGGACCTGACTTATGAGGGAGCAAGGCGATACAGATGGTAAAGCAGCCCGTATCCGTAAACGGCGTTGTCCGCTGGAAGGATGTGGGCCTCGCCGATCAGGCTAAGAGCGAACAAAAGGAGCGCAAGATGGTTGTACTTCGTCACGAAATTGGTGATGTCCTGCGCGATGTCCGCCAGCGTCAGGGGCGCACGCTCCGTGAAGTCTCGCACAGCGCCCGGGTCTCCCTTGGTTACCTCAGCGAAGTTGAGCGTGGACAGAAGGAAGCATCGTCTGAGCTGCTGTCCTCGATTTGCTCGGCCCTGGATGTTCCGTTGTCCAGCATGCTCCGCGAGGTCAGCGACCGGGTGGCAGTCGCCGAAGGCGTCGCCGTACCGGACACCGTTCCGCAGGAATTCTCCCAGCGCTACGGCCGCGACCTGAACACGGAACTCAACGACGAACTGTCTACCGGCCTCCTCTCCGGCGCCCGCTAAGGGTTGCCCGCCCGGTAACGGGTCCTTTGAGCACACGAAACCCCCGGCCACCGGCCGGGGGTTTCGTCGTTTTTTGGTTCCGAACCGGTTCCTTAGGCCCGAGGGTCTTCGGAATCGCTGTCCTGGGGAAAACCGTCGCGTTCGTACGTGGCATTGAGCTTCGCCATATACCGTGCCAGCTCCTGGAGGTCGCCAAGCGGCCATTCGCCGAGCCGTTCCCGGAATACCTGCCGGCGGGCGTCCTGCACTTCGTGCATCTTCTCCTCGCCCTTCGGCGTCAGCCTGATGGACTGCGCCCGGCCGTCCAGGGGATCGGCTTGCTTCGACACCAGGCCGAGGCCTTCCAGGAAGGCGATCTGGCGGCTGACCGACGGCTTGCCCACGCCGATGTTGATGGCGAGATCCGTGAGCCGGATGGTGCCCTCTTTCCGGATGACGGAAAGCAGCCCGTAGGCGGCCGGTTCCATGTCCGGGTGGACCTCACGGGACAATTGGTTGGAGATTGCCCGGGCCCGCCGCCAGAACAGGCTGATCTGGTGTTCCACGTTCTGCAGCGCGGAGTCCACGGTGTTTTCGGTCGGAGTGCTGCCCGGCAGGGCGTCGGGGGAGTTGCTCATGGCAACAATTCTAGGGTCCGGCGCATGAGAGAATCTTCCGATGCGATTGAGCGACTACTGGCGGCTGATGGATGACGAGTTCGGTGCGGGCTATTCCCGCGTCCTGAGCAGCACGCTGGTCCTGTCCGGCGTGGGCGGCAGGACCGCAGACCAGGCCCTGGCCGCCGGCGTGGAGCCCCGCAGGGTGTGGCTCGCCCTGTGCGACGTCCAGGACGTGCCCGCGGAGCGGCGGCTCGGCAGGGACGTTAAACCGCGCCGCGACTAGCAGCCGTGCCCGGTTTTTCGGCTGACACGCCGGGAAGCTGTTCGAATACCTGTTCGGATATGGCTATGATTTTTACAGCGGGTTATCCACATAGCCGTTGTCATCCGGCCGGAATGTCAGTGGGTCCCCTTAGCGTCAGAGATGACCAATAAACGGCCGCGAAGGCCACCATCGAGAAAGCATTAGAGGTGTCAACCATGGCGGCAGCCCCGGATCGTGCAAAAGCGCTGGAAGCAGCACTGGCCCAGATTGACAAGCAGTTCGGCAAGGGCTCTGTCATGCGCCTGGGCGACGAAGTCCGTGCCCCTATCGAAGTCATTCCCACAGGCTCCATCGCCCTGGACGTCGCCCTGGGAATTGGCGGACTTCCCCGCGGCCGTGTCATCGAAATCTACGGTCCGGAATCGTCCGGTAAGACCACCGTCGCCCTGCACGCCGTGGCCAGCGCCCAGCGTGCCGGCGGCATCGCTGCCTTCATCGACGCTGAGCACGCCCTGGACCCGGACTACGCGGCCAAGCTTGGCGTGGACACGGACGCCCTCCTCGTATCGCAGCCGGATACCGGCGAGCAGGCGCTGGAGATCATGGACATGCTGGTCGGCTCAGGCTCGCTGGACATCGTGGTTATCGACTCCGTGGCAGCCCTGGTGCCCCGGGCCGAAATCGAAGGCGACATGGGAGACAGCCACGTCGGCCTGCAGGCCCGCCTGATGAGCCAGGCGCTGCGTAAGATCACCGGCCGCCTGAGCCAGACCAAAACCACCGCCATCTTCATTAACCAGCTGCGTGAAAAGATCGGTGTCTTCTTCGGTTCTCCCGAAACCACCACCGGTGGTAAGGCCTTGAAGTTCTACGCGTCGGTCCGCATCGACGTCCGCCGGATCCAGACCCTCAAAGAGGGTGCCGATTCCGTGGGTAACCGGACCAAGGCGAAGATCGTCAAGAACAAGATGGCTCCGCCCTTCAAGATTGCCGAGTTCGACATCATCTACGGCCAGGGCATCTCCCGCGAAGGCGGAATCATCGACATGGGCGTGGAGCACGGCATCATCAAGAAGTCCGGCTCCTGGTTCACCTATGACGGTGACCAGCTGGGCCAGGGCATGGAAAACTCCCGCCGTTTCCTGCGCGACAACCCCGAACTTGCGGCTGAGCTGGAACGGCTGATCAAGGAAAAGCTGGGCGTTGGAGTCAAGCCCGCTGACGCGGAATCCAAAGAGGATTCCCCGAAACTGAAGGCCGTCGACGGGTTCTAGCAGTTGATTGGCTTTGAAAAACGCCGGGGCGGGTCCGCAGGGGCCCGCCGCCGGCGAACCGGTGCCTCCTCGGCCGGCCCGCAGGAAACGGAACGCTCCGCCGATCCCGATTCACCGGGATTCGGCGATCGGGAGCCTGACCCGGTTACCGTGGCGCAGACCATCGTCTACCGGCAGCTCACAGTGTCGGCCAAGAGCAGGCTCCAGCTGGCCCGGAAGCTCGCCGAACGGAATATCCCGGAGGACGTCGCCGAATCGGTGTTGGACAAATTCGAGGATGCCCGGCTGATCGATGACGCTGAGTTCGCCAACATGTGGGTCCGCAGCCGCTCGCAATCACGCAAGCTGGCGAAGGGTGCCCTGCGCCGGGAACTGGCAGAGAAGGGTATCGACGAGGAATCCGCGGCCGCGGCACTGGAACAGCTCTCTGACCAGGATGAGGAGGAGGCCGCCCGGGCCCTCGTCGAACGCAAGCTTCGCCCCGGTACTGACCTCGAAGACCGTGCAGAGCGGGACAAGACCACCAGGCGGCTGGCGTCGATGCTGGCCCGCAAGGGCTACCAGCCGTCCCAGGCTTTCCGCATCGTCGGTGAGGTCCTGGACTCCCGGTCCGGCCAGCCCGGCGAAGACTGACGGGCCGCACCACAAACCAGCTGCCATGGCCCTGATAGCGGGCCCCCGCAAGACCCGGGACTCCTGGAGCCAGCCCCAACCTTGCACAGCCGGTACCCTTAACAGGTGAGTTTGACCATTCCTTCCCCCTTTTCCGGCGCCCCCACCGAAGAACCGGTGTCAGGCCTGCCACGCGAAGCCACGCCCCGTACCTACCAGGTGCGGACCTTCGGCTGCCAGATGAACGTCCACGACTCCGAGCGGATGGCCGGGATGCTCGAGGACGCCGGTTATGTCCCCGCGGACGGTGACCGGGCCGACGTCGTGGTCTTCAACACGTGCGCCGTGCGCGAGAACGCGGACAACAAACTCTACGGAAACCTTGGAATCCTGGCGCCCGTCAAGGCCGCGAACCCGGGGATGCAGATCGCAGTGGGCGGCTGCCTGGCGCAGAAGGACCGCGAAACCATCCTGAAAAAGGCCCCGTGGGTGGATGCCGTTTTTGGTACCCACAACGTCGGTGCACTCCCTGCGCTGCTGGAACGGGCCCGGCACAACAACGAAGCCCAGCTGGAAATCCTGGAATCCCTGGATGTGTTCCCCTCCACACTCCCCACCAAGCGTGACTCCGTCTACGCCGGCTGGGTCTCCATCTCCGTCGGCTGCAACAACACCTGCACGTTCTGCATCGTGCCGGCGCTGCGTGGCAAGGAAAAGGACCGCAGGCCGGGGGACATCCTCGCTGAAATCCAGGCACTTGTGGACGACGGCGCCATTGAGGTCACGCTCCTGGGCCAGAACGTGAACTCGTACGGCGTGGAATTCGGGGACCGCCAGGCGTTCTCAAAGCTCTTGAGGGCCTGTGGCGACATCGGGGGCCTGGAGCGTGTCCGCTTCACCAGCCCGCATCCCGCAGCCTTCACGGACGACGTCATCGACGCCATGGCAGAGACTCCCAACGTCATGCCGCAGCTGCACATGCCCCTGCAGTCCGGATCCGACAGCATCCTGAAGGCCATGAAGCGGTCCTACCGGTCCACGAAGTTCCTGGGCATCCTGGACAAGGTCCGGGAGAAGATCCCGCACGCAGCCATCTCCACCGACATCATCGTCGGGTTCCCCGGCGAAACCGAAGAGGACTTCCAGGCCACGCTGGATGTCGTGGAAAAGTCCCGTTTCGCCACCGCCTTCACCTTCCAGTACTCCAAGCGTCCCGGCACCCCGGCCGCGGACCTGCCGGACCAGCTGCCCAAGGCAGTGGTGCAGGAACGTTTCGAACGCCTGACGGCCCTGCAGGACAGGATCGCCGCGGAAGAGAACAGAAAGCAGCTGGGCCGCCGCGTTGAGGTCATGGTCACCGCGCAGTCAGGGCGGAAGGCAGAAGAAACCCACCGCCTGTCCGGACGTTCACGGGACCAGCGGCTGGTGCACTTCTCCGTCCCGGCCGGCGCTCCGGCACCCCGGCCCGGCGACCTTGTCACCGTCACCATTACGGAGGCCGGCGCCTTCCACCTCATCGCGGATCCCGCGCTGGGGGAGTACAGCCTTCGCCGCTCCCGCGCGGGTGACGCCTGGGACAGGTCCCAGGCGGAATCCTGCGGTGTCCCCGCACCGGGCACCGCAGACGGGCGCAAGGGCGTTTCGCTCGGCATGCCCTCACTGCCCGTGCGCACTTCCTGATCCGTGGGCACCCTGCCCGTCATCGCCGTCGTCGGTCCCACCGGGTCCGGAAAATCCGATCTTGCCGTCAACCTGGCACTCGAGCTGGACGGCGAGGTCATTAACGCCGATGCCATGCAGTTCTATCGCGGCATGGACATCGGAACCGCCAAGATCACCCCGGCCGAGCGCCGGGGCATACCGCACCATCTCCTGGACATCCTCGACGTCACGCAGGAGGCCAGCGTCTCGGACTTCCAGCAGCAGGCACGGCAGCTTGTCGGGGACATCCACGCCCGCGGGAAACGGGCCATCCTGGTGGGCGGCTCCGGCCTTTACGTCCGCGCCGCCCTCGACGTCCTCGAATTTCCCGGGACCGATCCGGAACTGCGCCGCACCCTGGAAGCAGACCTGGCCGCGCACGGTACAGCAGCCCTGCGGGCCCGCCTCCAGGACGTGGACCCGGCTTCGGCCGAACGTTTGAACGATGACCGGCGCATCATCCGCGCCCTGGAAGTCCATCAGCTCACCGGCCGGCCCTTCAGTTCCTTCATGCCCCGGCGGGACTACTTCCAGCCTGCCGTCCAGATCGGCTTGTCCGTTGACCGCGCGGCGCTGCATGATCGGCTGGCCGCCAGGGTGCATGCCATGGTGGACACCGGCTTGCTGGCTGAAGTCCGCCGGCTTGATGGACTGGGACTGCGCACCGGGAAGACCGCCCGCCGTGCCTTGGGCTACTCGCAGTTCCTGCAGGTCCTCGACGGCTCCGCCACGGTAGCCGAGGCTGTTGAAAGCACCGTCGTCGCCACCAGGCAGTTCGCACGCCGCCAGCTGACCTGGTTCCGCGCCGACCCCAGGATCACGTGGATCGACTGGCAGGACCCGGATTTGCAGGCCCGGGCCGCAGGCCTTTGCAGCCGGTAGCCTGACCCCGGCCGGTGCACTCACCCCTTCCGGTTTCCGGGGCCGTTGGGCCTGCCGGTAGGCTTGACGGCATGGATGCAACCCTGACAGAGACCACCGGAACCGCCTTTCAAACGCTGGCAGGGCTGCGCTTCTCCAAGGGGCACGGAACCGGTAACGACTTCGTCCTGGTGGCCGATCCGGAGGGTGCACACACCATCGACGCCGGCCACGTGGCTGCCCTGTGCAACCGGCACCTCGGCATCGGCGGCGATGGCCTGATCCGGGCCGTGCCGTCACGGTTCCTTCCGGAGGGCCGCGAGATCCTCGCGGCCAACCCCGACGCCGAGTGGTTCATGGACTACCGGAACGGCGACGGCTCGCTGTCTGAAATGTGCGGCAACGGCGTCCGTGTATTCGTCCACTTCCTCCGTGCTGAAGGGCTGATCGATCTCCCGGTGGGCGGCGCCCTTGCCATTGGCACCCGCGGCGGCCTGAAGACTGTGGTGCGCACCGCCGACGGCTATGCAGTCGACATGGGACCCTGGGAGTTCATTTTCCCCGGTGAGGCCACGGCCAAAGCCATGGACTCGCTGGTGACCGCCGAAGGCCTGGAGGTCCCGCGCCCGGCCCTGTCAGTCAGCATGGGCAACCCGCATACCGTGGTTGCCCTCGCCGAACTGGCCGAGCTGGAATCAACCCGCCTCTACACCGCCCCTGCCGTGGAACCGGTCCCGGCAAATGGAACCAACGTGGAATTCGTGGTGCCGTCCGAGCCGCTGGTCCTCGATGGCATCGGCTCCGTCACCATGCGGGTCCACGAACGGGGCGTGGGGGAGACACAGTCCTGCGGCACTGGAGCCTGTGCCGCCGCCGTCGCAATCCGCCACTGGGCCGGGGCCGGGGCCCCGGACGCCTGGCGCGTGAACGTTCCGGGCGGAGTGGTGGGCGTCAAGTTCTTCGCAGGCCCCGGCGGCCACGAGCATGTGGAGCTCAGCGGCCCGGCCGTCATTGTGGCGTCGGGGACGCTTTCCTGACTTTCAGTACGCGGAACGATTTCGACGTTGACTCCCGCGTCACTGTGAAAGACGCATCGAGTTCTGCCGCCAGCCAGCGCTGCAGCGAATCCGACCCCAGGTTCTTCTGGACCACCAGGTAGGCCGTTCCTCCCGGTGCCAGCCGCGGCAGCCACAGTTTCAGCAGTGAGTGCAGCTCATCCTTGCCGACCCGGATGGGCGGGTTCGACCAGATGGTGTCGAACCGCACACCGGGATCAACGGCCTCCGGCGTGCTCGCTGCAACATTCGACAGGCCCAGCGCCGCGGCGTTCCCGTTGGTCAGGGCAATGCAACGTTCATTCACGTCCACGGCGTAGACCCGGGCATGGGGTGCCTTCAGCGCCATCGTCAGGGCGATGGGGCCCCAGCCACAGCCGATATCCAGGAGGTTGCCGGTAGCTGAAGGTGCGGGTACCTCCGCCAGCAGCACGGCGGTTCCCTTATCGATTCCGTCCGGGCTGAAGATGCCGTTCGAGGTCTGCAGCGTCCGCGTTTCCCCGGCGAGTTCCACCGTCAGCGGTTTCCGGGTGAAGGGGCCGGCGGGCGATGCGCTGAAATAGTGTGCGGACTCCATAACTGGCCAGAGTAGTTCCCCCCGCAGCGTAATGGGAAACCGCGCCATGGCGCCTCTGTTAGTCTTGAGGGCATGTTCTTGATCTTCGAGTAGCCGGCACGGGCAGTTGCCCGTCCCGCTCCCTTGTCCGCGGTGTCCACTCCCGCCAGCGATTCTGCCCACAGCGACGCAGGCTCTCCGCCTTCCGCTTGTGCACCGGACCAAACTCCACCGTTTGCTCCGGACGCCGGACAACACTCGAAGCCAGATCCGATCCTTGCTTCCTGCCGTTATGCCGGTCCCAACCCGTTCCGCCGCCCTTCCTTCGCGGCGCCCACGCTGCCGTGGCATTGCTGCCCGGCTGTCAGTACAGGAGACTCTGCATGACCGCAGCCCCTCAGCCCAGCGCGAATACTTCACCAGATTCCACCGAACGGCACTATTCTGGAAATGCCGAAACTTCAAAGGAGACCATGACCAGCCAGCCCAACACCGGATCCGATCCAGCGTCCCAGGATATGAGCCCTGCGGAGATCCAAGCTGTTATCGACAGGATCCTCGCCAAGGACGTACCGGCCAGCTCCAGGACGTCCGGCGGTGCCGGCGACGCGAAGGCGGTCCTCGGCAAGGCCCAGGCCATCTCCCACCTGGACGACGAGCACTCCGAATACGACGGCGACCAGCAGGACCTCGAAGAGCGGCGCGCCCTGCGCCGCACAGCGGGCCTTTCCACCGAGCTCGAAGACGTTACCGAGGTCGAATACCGCCAGCTGCGGCTGGAGCGCGTGGTCCTTGCCGGACTGTGGTCCGAAGGCACCCTGGCCGACGCCGAGAACTCCCTGCGGGAACTCGCGGCCCTGGCCGAGACCGCCGGCTCGGAAGTGCTGGACGGCCTCGTGCAGCGCCGTGCCAAGCCGGACCCCGGCACGTTCCTGGGCTCGGGCAAGGCGCAGGAGCTCAAGGACATTGTCATGTCCACGGGAGCGGACACGGTGGTGGTCGATGCTGAACTGGCCCCGTCCCAGCGGCGTGGGCTGGAAGACATCGTCAAGGTCAAGGTCATCGACCGCACCGGGCTCATCCTCGATATCTTCGCGCAGCATGCCAAGAGCCGCGAAGGCAAGGCCCAGGTTGAGCTGGCGCAGCTCGAGTACCTGCTCCCGCGCCTGCGCGGCTGGGGCGACTCGATGTCCCGCCAGGCAGGCGGCCAGGTGGGCGGCGCCGCCGCAGGTATGGGTTCGCGCGGTCCCGGTGAGACGAAGATCGAACTGGACCGCCGCCGCATCCGTACGCGGATGGCCAAGCTGCGGCGCGAAATCGCCGCGATGAAGCCTGCCCGGGAAACCAAGCGCGCCAACCGCCGTCGTAATGAAGTGCCGTCCGTAGCAATTGCGGGCTACACGAACGCCGGAAAGTCGTCCCTGCTGAACCGGCTGACCGATGCCGGGGTGCTGGTGGAGAACGCCCTGTTCGCCACATTGGACCCCACCATCCGCAAAGCCGAGACCTCTGACGGCCTGGGTTACACGCTGGCCGACACCGTGGGCTTCGTCCGGTCCCTCCCCACCCAGCTGGTGGAGGCCTTCCGGTCCACGTTGGAGGAAGTGGCCGACTCCGACCTCATCCTGCATGTGGTGGATGCGTCCCACCCGGATCCTGAAGGCCAGATCGCCGCTGTGCGGAAAGTCTTCGGCGAGGTTGACGCCCGCAAGATCCCGGAGATCATCGTCCTGAACAAGGCCGACGCCGCAGATCCCTTCGTGGTGGAACGGCTGAAGCAGCGTGAACCGCGCCACGTGGTGGTTTCGGCGCGCACCGGTGAGGGAATCGCAGAACTGCTGAAGACCATCAGCGATTCGATTCCGCGTCCGGGCGTCCAACTGGAGCTCCTTATCCCGTACAACCGCGGCGACCTGATCAGCAAGCTGCACGACTCCGACGCGGAGATCATCAGCATGGACCATGTCGAGGCCGGAACCCGGGCGGTGGTGAAGGTCCGTGAGGGCCTGGCGGCCGAACTGGAATCCTTCGCCGTCAATGCCTGAGGCTGTGGCAACTGAATCCAAGGAAACGGCCGGCGGGCAGCTCGTCATCGAGCTGCTCGACCGGGCCGTTTCCGCCATGGGCGGCCAAAGCCGCTCCGGGCAGCATGAGATGGCGCGGCAGGTGGCCCAGGCCATCGAAACCGGAAACCACCTGCTGGTGCAGGCCGGGACCGGTACCGGAAAGTCGCTGGCATACCTGATCCCGCTGATCGCCCATGCTCTTGAGAGCAACAAGCCGGCGCTGGTGTCCACGGCCACCCTCGCCCTGCAGACGCAGATTGTTGGCAGGGACCTGCCGCGGCTCCTCAAGGCCATCACCCCGGCCCTCGACCGGCCCGTCAAGGTGGCGCTGGTCAAGGGCCGGTCCAATTACGTGTGCCGGCACAAGCTGGAAGGCGGGTTCCCCTCAGAGGAACCCTCGGAGGGGCAGCTCTTCTCCCTCGGTGAGGACACCAGCGTGCCGCACTTCGCCGCAGCTGCCGGCGGGCCGCAGTCCCAGCTTGGAAAGGAAGTGGTCCGGCTCCGGGAATGGGCGGAAAAGACGTCCACCGGAGACCGGGACGAGCTCCTGCCCGGCGTGACGGACCGTGCCTGGAAGCAGGTTTCGGTGACGTCCATGGAGTGCCTGGGCTCCCAGAAGTGCCCCCTGGCCGAGGAATGCTTCAGCGAGCTGGCCCGCCAGGACGCTGCCGAGGCCGACGTCGTGGTGACCAACCATGCCATGCTCGCAGTCAGCGCGTTCGAGGGACTCGCGGTGCTGCCGGAGTACGACGTTGTGGTGGTGGATGAGGCCCACGAGCTGCAGGACCGGGTTACCGGTGCAGTGTCCGGCCAGCTCTCCGTCGCCATGGTCCACGCCGCTGCCTCAGGCGCCCGCAAGCACACAGCGATCACCGTGGACGCGCTCAACGCTGCCGCGGCGAACCTGGAGTTGGCCCTTGCCGGCGTGCCAAGCGGGCTGCTTCCCAACGGACTGAACGATGAGCAGCTCGACTGCGTGGACCAGCTGCGCGAGGCCTGCAGGGCGGCGCTGTCCGACTCCAAGGGAGACAGCAGCAACACGGCCGACGGCGGCAGGCAGCTTGCGCGTTCACGCCTGATGCTCATCCTCGAACTGTCCGAACGGCTTTTGGCGGCAAGGGAGAACCGCGAGGTCGTATGGATTTCGCGCGCCGGAACCTTCGACCCCGGCCAGGGCTACTCACAACCTGACGACAACGCCCCTGCGCTGGTCAACATCGCGCCGCTGTCCGTGGCCGGGAGGCTTCGTGAGGGGCTCTTCGCCGGGCATACAGTGGTCCTGACGTCCGCAACCCTGGCCATCGGTTCTGCCTTCGAGCCCGCAGCCGGGGGATTGGGCCTGGTGGGCGAAGGGGCGCCGGCCTGGACCGGGATCGACGTCGGCTCGCCGTTCGACTATCCCAAGCAGGGCATCCTGTACGTGGCCGGGCACCTGCCCAAGCCGGGCCGGGGTGCGTCGCCGGAATCACTTGCAGAGCTGGAGGCACTGATCCGCGCCTCGAACGGCGGGGCGCTGTGCCTGTTCTCCTCACGGCGGGCGGCCGAAGAGGCAGCCGAAGCCCTCCGGCCCAAGCTGGGCATGACGGTCCTGTGCCAGGGCGACTCCACCATGACGGCCCTCGTCAAGCAGTTCGCCGACGAACCGGATACGTGCCTGTTCGGCACCATGTCGCTCTGGCAGGGCGTCGACGTCCCAGGGGTTTCCTGCCGCCTGGTGGTCATCGACCGGATCCCCTTCCCCCGCCCGGACGACCCCCTCATGACCGCCCGCTCCCGGGCCGTGGCACAGGCCGGCGGCAACGGCTTCATGTCCGTCTCAGCCACGCATGCCGCCATCCGGCTGGCCCAGGGCGCCGGCAGGCTGATCCGCTCCACCGGCGACAAAGGCGTAGTGGCGGTCCTCGATTCCCGGCTGGCCACGGAACGCTACGCCGGGTTCCTGCGCGGCGCCCTGCCGCCCTTCTGGGCCACCACGGACCGCACGACGGCGATCGCGGCCTTGGAGAGGCTGGCCGGGGAAACGCTTTAGGCACCCCCTGGAATGCCGATAAGGAAGGCGCCGTTCCCCGGAACGGCGCCTTCCTTATCGGCTGGACTCCTGCGGCCAGCTGTTGACCGGCGGCCCCGCTACAGCGAGCGGAGGACCGAAACCACCTTGCCCATGATGGTGGCATGGTCGCCAAGGATCGGTTCGTACTGCGTGTTCTGGGGCAGCAGCCACGTGTGGCCGTCCCGCTGGCGGAACGTCTTGACCGTGGCTTCGTCGTCCAGGAGCGCTGCAACAATGTCGCCGTTCGCGGCATCGGCCTGGCGCCGGACCACCACCCAGTCACCGTCGCAGATAGCGGCGTCCACCATGGAATCACCGGCCACCTTCAGCATGAACAGTTCGCCCTGGCCGACCAGCTGGCGCGGGAGCGGCATAACGTCTTCCACCACCTGGTCCGCGAGGATGGGGCCGCCGGCGGCGATGCGGCCGACGAGGGGCACCATGGCCGTGTCCAGCGCGGTGGGCAACTCCGTGACGGACGCCGTGATGCCCGTGGAGGCTGCAGCCGCGGGTTCCGCTGCCTGCCTGCCTCCCTTGCCGGCCGTCCCGCCGTCGAGGGTCAGCGGCATCAGGACTTCCATGGCCCGGGGCCGCTTCGGATCACGCCGCAGGTAGCCCAGCTTTTCCAGCTGCGAGAGCTGGTGGGTGACGCTCGAGAGGCTGGCCAGCCCTACGGTGTCACCGATCTCGCGCATGGACGGCGGGTAGCCGTTGACGTTGACCGAACGCTGGATGGTTTCGAGGATTTTCTTCTGCCGCGGCGTCAAGCCCTTGGCTGTCCTTTTCGGCTGCGAGGTCGCCCTGCCCCCCGTGGCTGCTGCTGCCATGTTCGCCGTTGCCTTTCGGTTGCCACCGGGCGTTCAACTGCACCGGACTTAGTGTTCCCGCCGTCAATGTCAGACCCTGCTGATCAACTTCAGGAGTGGATGTTCCTGCCTCCAAACGTAGGTCAGCCACATAGCTTTTTCAAACATTTGTTCTAGCGAGTCTCGACATTGTTCGTCCATAGGTGCTAAAACTGAATCAAGCAGTATTCGAATATGTGTTCTAACCGCGCCAGTAGCCGTTCGAACACGGAGCCGGTCAGGCAGCACCATGGGGCGGCACCAGCAGGCAACACCAACAGACGCAGTACGGTCCAGGAGGGCTAAGGTCATGTCAGCTACATCCGCTTTCAGGTCACACGGTTTCGACGTTCACGGCAACGGTGCCCGGGCTCAGCAGGCGGCGCGGGAAGGCCAGGTGCCGGTCCAGCGGAACTCTGCCAGTGGACGCCGCGGCCAGGCGCCGCTGCCACCACTGCGCCTCACGCGGCGGGGCAAGGTGGTCCTGATCGGGATTCCCCTGGTGCTGCTGGCGGCGCTCCTGCTGTCACTTGCCGGCTTCTTCAACTCCCCGGCCAAGGCCTCCGACTCCGCAGCGGACCTCACCGTGACCCCCACCGTCACGGTCACCGTGCAGCCGGGTGAGTCCCTGTGGGGGATCGCCTCCCACCTCGCGCCGGAGCGGGACGCCAGGGACGTCGTGGCAGATATCGTGCAGCTCAACAACCTGTCCGCCGGGAAGATTCTCCCAGGACAGCAGCTGTACATCCCCACGCGCTAAGCATTGTGCGCGGCACGTCTCCCCGGCTGAATCGAAGCACCGGAACAGCGGGTGTGCCGCCCGGAGCAGACCCTGCATGGGCGGGCGCGGGCCGTCACATTTTCGAGCGACCGCACCTCCCACTAAACTGTTCAGGTGAATGACCAGCTTGAACGCCTGAACCGGCTTCCCCTCCGCAGCAACCTCCGGGGCCTCACGCCCTACGGTGCCCCGCAGCTGGATGTCCCCATCCTCCTCAACGTCAACGAGAACACCCATGGTGTCCCGGCCGACGTCACAGCCGCCATCACGGCGGCCGTCGCGGCGGCAGCCGCCGGCCTAAACCGCTACCCGGACCGGGAATTCACTGAGCTCCGCAAGGCCCTCGCCGAGTACCTGGGCCACGGCCTGGACGAGGCCAACGTGTGGGCAGCAAACGGCTCCAACGAAGTGCTCCAGCAGATCCTTCAGGCATTCGGCGGTCCGGGCCGCACGGCGCTGGGCTTCCCGCCCACGTACTCCATGTACCCCCTGTTGGCCAGCGGCACGGACACCGGATACATCAAGGGCGAGCGTGAGGACGGGTACGGCCTCAGCGCCGAATCGGCCGCCCGCCAGGTCCGCGAACTGAAGCCCAACATCGTCTTCCTGTGCTCACCGAACAACCCCACCGGCACCGGCCTCGGCCTGGACGTGGTGGAAGCGGTCTACGAAGCCGGCGCCGAAAGCCAGGCCATCGTGATCGTGGATGAGGCCTACCACGAGTTTGCCCACGACGGCACGCCCAGCGCCCTGACGCTGCTGCCCGGGCGGGAGCGGCTGATCGTTTCCCGCACCATGAGCAAGGCATTCGCGCTTGCCGGCGCCCGGCTCGGATACATGGCAGCCGCCCCGGAAGTAACCGATGCCCTGCGCCTGGTCCGGCTCCCGTACCACCTGTCGGCCATCACCCAGGCAACCGCCCTGGCGGCCCTCCAGCACCGCGAAGCCCTCATGGCTGACGTCGAGGACATCAAGAAGCAGCGCGACCGCATCGTGTCCGAGCTGACCCGCATGGGCCTCAAGCCGGCTGCGTCCGACTCCAACTACGTTTTCTTCGGCGGACTGGAGAATCCGCACCAGGTCTGGCAGGAGCTGCTGGACGCGGGTGTGCTGATCCGCGACGTCGGCATCCCGGGGCACCTGCGGGTCACTGCGGGCACTGAGACGGAAACCACAGCCTTCCTCACCGCCCTGGAAAGCATCCTTGCCAGCCAGCCGGCCCTTCCCGCCTAGACTTGAAGAACCGGCGCTGGACGCCCTGACCACCCCTTCCTGCCACAAAGGACACCTGACCATGACTTCCACCGGACCGAACGCGGCCGCAGCCCGGACCGCACGCATGGAGCGTGCCACCAGCGAGTCGTCCGTGCTCGTGGAAATCAATCTGGACGGTACCGGCGTCTCGGACATCGACACTTCCGTGCCGTTCTACGACCATATGCTCACGGCACTGTGCAAGCACTCGCTGATCGACATGACGGTCAAAGCCACCGGCGACACCCACATCGATGTCCACCACACCGTGGAGGACGTTGCCATCACCTTCGGCGAGGTGCTGCGGACAGCCCTGGGCAACAAGGCCGGCATCCGCCGGTTCGGGGAAGCCACCGTACCGCTGGACGAGGCCCTGGCCAACGCCGTCGTTGACGTCTCCGGCCGCCCCTACCTGGTGCACGGCGGAGAGCCCGCAGGCCAGGAATACCACCTGATCGGCGGCCACTTCACCGGCTCCCTCACCCGCCACGTCTTTGAGGCCATCACCCTGCACGCCGGGATCTGCCTGCACATGAACGTCATCGCCGGACGGGACCCCCACCACATTGTGGAAGCCCAGTTCAAGGCATTCGCCCGTGCCCTGCGTGCAGCCGTCGAACCCGATCCCCGGGTTGAGGGCATTCCGTCCACCAAGGGTGCCCTGTGAGCGGCCAGATCCTGAAGGACGGTGCCATCATCGACCCGTCCGCATCACGCAAGCTTTCATCCCCGGAGGGCAAGCCCACCGTGACGGTGCTGGACTACGGATCCGGCAACGTCCGCTCCGCCGTGCGCGCCCTCGAGCGGGCCGGCGCAGAGGTCATCCTCAGCGCCAAGCCCGAGGATGTGCTGAACGCTGACGGCCTGGTGGTTCCCGGCGTCGGCGCCTTCGAGACGGTCATGCGAGAGCTCAAAGCCGTGGATGGCATCCGGCTCATCGGCCGCCGGGTGGCCGGCGGACGCCCCGTCCTGGGGATCTGCGTGGGGCTCCAGGTACTTTTCGAGGCCGGCGTCGAGCATGGCACCGAGGCTGAGGGCATCGGCGAATGGCCCGGAAAAGTCGAGCTGCTGCCCGCCGACGTCGTACCGCACATGGGCTGGAACACCGTCAAGGTGCCGGATGGTTCAAAGCTCTTCGCCGGGGTAGAAGGCGAGCGGTTCTACTTCGTCCACTCCTACGGCGTGCAGGAATGGAACTTCGACGTCATCCAGCCGCTGATGGCCCCTCCACTGGTGACGTGGTCCGAACACGGCGCACCCTTTATCGCCGCCGTCGAAAACGGGCCGCTCTGCGCCACGCAGTTCCACCCTGAGAAGTCAGGCGATGCCGGTGCCCGGCTGCTGCGCAACTGGGTGGACGCGCTGCGCCGGCCCACGGAAACGGACAGCGGCGACCCTACTGGCGGCGCCTGAATGTGGTCCATCGTCCTGATGGGACTGGCCGGCCTCCTGGTAGGCGGTGCCCTGTCCTTCCGGCAGCAACACAAGCCCCTGTGGACCCAGGTTTCGTTCTACGTCCTGGCAGCCATGTCCCTGCTCGCCGCTTACCTGCTGACCCTCAGCTGACCGGCAGCCTGGCCACCGGGGCCCGCCACTGACGCTCCCCGGCTCTGTGCCGGCAGCCAGACACCCCACCCACAACACCAAGGATGAAGATGACCACCGCAAACGATCTGCCGGTACTTGAACTGCTGCCCGCCGTCGACGTCGTCAACGGCCAGGCCGTGCGGCTGGTCCAGGGTGAAGCCGGCAGCGAAACCAGCTACGGAACCCCGCTGGAGGCTGCGCTGAACTGGCAGCAGCAGGGCGCCGAATGGGTGCACCTCGTGGACCTGGACGCCGCCTTCGGCCGCGGCTCCAACGCCGAACTCCTCCGCGAGGTGGTAGGGCAGCTGGACATCAAGGTGGAACTCTCCGGCGGACTCCGGGACGACGAAACCCTCGAAGCTGCCCTTGGCCTCGGCGTCGCACGCGTTAACCTCGGCACCGCGGCGCTGGAAAACCCCGAATGGACGCGCCGCGCCATCGAGCGCTTCGGCGACAGGATCGCCGTCGGACTCGACGTCCGCGGGACCACCCTGGCCGGCCGGGGCTGGACCAAGGAAGGCGGGGACCTCTGGGACGTCCTGGCCCGCCTCGAGGATGCGGGCTGCTCGCGCTACGTGGTCACGGACGTGACCAAGGACGGCACCCTGCAGGGGCCCAACGTTGAACTGCTGCGCCAGATGGTGGAAAAGACCGGCAAGCCCGTCATCGCCTCCGGCGGCATCTCCAGCCTCGATGACCTCAAGGTCCTGCGTTCCCTGGTGCCGCTGGGCGTTGAAGGTGCCATCGTGGGCAAGGCCCTCTACGCCGGCGCCTTCACCCTGCCCGAAGCGCTCGACGTGGCCGGCCGCCGCTAGGCCGCCGGAAGCCGACGCGATGGCCAGCAACGACTCAGGCACTCCCGCACCCCGCCACCTTCCCGGGCACATCGCCTCGGCGCTGGCAGGAGCCGGCGGCGCGACCGACTCAGCAGGCCAGCCCTGGGCGGGCCGCAGCCTCGCCGGCGATGACGCGAAGATCCACAATTTCGAGGACGACGACGGTACGGCCAACGCTGGCTACCGCGCCGCCGTCGCGGGGTTGCGTGGGGGAACCGGCGACGAAGCTGCCGTCGTGGCGTCCCTGGCGACAGCACGGGTGTTCATCCCCATCGTGGCCCAGCTGGCAGAAGAGGTGGAGTCTGAACACGGCCTGCATGCCGACAAACAGGCAGACATGGCGCTGGTCACGCTCAAGGCCGCTGACGGCAGGACCGCGCTGCCGGCCTTCACATCAACGGAGGCACTAAGCGCCTGGCACCCCGGTGCCCGCCCGGTAGCCGTCTACGCTGCACGCGCTGCGCTGTCCGCCGTCGCGGAGGGTGCGGAACTCATGGTCCTGGACCCGGGCGCAGATGTCACGTTCGTGGTCCGCCGGCCGGCCGTGTGGGCACTGGCGCAGCAGAAGCCCTGGCTGCCTTCCTACTCCGACGAAGAACTTGCAGCCGAGATGGGTGCCGCCGCCGCTGCGTTCCCCGCTGTCCGCCGGATCGAGCTCCTGCCCGGCAGGGGAGTGGCAGCCCGCGCCGCCGACGGGACCGTACTGCCGGGCGGCGGCGCCGGACCCGAACTTCAAGTGGTGCTCTACCTCGAGGACGGGCTGGACGCCGCAGCCGTACAGCGCCTGGTGGCCGCGCTGCAGGCCGAGTGGTCCCGGAATGTATTGTTTGGGGAGCGGGTCGATTCGCTCGAGGTCAAACTTCGGCGCGCCACAGGCTAGTTGTCAGGAGCGGGGCTGCCCCGGGTTCCTGAGGCATACGTAAGGAACCGTTTTCGTGAACTTCGCGCTGTACCGGGAGCTGCTGGCCGTCCGGCCTATCCGGAGGCTCTTGCTGGTGGGCATGGTTGCCCGCATCCCACACTCCGCGGCGGGCGTGCTGCTGACCCTCCACATCGTCCTCACCCTGGGGCAGGGATACGCCGCTGCCGGTGCCGCTGCCGCCGTGATGACGATCGGCATTGCCGTTGGTGCCCCCTGGCGCGGGCGCCGGGTGGACACCGTCGGCCTCCGCCGTGCACTGGTCCCATCCGTGATTTCCGAAGCGGTCATCTGGTCCATCGTCCCGCATGTGTCCTACCAGTGGCTCCTGCCGCTGGTGTTCGTTGGCGGCCTGCTGACCCTGCCCATCTTCAGTGTGGTGCGCCAGTCCCTGGGTGTCCTGGCCGACGGCAAGCAGAGGCGCACCGCTTTTGCCCTAGATGCCATCAGCACCGAGATGGTGTTCATGATCGGTCCCGCTGCCGGCGCCGTGGTGGCAACGAGCGGGCATACGACGGCGGGTCTCACCGTGGTGGGCCTGTCCACTTCCCTGGCGGGGCTGTTCCTGATCTGGTTCAACCCTCCCACCCGCAGCCCGGACCAAACCGGGGAGTGCATCGAGGACGAGCAGCACGCGGCTGAAGTCGCCGTGGTCTCGGCTGCACCCGCCCACCTGCAGGAAGCGGCGGCGGACCTGCTGCCCGCCGGGGCGGAGCGTGCCCCGGGTGTCAGGGGCAGGGTGGCGCACAGCTTCGCCTGGTTCACACCTGCGGTGGGTGCGGTCTTCGCCGTTGCGGCGGGTGCCGGCATGGTTCTGAGCGGCAGTGACGTTGGCATCGTGGCGGCCCTGGAGATCGGCGGGCACCAGGGCGAGATCGGGATTGTGTTCCTCTTCTGGTGTGCGGCATCCGTGGTGGGCGGCCTGGTCTACGGCGCCATGCACCGGCCTGTGCCGCCCATCCTGCTGCTGTTGGGCATGGCCGCGTTCACCATTCCGATGGGTTTCGCATCCGGGACCTGGACGCTCGCCCTGTTGTCCATCCTGCCCGGGCTCCTGTGCGCACCGGTGCTGTCCGCTGCCTCGGAGAAGGTGGCCGACCTTGTGTCCGAAGAGCGCCGCGGCGAAGCGATGGGTTGGTATGGCTCGGCGCTGACCGCAGGGGTGGCCCTGGGTTCACCATTGGCGGGTGTCTTCATTGACGGCACTGGCCCCTCCGGCGGTTTTGTGTCCGTTGGGGTGGCCGGTGTCATCCTGTGCCTCGCGGGACTGCTCCTGCAGCAGCGCCGGCGGCGCCAGGTGAAGGCCTGACCGGACAACCCGGCTGGCGCGTTGGGGCCGGCAGGCAATGGCCACATGATTTCGAAGGCCCGCCCACCTGCCCAACGTCCTGCGGCGCAGGTTCTTAAAGCGCGACGGCGGGGCGACCCCTCAAAGGTCGCCCCGCCGTCGCGCGCTGCGTGGGGAAGTTCTGGGCTAGTTGACTGCGCCTGTGAACTTTTCGCCCGGCCCCTTGCCCGGAGCATCCGGGATCAGTGACTCTTCGCGGAACGCCAGCTGCAGGGAGCGGAGGCCGTCGCGCAACGGTCCTGCGTGCTGCGATCCGATTTCCGGGGCGGCGGCAGTGACCAGTCCGGCAAGGGCGGTGATGAGTTTGCGGGCCTCGTCCAGGTCCTTCAGGTCGGCGGCGTTCTCTTCTGCGGCCAAGCCGAGCTTGACGGCGGCGGCGGACATCAGGTGGACGGCAGCGGTGGTGATGACCTCGATGGCCGGAACTTCGGAGATGTCCCGGACCTGCTGGGAGACGTCGGCGGAGTTGCCGGCGCTGTCCTGGGCAGGCTCGAAAACGTATGAATTACTGTCTTGGGTGCTCATACTGGTAAGCTTGACACAGACCGACTGAATGTCGTTATTTCAGAGATTGCCCTCACAGGCCAGGTTCCCAGCAGTGCTATTCGGCGCTGACGGGAATTTTCTCTGTAGAATGGCATGCAGTTTGCAAGCGGAGTTCTCTCCCACCCGCGTCAGCCGTTGTTCCGAGGTTCCGCCAGGATCCTGTGGGACGCAAGGTTGCCGGGTACACGGTTGGGCATTGATCCGGCAGTTCGCCGAATCAGTGCATGCAGGCCCATCACGGGCCCGGCAGTACCAACCTGACATGAGGCCTTCGATTGCTCCGGCAATTGGGGGCCTTCTCTATTTGCCGGGATACAACGACAAAAACAGGAGCTTTAACATTAGCGAGCCAAGAATCAATGAGCGTATCCGCGTCCCCGAGGTGCGGCTGGTCGGCCCTGCAGGTGAACAGGTAGGAATCGTCCGTATTGAGGATGCCCTCCGTCTGGCTGCCGAGTCTGACCTTGATCTCGTTGAAGTTGCACCTCAGGCGAAGCCTCCGGTGTGCAAGCTGATGGACTTCGGCAAGTACAAGTACGAAGCCGCGGTCAAGGCACGTGAAGCCCGGAAGAACCAGACGAACACCGTTCTGAAGGAAATCCGCTTCCGCCTGAAGATCGACACCCACGACTACGAGACCAAGCGCGGGCACGCGCTGCGCTTCCTCGGCGCCGGGGACAAGGTCAAGGCCATGATCCAGTTCCGCGGCCGTGAGCAGCAGCGTCCGGAGATGGGCATCCGCCTGCTCCAGCGCTTCGCCGATGATGTCGCTGAAGTCGGCGTGGTTGAGTCCAGCCCCCGCATCGACGGCCGCAACATGGTCATGGTGGTTGGTCCGCTGAAGAACAAGGCAGAAGCGAAGGCGGAGGCCCGCCGTGCCACCCAGCGCGCCGAAGCCAAGGCCGAGAACGAAGCCAAGGCTGCGGGCCGGGTGGACACGTCCGGCAAGGACGACGCTCCCATGACCCAGTCGCTGGCGGATCTGCTGCCTGAAGGTTTCACTCTGTCCACCGAGGCGGAAGCTCCGGCCGAAGCTCAGGAGGCAACTGCGGAAGCACCCGAAGAGGCCGTTGCCGAGGCTCCGGCCAAGGCTGGCGAAGCGGCGCCGAAGCAGGAGGCTCCCAAGCAGGAAGCTCCCAAGCAGGAGGCCCCGAAGGCTGCGGCCCCGGCGCCCAAGCAGGAGGCTCCCAAGCAGGAAGCTCCCAAGGCTGCGGCCCCGGCGCCCAAGCAGGAGGCTCCCAAGCAGGAGGCCCCGAAAGCTGCGGCCCCGGCGCCCAAGCCGGTGGCGGCTCCCAAGCCTGCAGCTGTCCCGGCTCCGCCGAAGCCGGTGGCCAGGCCCGCTGCACCGAAGCCGGCTGCACGTCCTGCCCCGAAGGCAGCACCTAAGCCGTCGGGCAAGAAGACCACTTAGTCCACAGCTGCCGACGGCTCCGGCCATCGGCAGACAGCAACCAGCAGGCCGCCCCCGGGCGGCTGCGCGATAGAGCTGCAGGCATAGCCTGCGGATACGTAAGGAGATCGGTTCCCATGCCGAAGATGAAGACCCACAGCGGTGCTAAGAAGCGCTTCAAGCTGACCGGCAGCGGCAAGCTGCGCCGCCAGCAGGCCAACCGCCGCCACTACCTCGAGCACAAGTCCTCCAGGCTGACCCGCCGCCTCGCCGGCGACAAGATCGTCTTCAAGGGCGACGCCAAGGTCATCCGGAAGATGCTCGGCATCTAATTTCCAAGTTTCCTGGCTGACTGCCGTCCGGTAGTTGGTCAATTGCCAAAAAGCCTTCTCAGGCCACCGGAACATCCGGTGACAGATGCTTGGGATCAGATTTTCGAAGGAGTACGCACGTGGCACGTGTGAAGAGGGCGGTCAACGCCCACAAGAAGCGCCGGGTTATCCTTGAACGCGCAAAGGGCTACCGTGGACAGCGTTCACGCCTGTACCGCAAGGCCAAAGAGCAGCTGCTGCACTCGTTTGTGTACAGCTACGGCGACCGCAAGAAGAAGAAGGGCGACTTCCGCCGCCTGTGGATCCAGCGCATCAACGCGGCTTCCCGCGCCAACGGCCTGACCTACAACCGTCTGATCCAGGGCCTGAAGGCCGCTGAGGTCGAGGTTGACCGCCGCATGCTGGCTGAACTGGCCGTCTCCGACGCCAACGCCTTCGCTGCGCTGGTCAAGGTTGCCAAGGACTCCCTGCCTGCTGACACCTCCGCTCCCGCTGTCCAGGCCGAGGCTGCACCGGCCAAGAAGCCTGCTGCCAAGAAGGCCGCGGCCAAGAAGCCTGCTGCCAAGAAGGCCGCAGCTGACGAGGCTGCCGAGTAGTACCCCGAACCACGCGTTCAAGAACCGGCAGCGAGAGCTACTAAGGTTCTTATATGAACGAAACCGGGCGCCCGCAAGACTTTCCACTTTCCAATCCTCGAGCTGATCGGGTGAGGAAGGTGGCACAGCTTGCCGGGCGCCCGGCCCGTTCAAAGCGCCGGGAGTTCCTGGCGGAGGGGCCGCAGGCCGTCCGCGAAGCCCTGGTGCTCCACCAAAAGAGGCTTGCCGCGGGGGAGCCCGGCATTGTCTATGAGGTTTACGCGAGCGAGTCCTGCCTGGACCGGCACCCCGATTTGGAAGCTCTCGCTGAGGGCACCACCGCCTACCTGGCCACTGATGAGGTTCTCGCCGCGATGGCGGACACGGTGACCCCGCAGGGCATCCTCGCGGTCTGCGGATTCCTCGACGTGACCCTCGACCAGGTGCTCGACGCCGGCCCGCAGCTCGTTGCAGTGCTCTGCCAGGTCCGCGACCCCGGCAACGCCGGCACCGTGCTCCGGGCTGCCGACGCGGCCGGCGCCGACGCCGTCATCCTGACGGCATCCAGCGTCGATATCTACAACCCCAAGGCCGTCCGCTCGACTGTGGGATCCCTCTTCCACCTGCCCGTGGTGCTGGGCGCAGAGATCGAGGAACTGGTGGCGCGGTGCAAGGAACGTGGCCTTGGGGTCCTTGCCGCGGACGGCCAGGGCCAGCTGAACCTCGATCGGCTGCAGGACCAGAGCGCTGCCCGCCGTCTTGGGGCTGCCTCGACGGGTTCGGAGTACCCTCTTGAGAGTCCCACCGCCTGGCTGTTCGGCAACGAGGCGCAGGGGCTGTCCGCGGCAGAGCTTGAACTGGCTGACCACCGCGTGGCCGTGCCCGTTTATGGAGCCGCCGAAAGCCTGAACCTGGGAACGGCTGCCACCGTCTGCCTGTATGCGAGTGCCAGGTCCCAGCGCAACTGACGCCTGTTGCCTCGGAACAAGGTCATAATGCCTCCGGACAAAAGCAAAGGCCCCGGAAGATCCGGGGCCCTGGATAGCGGCAGATTCCGCTAACGGTGCCTTCTAGGGCGCGCGGGTTGCCTTGCCGCGGCCCGTGATGGCTCCGTAGATGCCGGCGACCACCAAGCCGCCAACAATAGCGAGAATCCAGGTTCCGAGGTCGAAGAAACCAAGATCGCCCCGGTTGAACAGGAGGCTGCCAATCCAGCCGCCTACGATGGCGCCCACCACACCCAGAACCAGGCTGGTGACCCAACCGCCGCCGACCCTGCCGGGCATGACGGATTTAACAATGGCCCCAACGATCAGGCCGAGAATAATCCAAGCAAGAAAACCCATGTTTCCTCCTCATATATTCACGGGAACGTGATGGTCCCGATGAGGCTCAAGCTAACATAACGGGCCCGCAAAGTCAGCAGGTCCGGCCCTTGCCTGCTGCATGCGGGGGCGCACCGTGGGTACGGTATGCATGGCCGGAAAACGAAGCCGGACCGGTGATGCGACTATCCCGAACCCTGGAGGGGGCCACCGTGGCTGGACATGGCGGAAACAAAGCGATCATTGCGGCGCTGGCCGCCAACCTGTCTATCGCGGCACTGAAGTTCGTTGCCTACTTCCTGACAAGGTCGTCGTCGATGCTCGCCGAAGCGATCCACTCCGTGGCCGATTCAGGAAACCAACTCCTGCTGCTGGTGGGCGGCAAGAAGTCGCAGCGGGCGGCCAGCCCCCAGCACCCCTTCGGGTACGGACGTGAGCGGTACATCTACGCGTTCATCGTCTCCATTGTGCTGTTCAGTGTCGGTGGCCTCTTTGCACTGTTCGAAGCCTGGGAAAAGTTCCGCGATCCGCACGCAATCGAAGGGGATTTCTGGTGGGTTCCGCTGGCTGTCCTGGTGGGTGCCATCCTCGCCGAGGGCTTCTCCTTCCGGACGGCGATCCGCGAATCGAACCGCTCCCGCGGTTCGCAGTCCTGGGTGAAGTTCGTACGCAGCGCCAAGGAACCGGAGCTGCCGGTGATCCTGCTCGAGGATTTCGGCGCCCTGCTGGGCCTGGCGTTCGCCCTGATCGGCGTGGGAATGACGCTTCTGACCGGCAACGGACTGTGGGACGCTGCGGGAACGGCCATGATCGGCCTGCTGCTGGTTTCCATCGCTGTTGTGCTTGCGCTGGAAACGAAGTCGCTGCTCGTGGGGGAGTCCGCCACACGGCAGGACGTCGAAAAGATCACGGCCGCCATCGAGTCCGACGGCGGCCGGCTAATCCACCTCAAGACGCTGCACCTGGGACCGGAAGAACTCCTGGTGGCGGCCAAGATAGCCGTCAGCAGGTCCTCCACGGGGGAGCAGATCGCCACGGAGATCGACGCCACGGAGGGAAGGATCCGCACCGCTGTCCCCATAGCCCGCGTGATCTACCTGGAGCCGGACCTGCAGCGGACTTCCGCGCTGGAAGACCGCTAACTCCGCGGACGTGCCGGCTGCCGCGGCTGCCGGTACGGGGATTCAGGCCGTCAGCGGCTTCCGTCGTTCCAGCATGCCACTGAGGACGGCGACGCCGAAGCCCAGGACCGCCAGGACGGCACCTACCAGCGCCGGAGCCACGTAGCCCCACCCGAGGGCGATGACGAGGCCGCCGAGGAAGGCGCCCAGGGCATTGGCGACATTCAGTGCCGCGTGGTTTAGTGAGGATGCCAGGGACGGGGCATCGGGGGAGGCGTCCAGCAGCCGGGTCTGCAGTGCCGGGATCAGCATGGACCCGGAGGCGCCCACCACGAACACCATGACCAGTGCCGACCACGGCCAGTGCACGGCTACGGCATAGACCACCAGGGCAACCGCGATGGCGGGCAGAACCTTGTACAGAGTTCCCATGACCGACTTGTCGGCGAGCCTTCCGCCCACGAAGTTGCCTGCCACCATGCCCAGGCCGTACAGGGCCACCACCAGGGGAATCAGCGACGACGGGATCCCGGCCACCGTGGTCATGGTGTGGGCGATGTAGGTGTAGGTGGCAAAGAAGCCGCCAAAACCCACCACGCCGATGAGGATGGCCAGCCACACCTGCAGCCGCTTCAGGGCGCCTAGCTCACGCCTGATGCTCGCATCGGGATGGGCAGCCTGGAAGGGCACAAAACGCCAGACCATCGCAAGGGTCAGCAGCCCGATGAAACCGACCAGGACGAACAGCAGTCGCCAGCCGTACGTCTGTCCGAGCCAGGTGGCGAACGGTACGCCCACTACGTTGGAGATGCTCAGTCCGGCCATCACCATCGAAATTGCCCAGCCGCGGCGGGTGGGCGGAACGAGGGACGCGGCGATGACCGCCGCAACACCGAAGAACGCGCCGTGCGGAAGGCCGGCGGCGAAGCGCGATACCAGCATGGTGCCGTAGTCGGGAGCCACGAACGATGTCAGGTTTGCCACGGTAAAGAACAGCAGCAGGCCCAGGGCGAGCTGTTTGCGCGGCAGCCGCGCACCAACAGCAGCCAGCAGGGGTGCGCCCACCACCACGCCCAGGGCGTAGGCGGAAATCAGATGGCCGGCCTCCGGCGTGCTGATGCCCAGCCCCTGTTCCACCTCTTTCAGCAGCCCCATCATGGTGAACTCGGTAACACCGATGCCGACGCCGCCCATGGCCAGCGAAAGAATCGCCAGCGCCAGGTTGCGGGAGGTTAAGGGGCCTGCCGTGGACGTTTGGGTGGCGCTGCTCATAAGCCTGCTTTCCGACGTGGATTGCTGATGGAAGAAACACATGCCACGACGGTGGGGCTGCACGGCCCGGATGACCACGGGCCCGGATGTGGTCAACTGCCTCCGGGGGACGGATATTCCCCGGGAAGCCCGGCCGGTGTTCCCATTGTCCCCCATAGACTGGAGCGGTGACTGAACTGATACAGGTGGTGGGCGGTGCGGTGGTGGACCGGCTGGACCAGCCGTCCATGCTGCTGGTGGCGCGGCGCAATGCCCCGGAAAAGTTGGCGGGCCTGTGGGAGTTCCCCGGTGGCAAGGTAGAGCCCGGAGAGGAACCCGAGGCCGCTCTCCGGCGGGAGTTGCTGGAGGAGCTCGGCGTCGTTGTCCGCCTCGGGGCGGAGCTACCTGCTGACGGACCCGGCGGGTGGCCGCTGAACCACCGTGCCGCCATGCGCGTTTGGACTGCGGAAATTACTTCCGGGGAGCCCTGTCCGCTGGAGGACCATGACCAGTTGCGCTGGCTGCCCCTGGACGGCCCGGATGCCGTTCTGGCGTTGCCGTGGATACCGGCGGACTTTCCGATTGTCCGCGCATTGCTCGCATCCCTGGCCGTTCCGGCCGAAGGGCGCTGAACTAGAAGAGGGCCTGCTGCCCGCCGGCAGCTCCACCGGGTGCGGCGGAATTGCCTGCACCGTGCCCCTGCCGTGCTTCGGGGATGATGCCTGTGGGGTACTCGGCTTCCTCATCACGGGGATCAAGATCCCGGTGGCTGAACCCGGACGAGAAGGCAAAGCCGTGCCTCGCCTTGAAGTAGCGCACTTTGCCCGCCAGCCAGGTTCTGTACTCCTTGGACGCGTAGGAACCTGACCCGTAGAGGCGGCGGTAGCGGCCGGCCAGCCCGGGATGGTTTGCGGCGATCCACTTCATGAACCATTCCCGGGTGCCGGGTTTGAGGTACAGGGCGCCCGCGCTGACGCCGGTGGCGCCTGCTGTGGCCAGCGACGCGAACAGTGCGTCCAGTGCTTCGTCGCTGTCCGAGAGCCACGGCAGGATGGGCATCGCCATGACGCCGCACGGAAGACCCGCTTCCCGGAGCCTGGACACGAGCTTGAGCCGAGCCCGCGGACCCGGCGTTCCCGGTTCTATGGCCTCGGAAAGGGCCTCGTCCGTCATGGCCAGTGAAATGCCCAGGCCCACAGGGACCTGTGCTGCCGCGCTCTTCAGCAACGGTATGTCCCGCGCCAGCAGCGTTCCCTTGGTCAGGATGGACAGGGGAGTGCCGTAGTCAGCCAACGCGGCAATGATGCCGGGCATCAGCCGGTACCTGCCTTCCGCACGCTGGTAGGGGTCGGTGTTGGTTCCCAGTGCCACCTGCGGCCGCGTCCAGGAAGGCTTGGCCAACTCCTTGCGCAGGACTTCGGCCGCGTTGACCTTGACCACCACCTGGCTGTCGAAGTCCAGGCCGGCGTCAAAATCAAGGTAGGTGTGGCTCTTGCGGGCAAAGCAATAGACACAGGCATGGCTGCAGCCGCGGTAGGGATTCACGGTCCACTCAAACGGCATCTTTGAACCGGCCGGCACCCTGTTCAGCACAGATTTGGCGGTGACCTCGTGAAAGGTGATGCCCGCAAACTCCGGTGTGGTGACGGAACGGACCAGGCCGGCAAGCGGAAGTAGTGCGGTGGCGGCAGCGGACCCGTCCCCGGGTGCCTGCAGCAGTGCCTGCGCGTCCCATCTCATGCATTCATTCGAAAACATGTTCGAATGAATGTCAAGGCGGACCGGCCCGCTACTGCCCGGCTATGAGCTCCCACACCACGGTGACGGCTGCATCCACCCGGCTTTCCCCCGGCTCCACGGACACGCTTTCCGCCGCGGCCATGCGCTGGATCCCGGCTACGGGGACGGGGCCCTGCCCCGCAGGGAGCTCGGACACGGACAGGACTCTGCCCAGCGTGGCGGAGGCAAGGGCGGCGTACTGCGCGGCAGCGGCCCTGGCGTCCTCCCATGCGGCCGCGCGGGCACGCTCTTTCACCGCGGACGGATCCGAAATTGAGAAGGTCAGGCCGTTGAGCCGGACGTCATTGCCTCCGGCTGCAGTGGCATCGGAAATCATCCGCGAAGCCGCCGCTACATCCCGCAGTTGCACAGCAAGGGTGCTGGCAGCGACATACCCTGCGACCCGCTGGCCTTCGCCCTCCCGCCACACCAGGTCTGCCCTGACGTTCAGCCCGGCCGTCCGCAGGTCCGCAGAGGCAACGCCATGCCCGCGGAGGGCTGCTGTGACGGCAGCCAGGGCGTTCCCCGCCGCAGAGTAGGCAGCATCGACGGATTCGCGGCGGCATTCCACGCCGATGGAAACAACTGCCACATCCGGAGCGGCATCCGCCCACCCGGAGCCGGTGACGGTCACGCTGCCATCACACATGGGTGAGGGGGTGTCTGCGGGCGTCATGACCAAGCCTTCTTTCCGTGTACCGGATAGCCGCCGGCCAGCAGGCCCGCCCGCCGCTCGAAGACGTTGCCCGTCCCCGGATTGCCGGTCCGCAGCATCGACCACCCCGCGGCCAGCAGGTAAAGGGGGATGAAGGGAAGGCCCAGGCACCAGGCGTATTGGGAGCAGTGCTTCTCCTCGTGCCCCAGCAGCTCCGGCCGGTCCAGCAGGGCCTCCGTGGAACAGCGGCACAGCACCACGTTGCCCAGGGTGAAAGCTCCGGCAACCGGTAAGGGCCACCCATAACCGGCGGCAAGGACCAGGCCGCGCGGACCACGCTGCAGGCGGGTACGGGCAGCGCCGGCCACAGCCAGGCCCAGCAGCGTGCTGCCGTTGGCCAGGTTGGCCGCCTGCCTGGCCCGCTGGCCGGCTGTCAGGGAGTGCCGGCGCAGTTGGCGGGCGTCCAGAAGCCGGCGCCGTAAGTGTTGCAGGCGCAGGTACTGCACGCGTCCGGGGCGCTGCCGTAATGTCATGAGGCCATGGTAGCCGGAGCGTTCTACTAGACTGGAGAGCAGTGGCTGCCGGTTTTCCGGCTGGCCCTGCCCTGGTCATTGAATGCACTGGATTACTGAACGGAATCCACGGGCATTCATCCATGACCTGCCAGTGACGGACGCGCCGCCGGGAAACCGTGCAGGCTGCCCTGTTCGCCGGCAGCCAACGAACTCGTAGCTAAGAACAGTAGATGACTGAAACTTTGCCGGGCGATGCCATCCCGAACCCCACGGATGAAGCCGCCATCAACGCCGCTGTAGACCAGGCCGTCACCGCCATCGCCGGTGCAGCCACCCTTGACGAGCTGAAGGCGGTGAGGCTTGCACATACGGGGGAGAAGTCCCCGCTCAGCCTGGCCAACCGTGAAATCGGCAGGCTCCCCAAGGACCAGAAGGCGCTCGCCGGGAAGCTGATGGGTGCCTCCCGCGGCCGGGTCAACAAGGCGCTCGCCGACCGTACCGAGGTGCTGGAAGCCGAGAACGACGCACGGATCCTCCTCGAAGAGACTGTGGACGTCACTGCCGCGCCCCGCCGTCGTCGTGCCGGTGCCCGGCACCCGCTGTCCACCCTGCAGGACCGCGTTTCGGACATTTTCGTGGGCATGGGCTGGGAAATCGCCGAAGGCCCGGAGGTGGAATCGGAGTGGTTCAACTTCGACGCCCTGAACTTCAAGCCGGACCACCCGGCACGGGAAATGCAGGACACGTTCTTCGTGGAGCCGCCCGAGGCTCACCTCCTCATGCGCACGCACACGTCCCCGGTCCAGGTCCGCTCCATGCTGGAACGCGATCTGCCCATCTACGTCCTGTGCCCGGGCAAGGTGTTCCGCACCGATGAACTCGACGCCACGCACACCCCTGTTTTCCACCAGTTCGAGGGCCTGGCCATCGACAAGGGACTGTCCATGGCAGACCTGCTCGGCACCCTGGAGCACTTCACCCGGCAGATGTTCGGCGACGAAGCGAAGGTCAGGCTGCGGCCCAACTACTTCCCGTTCACCGAGCCGTCCGCGGAGCTGGATATCTTCCACCCGGGCGCCAAGGGCGGTCCGCGCTGGATCGAGTGGGGCGGCTGCGGCATGGTCAACCCCAACGTCCTCCGCGCTGCCGGCATCGACCCCGATGTCTATTCAGGTTTTGCCTTCGGCATGGGCATCGAGCGTGCCCTCATGTTCCGCAATGAGGTCAGCGACATGCGCGACATGATCGAAGGCGATGTACGTTTCAGCGAGCACTTCGGGATGGAGATCTAACAGTGCGTATCCCACTTTCCTGGCTGCGTGAATTCGCAGAGGTACCGGCCGGCGCCACGGCCGAAGACGTCATGGAAGAACTGGTCAAGGTCGGCTTCGAGGAAGAAGACGTCCACCGCCCCACCGATGCCCTGCAGGGGCCGGTGGTGGTGGGCCAGGTCCTGAGCCTGGTCAAGGAACCGCAGACCAACGGCAAGACCATCAACTGGTGCCAGGTCCGCGTCGTTCCCGAAGGCGCGAAGCAGACCCTGACCGGAGAGGGCATCGACCCTTCCGGAGTCCAGGGCATCATCTGCGGCGCCCACAACTTCGTGGAAGGCGACAAGGTAGTGGTCACGCTCCCGGGCGCCGTCCTGCCGGGTGACTTCCGCATCTCCGCCCGCAAGACGTACGGACACCTCTCCGCCGGCATGATCGCCTCCGTCCGTGAGCTGGGCATCGGCGATGACCACGACGGCATCCTGGTCCTCTCCCGCATCGGCCTTGATCCGGAAATCGGCACGGACGCGATGGAACTGCTGGGCCTCTACGACCAGGCAGCCGAAATCAACGTCACCCCGGACCGCGGTTACGCCTTCTCCATCCGCGGCGCGGCACGCGAGTACGCGCACGCCACGGGAACCACCTTCACGGACCCCGCCAGCAAGGTACAGGCGCCTGACGTGCTGTCCGGCGGCTACGGCGTCAAGCTCAACGACGACGCCCCCATCTACGGCAAGCCCGGCTGCGACCGCTTCGTGGCGCGCACCGTCCGCGGCGTGGACCCCAGCCGGCCCACCCCGCCATGGATGGTGTCACGCCTGCGCCTCGCCGGGATCCGCTCCATCTCGCTGCCGGTGGACATCTCCAACTACGTCATGCTCGAACTGGGCCAGCCCACGCACTGCTACGACCTGGACAAGCTGTCCGGGGACATCGTGGTGCGCCGCGCAACCGCCGGCGAGAAGATCACCACTCTCGATGACAAGGAACGCACCCTCGATCCTGAGGACCTGCTCATCACCGACGACTCCGGTGCCATCGGCATCGCCGGCGTCATGGGCGGCGCGGCAACCGAGGTGGGCGATACGACGTCGAACATCCTGGTTGAGGCGGCCCACTTCGATGAGGTGTCCATCAGCCGTTCCCGCCGCCGGCACAAGCTGCCGTCCGAAGCGTCCAAGCGCTTCGAGCGCGGCGTCGACTGGCACGTGGCCGGCATCGCCGCCCAGCGCGTCGTGGACCTCCTGGTGGAACTGGCCGGTGGCACGGCGGACGAAGCCGGAACCGACGTCGGGACAGCACCGGAAACGGTCACCATCGAGCTTCCCGCAGCGTTCGCGGCCGCCCGGATCGGCATCGACTTCACGGAAGAGCAGATCGTTACCGCCCTTGAGGACCTCGGCGCCGCCGTGGAAAAGCACGACGCCGGCTGGACCGTCACAGCGCCGAGCTGGCGGCATGACCTCGAGACCAAGGAAGACCTGTCCGAGGAAATCGCGCGGCTGGTGGGCTACGACAAGATCCCCGCCACGCTGCCGGTCGCTCCTCCGGGGCGTGGCTTGACGCGCCTGCAGCAGCAGCGCCGTCGGCTCATCCAGGCCCTGGCGGACGCCGGGCTCACCGAGGTGCTGTCCTACCCGTTCGTCTCCAAGGCCGCCAACGACACGTTCGGCGTTGCGGAACAGGGTGCCGCCCGGCCCGCGCTCAAGCTGGCCAACCCCATCAGCGAAGAGCAGGGCTTCCTGCGCACCTCCGTCCTGCCGGGCCTGATCGAGGTGGCCAAGCGGAACCACTCCCGCGGCTTCCGCGACCTCGCCATATTCGAATCCGGGCAGGTGTTCCTGCCCGGCGATACCGCGGGAACCGAATCGATTCCGCCGCTGGGCGCCAAGCCCGCCGACGAGGTGCTGGATGCGCTGTACGACGGCGTCCCGGACCAGCCGTTCCACGTCGCCGCCGTCCTGACCGGGCATGATTCCCCGGCAGCCGCAGCGCACTCTCCCCGGCTGTGGGACTGGGCGGACGCCCTGGACATTGCCCGCCTCGCCGGAGACGTCCTTGGCGTGGACCTGGTGGCTAGCCAGGGCAGCCACCAGGCCTTCCACCCCGGCCGCGCCGCACGCTTGTCGCTGCGGACGGGCGAGACCGTGGGATACGCCGGCGAGCTGCACCCCAAGCTGCTGGCAGCCTCCGACATGCCCGCCCGCTCGGTGGCGCTGGAGATCAACGCCGACGCCTTGTTCGAGGCGGCCCCGGACGTGATCGTGGCACGCCACATTTCCACGTTCCCGCTGGCCACCCAGGACGTGGCGCTGGTGGTCCCCGCCGATGTGCCCGCGGACGACGTCCTCGACGTACTCCGGGAAGGCGCCGGCGAACTGCTGGAGGACGTCGCCCTGTTCGACGTGTACGCCGGCAAGGGCATCGAAGACGGCAAGAAGTCGCTGGCGTTCGGCCTGCGGTTCCGAGCCGCGGACCGCACCCTGACGGCTGACGAAGCGTCCGCCGCCCGCGAGGGTGCCGTGGCACTGGCCGCGGAGCGATTCGGGGCAGTCCAGCGCTAGGCGCTGGTCCGGCTGGCAAAACAAAAGGGCGGGACGGCATGACTCCACAGTTTGTGGTTCATGCCGTCCCGCCCTTTTCGCTTGCCGGCGACGCCGCCGGGCTGGTGCAGGACTCGGAACGGCTCCTGGACGGCACCGAGCTGCGCCGGGCCCGCGCCATGGAGCCTGCGGCCGGCCACCGGTTCCTGGCCTCCCGACTGGCCCAGCGCCGGTTCGCCGCTGACCTGTTGGGCCTGGCCGCAACCAGCCTGGATGCCTGCTACAGCTGCCCGCAATGCGGCTCAGGCGCGGACCTCAGCCACGGCAGGCCCGGGTACTCCTACCGGGGCAGCCGGCTGCCGCTGGCCCTGAGCCTCTCCCGGGCCGCCGGCTGGACCCTGCTGGCCGCCATCCCGGACGCGGGGCCGGACGTCCGCCTCGGCGTAGACATCGAGGATCCGGCCCGTACCGATTTCAGTGGATTTGCCGGGCTGGCGCTGACTGCCGCCGAACACCGGGACATTCGGAGCCTCCCGCCGGAACAGCGGTCGGCCGCCCAGGCGAGACTATGGGCCCGGAAGGAAGCGTGGCTGAAAATGACCGGCGAGGGGCTCCGTGCAGCACCCTCGTCCCTGGACGTGCGCGAATTGCCGGGCCTGGGGGACCTCGCCTCCGCGGAAACCGGGTTACCCTCGCAGCTGGCGGCCGCCGTCGCGCTTTCCTTTACACCCGGACGCACTTAGGCAGCACAGGCACGGGGCGTCAGCCTGCCGGCAGCGGCGGCAGCAGTTCCTCATACAGCCACGGGTGCAGCAACGCTTCGGTGTCGATGGCGGTGGCACGGTCCACGGCCATGATGAAGTCATGGGTGCTGACAGAGCCGTGCCGGTGGGTGGCGGTCCACTCCTGCAGCAGCGCAAAGAACGCCAGGTCACCCACGGCCATCCGGACGGCGTGCACAGCCAGGGCGCCCCGCTTGTAAACCCGGTCATCGAACATGTGCTGCGGCCCCGGATCGCCCACCAGAAGGTCCTGCGCCTCGGCCTTCAGCCCCCGCCACGCGGCGCCCGCCCGGGCAGCGACAGTCATCACGCCGGCTTCCTCGGACCAGATCCATTCGGCATAGCAGGCGAAGCCCTCGTGGAGCCAGATGTCCTGCCAGCTGGCGGCGGTCAGGGAGTTTCCGAACCACTGGTGCGAGAGCTCGTGGGCGATCAGCCGCTGCGACTCCCAGTCCGCGGCCAGGTGGTTGGGGCCCAGGATGGACAGCCCCTGCGCTTCAAGCGGGATCTCGAGCTCGTCCTCGGTGACCACCACCGTGTGGCCGGCGAACGGATAGGGCCCAAAGCAGCTGCTGAACGTCCGCATCATGGCCGGCTGCAGCGCCAGGCCGGCGCGTGCCTGATCGGCGAGGGCGGGGGAGACGGCCACGGACTGCGGCACCTGCGGTGCCGAACGCCCGGCATCCAGTTCCAGCAGGCCGTACCGGCCGATCTGCACGGTGGCAAGGTACGTGGGCATCGGCTCAGCCTGCTCGTAAACCCAGGTTTCACGGCTGGACCGGGTGGTGCGGGCCTGCAGCACCCCGTTGCAGACGGCGCGGTAGTTCACGTCGGTGGTCACCGTGAACCTGTAGCTGGCCTTGTCGCGGGGATGGTCGTTGCACGGAAACCAGGATGGTGCCCCGTTGGGCTGCCCGGCCACCAGCACGCCGTCGGTCAGTTCTTCCCAGCCCACTTCGCCCCACAGACCGCGCCGGGGCGACGGGCTGCCCGCGTACCGGACGTCGAGGGTAAAAGGCTCGTCAGCCTGGAGGGGAGCCGGGGTTGAGACCACCAGCTGCTCGGCGCGCTGGTTGAACCGCACTGCCCTGCCATTGAGCTGGACCTTGGAGGCGCGGAGCCCCACCAGGTCAAGGACAATGGCCGACGTCGGCACGCAGGCGACGCCGTGCAGCACCGCCCTGCCGCTCAGGCGGTTGCTAGCCACGCGGTAGTCCAGGTCCAGTTCGTAGCGTTCCACCCGGTAGGCGTTGGTGCCGGCGCCCGGCATGTAGGGATCGGGGGCAGCACCGCTGGACGCGGCCACGCTGCCGCGGGCGGCTGATGCTGGAGAACTCATGGCGACCTTCGGTTGCTAGGCAGACGGTGTTGCAGGGCCGTTCCACGGACTGACAGGGTTGCCCATCCAATACGTGGCGGCCGGGACGGACTCGCCGCGCATCACCAGGGACGCAGGGCCCACCGTTCCGCCGGCACCCACGCTGGCCTGGGGCAGGATGACCCCGTGCGGGCCCATGGTGGCCCCGTCTTCGAGGGTAACAGCGTCAATGCTCATCACCCTGTCGTGGAACAGGTGCGTCTGCACCACGCAGCCCCGGTTGACGGTGGCGTTCCGGCCCAGGGTCACCAGGTCCGCTTCGGGCAGCCAGTAGCTTTCGCACCAGGTGCCTGTCCCGATCTTCGCCCCGAGGGCACGAAGCCACCAGACCAGCGCCGGGGTGCCGGACGCGGCCCGGGCGAACCACGGTGCGCTGACCAGCTCGATGAAGCTGTCTACCACTTCGTTGCGCCAGATGAATGAGCTCCAGAGGGGGTGCTCGCCTGCCCGGATCCGTCCCACCAGGATCCACTTGGCGGCGACGGCGGAGAACGCCGCCACGAAACCGGCCAGCAGCATGACCACGCCGCTGAGCAGGGCTGCCACCCCGTAGTTGAAAGTGGCGGCCAACCAGTCGAAGACCAGCATGGCGCCGCCGGCAATTGCCACTGTGAGCATGACGGGCAGGAACCTGCAGAGCTCCCACAGCGTCCGGGCTACCTTGAGCTTCAGCGGGGGCTGGAAGGTGCGGGTGTCGTCGGAGGCGATGGCTGTGCGGCGGAGGCGGACCGGCGGACTGCCCAGCCAGGACGTGCCGGACTTGGCCTTGGCCGGCGTTGCGGAGAGGACAGCGACGAGAGAGTTCTTGGGAACGTTCCGGCCCGCGGCGGTCATGCCGGAGTTGCCCAGGAAGGACCGTTTGCCGATCTTGGCCGGAGCCACGCGCAGCCACCCGCCGTCCAGCTCGTAGGAGGCCACCATGGTGTCGTCCGCCAGGAAGGCACCTTCCCCCACGGTGGTCATCTTGGGGATCAGCAGCACCGTGGAGGCTTCCACGTTCTTGCCGATTTTTGCTCCCAGGAGGCGCAGCCACACCGGCGTGAAGAGGCTGGCGTAGATGGGAAACAGCAGGTCCCGGGCAAGGTCGAGGACGCGTTCGGTGGCCCAGATCTGCCAGCCCACCCTGCTGCGTACCCGGTGGTAGCCCTCGGTGATGCCAACGCTGAGGAGCCGGGTTGCGGCCAGGATGAGGAGGGCGTTGGCGGCGAACCAGGTGAGCGCAGCGGGCGCGAGGGCCAGCAGGAGCCGGGGCAGGGTGCCGCTGAGGGAGGTGCCGCCCTGGATGAACAGGTAGGCCACACAGGCGGCGGCCGCTGCGGACATGAAGGGGATCAGGGACAGTACTGCCGAGGCCAGTGCGAATCCGCCGAACCAGGCTTTGGCAGCCACGGGGCCCAGGACGGGTGCTTCAGGGGCGGAATGCTTGGCTTTGCCCTGCCGGCGGGCAGGTGACCCGGCCACCAGCTGCCCGGCCTTGACCTTCCCGGAGACCGCCGAGCCCGCGTCAACCTGCGCCCCTGCGCCGAGAGACGTTCCAGGCATCAGCGTGCTGCGGGCGCCCACCGAGGCGCCGGCGCCGATGCGGATGGCACCAATATGGACGTGGTCGCCGTCGATCCACCACCCGGACAAATCCACCTCCGGCTCCACGTTGGCGCCCCGGCCCAGCGTCAGCAGCCCGGTCACCGGCGGCAGCGAGTGCAGCTGGACGTCCCGGCCGATCTTCGCGCCCAAGGCCCGGGCGTAATAGGGCACCCACGGTGCGCTGGCCAGGCTGATGGCGCCGGCCAGGTCCTGGATCTGCTCAGCCAGCCAGAGCCGGAGGTGCACCCGGCCGGAGCGCGGATAGGTGCCGGGCCGCACGCCGCGCAGCAGGATCCGTGCGGCGGCCACCGCCAGCAGCAGCCGGCCTGCCGGGCTGACGAATACCAGCCACGAAGCGGCCACCCACCACCAGGACACGGTGGGGGCTGCGGCGAACCCGGCAGCCCCGGCCAGCAGGTTGTTGGCTGCCATCAGGTAGGTCAGCCAGCGCATGCCCACCAGGATGTGCAGGGGAACGCCCATCAGCGTCTGGAACACCTGGGATTTGAGGGCGGTAGGCTGCACGGTGCGGTTCCGTGCCGGGCCGAAGGACCCATCGGGTTGTGACTGCCGTGCCAGCTCCACCAGCGCTCCCACGCGGGGCGTGGCGTAGATGTCGGCGACGGTGATGGTGGGGTAGCGGGCGCGGAGGGCGGAGACCAGCTGCGCCGCGGACAGGGATCCGCCGCCGTACGCGAAGAAGTCCGCGTCGAGCGATGTCACCGGGCTGCCCAGGATGCTGCTCCATTGCTCCACGATCCAGGCGGCGTCCTCGGGGAGGTTCAAGGGGGCGGCGTCCGCCTCCGCAGCGCCTGCACCGGCGAGCGGCCAGGGCAGCGCGTGCCTGTCCACCTTCCCGCTGGTCTTGGTGGGCAGTGAATCCACGAGCGTCAGGAGGGGTACCAACGCGGCCGGCAGGCTCCCTGCCAGGTGCCGGCGTGCCTCAGCCAGGTCCAGGTCTTCCCCGGCAACAGGTGCCAGGTAGCCCACCAGGATCTGGTTGCCTGCCGCGGTCGTCTGCACCGCGGCGGCCGCGCCGGCAACCCCGGGCAGCGCCTGCATGGCGGAGTCTATTTCGCCCAGTTCGATCCGGCGGCCGCCCAGTTTGACCTGTTCGTCGGCGCGGCCCTGGAATATGAGGCCCGCCTGCTCGAAGCGGACAAGGTCGCCAGAGCGGTAGGCGCGCTCCCAGCCCAGGCTGGGCATGGGAGCGTACTTTTCAGCGTCCTTGGCGGGGTCAAGGTACCGGGCCAGCCCGACGCCGCCGATGATCAGCTCACCCGTCCCGCCTTCGGCCACCGGAATGCCGTGGGCGTCCACGACGGCGAGGTCCCAGCCATCCAGGGGCAGGCCAATCCGCACGGGGCCGGAACCGCTGAGGGGGGCCGCGCAGGCCACCACTGTCGCTTCGGTGGGACCATAGGTATTCCAGACCTCTCGGCCTTCCACGGCAAGGCGCTCCGCCAGTTCGGGCGGGCAGGCCTCACCGCCGAAGATGAGCAGGCGGACGTTTTCCAGGGATTCAGCGGGCCAGAGTGCCGCGAGGGTGGGCACGGTGGAAACGGCGGTGATGCCGTGATTGATCAGCCAGGGGCCAAGGTCCATGCCCGTACGGACCAAGGCACGTGGTGCGGGGACCAGGCAGGCACCGTGCCGCCAGGCCAGCCACATCTCTTCGCACGAAGCGTCGAAGGCCACGGAGAGCCCGGCCAACACCCGGTCCTGGGGTCCCAGGGGATCGCCGTGCAGGAAAATCCTTGCCTCCGCGTCCACAAACGCGGCAGCCGAGCGGTGCTGGACCGCCACGCCTTTGGGTGTTCCTGTGGAGCCGGAGGTGAAGATGATCCAGGCATCGTCATCCGGCACAGGTGGGCGGGCGCCTTTAAAGGGCCCTGGGCTGCGGCCTCCCGCCGTGCCGGGCCTGATCACCCGCCCGCCTTCCAGGACGGCGGCAACCTTGGCCTCGTCAAAAACCAGCCGGGCCCGTTCGTCGGGATCGTCCGCGTCAACGGGGACGTAGGCCGCGCCCACCAGCAGGACGGCGAGGATCGACACATACAACTCGTTGGTGCCCGAAGGAATCCGCACGCCGATCCGGTCGCCGGCACCCAGGCCCGCCTGGTGGAGGCGGCGGCCGGCAGACCGTACTTCGTCCATGAGCTGGGCGTAACTGAGGGACACACGGCCGTCGTCGAGCGCCGATGCGTCGGGGAACCGGGCGGCGGAGTCCTGGAGGATATCTATCAGCGTCCGGACGGGCGGGGCGGCCGGAGACCCCGGGAACTGCGGCGCGTGCACGCCCGCAGGTTGCGCCGAACCCGGAGTTGAAGCCCCAGCCGTCAGCGATCCGGGGGAGCCATCGGCCTGCAAACCGCCGGATGCATGGGGAGCGGCCGGCGTGGCGCCGGAATGGATATCCCCAAGGGGGACCTGCTGCTGAGTCACCCGGGCATTTTGCCTTGGCAAGGTGAACAACAGGTGTCCGGCGCGCCGGGTTTCCGCCAGCCAGGGGGACCGACAGTTCACCGCACGTTCAGCCGGGGTGGCCCGGCCTCAGGGAACCAGCACCACCTTGCCAGTGGTGCGGCGGCCTTCGAGGTCCCGGTGCGCCTGCTCTGCCTGGGACAGCGGGTAGCGCCCGCCGACGCGGACGTTAAGGGTGCCATCAGCCGCGGCTGCGAAAATTTCGCCTGAGCGCCACCGCCGCTCAGCGGCATCCTGGAGGTAGTGCCCCATGGTGGGCCGGGTCAGGAACAGTGAGCCGCCGGCATTGAGGCGCTGCGGATCCACCGGCGGGACAGGGCCGGACGCGGCGCCGAAGAGCACCAGGGTTCCGCGGATCCGCAGGGCCTCCAGTGAGCCGTCGAACGTATCCTTGCCAACGCCGTCGTACACCACGTCCGCGCCGGTGCCGCCGGTAATCTCCCGGACCCGCGCCGCAAAGCCCTCGTACCGCAGCACGTGGTCGGCGCCTGCCTCACGGGCAAGCTGTTCCTTTTCGTCCGTGGACACGGTGGTGATGACCTGGGCGCCGCGGGCCTTCAGCAGTTGGATGAGGAGCAGCCCCACGCCGCCGGCCCCGGCATGCAGCAGTACGGTATGGCCGGGTTCCACCTTGAAGGTGGAGTTCATCAGGTAATGCGCTGTCATGCCCTGCAGGGGGAGGGCTGCTGCGGTGAAGTCATCCAGCCCGGCCGGAACCGGGAGCGCGGCGTCCTCATCCACCAGCGCATACTCCGCATAGCAGTTGACGCCCTCGGCCGTGGCCACGCGGTCCCCGGCGGTGAACGCAGTCACTCCGTCACCCACGGCCTCCACTGCGCCGGCGGCTTCGGAGCCGGGGATGAAGGGGTACTGGACCTTGTAGACACCGCCGCGCTTGTAGGTATCAATGAAGTTGACCCCGGCCGCTCCGACCTTGACCAGCAGCTGTCCGGGGCCGGGGACCGGCCGGTCAACCTCCGCGTACTCCAGTACTTCCGGTCCGCCTGCCTGGCGTGCGACGATTGCGTGCGTCATTGCTTCCCCTTCCCGGGCCGGCGTCTCCGGCCTCCGGCTGCTCCAACCATCCTAGGGATTCCCTTAGTTCCCAGGCCTTCGAATACCCCTGCCTTATGAATGCATAAGTATCGGCATCTATGCATAACTATTGCTGTATAGTCGGATCATGACTATTTCTGTTGCAGTGTCGGGCGCCAGCGGCTACGCGGGTGGGGAAGTGCTCCGCATCCTTGCCGGTCACCCGGACGTCACGATCGGTGCCATCACCGCCCACAGCAACGCCGGGTCGCGGCTTGGCGAGCTGCAGCCGCACCTGCACGGGCTGGCCAGCCGCATCCTCGAGGACACCACGGTGGAGAACCTCTCCGGCCACGACGTCGTCTTCCTTGCCCTGCCGCACGGCGCATCCGCCGAGATCGCCGCGCAGTTGCCGGAGGGCACCGTGGTGATCGACGCCGGCGCAGACCACCGCCTTGAAGACCCCGCAGCCTGGGAGAAGTTCTACGGCTCGGCCCACGCAGGTACCTGGCCCTACGGCCTGCCGGAGCTGCCCGGCCAGCGCGAGGCCCTCAAAGGCGCCACCCGCATCGCTGTGCCGGGCTGCTACCCCACGTCCGCGCTGCTCGCCCTGACACCGGGGTTCTCCGCAAACCTCCTGGAGCCCGACGACGTCGTCATCGTTTCCGCGTCCGGCACCTCCGGCGCGGGCAAGGCCGCCAAGGTAAACCTGATCGGCGCTGAAGTCATGGGTTCCATGAGCCCCTACGGCGTGGGCGGCGCCCACCGGCACACACCGGAGATCGAGCAAGGCCTGTCCAACGCGGCGGGGGAACAGGTCACCGTTTCCTTCACACCCACCCTGGCTCCGATGAGCCGCGGCATCCTGACCACCGCCACCGCCAAGGTAAAGCCGGAGGCAGTGGGCAGCACCACGGCCGCGCAGTTGCGGCAGGCCTGGGCTGACGCCTACGACGACGAACCGTTCGTCCATCTCCTGCCCGAAGGCCAGTGGCCCGGCACGAAGTCCGTCCAGGGCTCCAACCATGCAGCCATGCAGCTGGCCTTCGACCCCCACACCAACCGGGTCATTGTCACTTGCGTCATCGACAACCTCACCAAGGGCACTGCCGGCGGCGCCGTGCAGTCCATGAACATCGCACTCGGCCTGCCGGAAACCGCCGGCCTCAACCTGCAGGGAGTAGCCCCGTGACCATTACCGCACCCCAGGGATTCCGCGCCGCCGGCGTCACCGCCGGGCTGAAGGCCTCCGGAAACCCGGACCTCGCCCTGGTGGTCAACGACGGGCCATCCAAGGCCGCAGCCGCAGTCTTCACCAGCAACCGCGTGGCAGCAGCGCCGGTGCACTGGTCCCGCCAGGTCGTATCCGACGGCCGGGTGGACGCCGTCATCCTCAACTCCGGCGGTGCCAACGCCTGCACCGGACCCACCGGGTTCCAGAACACCCACAGCACCGCCGAGAAAGTGGCTGATGTGCTGGGCATCTCGGCCACCGACGTCTTCGTCTGCTCCACCGGCCTGATCGGCGAGCAGCTCCCCATGGACAAGATCCTTCCCGGCGTCGAGTCCGCGGCGGCTGCCCTCAGCGCCGACGGCGGCCCGGACGCCGGCACCGCCATCATGACCACGGACAGCGTCCCCAAGTCCGCGCTGTTCATCGGCACTGATGCGGACGGCCAGGAATTCACCATCGGCGGGATCGCCAAGGGCGCCGGCATGCTGGCCCCGGGGCTGGCCACCATGCTGGTGGTCCTCACCACGGATGCCGCCGTCGAGCCCGAAATGCTCGAGGTCGTCCTCCGCGACGCCACCCGCGTCACCTTTGACCGCGCCGACTCCGACGGCTGCATGTCCACGAACGACACCGTGGTCCTGCTCGCTTCCGGGGCTTCCGGTGCGGTGCCGGCAGCGGAAGCCTTTGGTGCCGGCCTGACCCAGGTCTGCGCCGAGCTCGCCCGGAAGTTGATCGGCGACGCCGAAGGCGCCAGCCACGACATCGCCATCCGGACGTTCAACGCCGCCAGCGAAGCAGACGCTGAAACCGTCAGCCGCTCGGTGGCCAGGTCCAACCTGTTCAAAGCTGCCATTTTCGGCAAGGACCCGAACTGGGGCCGCGTGCTGTCCGCCGTGGGCACCACCGACGCCGTCTTTGAGGCAGACAACCTCAACGTGGCCATGAACGGCATCCAGATCTGCCGCAACGGCAGCATCGGTGACGACCGGGCCCTGGTGGACCTGGAACCGCGCGAAGTCCTGGTGGAAATCGACCTGCAGGCCGGCGACGCCGAGGCAACCATCTGGACCAACGACCTCACCCACGACTACGTGCACGAAAACAGCGCCTACTCGAGCTAGCCGCTGCACGTTGCCAGCACGTATGCCTACTTTTGCGGAAGAGACAGCATGAACACCCAGACGCGTGAGACCACCAGCATGTCCGACGCCCAGGACAAGGCTGCAACCCTGATCGAGGCCCTGCCCTGGATCCAGCGGTTCGCCGGCACCACCATGGTGATCAAATACGGTGGCAATGCCATGGTCAATGATGAACTCCGCCGGGCCTTCGCCGAGGACATCGTGTTCCTGCACCATGTGGGCATCCACCCCGTGGTGGTCCATGGCGGCGGCCCCCAGATTAACGCCATGCTGGGCCGGCTGGGTATCGAATCCGAATTCAAGGGTGGCCTCCGCGTCACCACCCCGGAGGCCATGGACGTGGTCCGCATGGTCCTCACCGGCCAGGTGGGCAGGGAACTCGTGGGCCTCATCAACTCCCACGGCCCCTACGCCGTGGGCATGTCCGGCGAAGACGGCGGCCTGCTGCGCGCCGTCCGCACCGGGACCGTGGTGGACGGCGAAGACGTGGACCTCGGGCTGGTAGGCGAGGTGGTCGGCGTCGACCCCGCAGGCATCGTGGACATCCTCGACGCCGGACGCATCCCGGTCATCTCCACCGTTGCCCCGGAAATCGTCGACGGCGGTGACGGCGTTCCCGGCGCCGCACGCTTCCAGCCCACCGGCCAGGTCCTGAACGTCAACGCGGACACCGCAGCCGCGGCGGTGGCGTCCGCCCTGGGCGCCTCGAAGCTGGTAATCCTGACCGACGTCGAAGGCCTCTACGCCAACTGGCCGGACAAGTCCTCACTGATCTCCTCGCTCACAGCGACCGAACTGCGGGACATGCTGCCCAGCCTCGAGTCGGGCATGATTCCCAAGATGGCCGCCTGCCTCAAGGCCATCGACGAGGGCGTGGAGCGGGCACACATCGTGGATGGGCGGCTGCCCCACTCAATGCTTCTGGAAACTTTCACCACCGCGGGCATCGGCACCCAGGTAGTCCCGGACGAGGAGACAAACGCATGAATACCGTTGAGAAGCCCTCAGTAACTGAGCTGGTCGAAACCCAGGGCCACGCCGGCTCGGAATGGCTGTCCCGCTACTCCACATCGCTGATGGGTGTGTTCGGCGCCCCGCAACGCGTCCTGGTCCGTGGTTCCGGCTGCCTCGTATGGGACGCCGACGGCAAGGAATACCTGGACCTGCTCGGCGGCATCGCCGTCAACGCCCTCGGCCATGCCCACCCGTTCGTCACCTCCGTGATTTCCAGCCAGCTGGCCACCCTGGGTCACGTGTCCAACTTCTTCACCAGCCCCACGCAGGTTGCGCTGGCCGAAAAGCTGCTGGACCTGGCCGCAGCACCTGCCGGGTCCAAGGTGTTCTTCAGCAACTCCGGCACCGAAGCCAACGAGGCAGCCTTCAAGCTGGCCCGCCGCAACACCGGCAGCGGCGACGCCAAGCGCACCAAAATCATCGCCCTCGAGGGGGCCTTCCACGGCCGGACCATGGGCGCCCTCGCCCTGACGGCCAAGGAGGCCTACCGGGCACCCTTCGAGCCGCTGCCCGGCGGCGTGGTGCACATCCCCTTCGGGGACATCGCTGCCCTCGAAGCCGCCGTGGACGGGACCGTCGCCGCCGTGTTCCTGGAACCCATCCAGGGCGAGGCCGGCGTGCGGCCACTGCCGCCCGGCTACCTGAAGGCCGCGCGTGAAGCCACCACCAAGGCCGGGGCGCTGCTGATCCTCGACGAGGTCCAGACCGGCATCGGCCGCACGGGCAAGTGGTTCGCCAGCTCGGACGCCGGCATCGTCCCCGATGCCATCACCCTGGCCAAGGGACTGGGCGGTGGATTCCCCATCGGCGCCCTGCTCACGTTCGGTGAGCAGACGTCGTCGCTGTTGTCCGCCGGCCAGCATGGCACCACCTTCGGCGGCAATCCGGTGGCGACGGCGGCGGCCCTCGCCACGCTGCACGCCCTGGAAAGCCAACACGTGCTGGCGAACGTTGCCGCGGTGGGGGAGCACCTGCGCTCCGCGCTGGCAGCCATTCCCGGCGTCACCGAGGTCCGGGGCGAAGGCCTGCTGATCGGCTTCGACCTCGACGCCGACGTCGCGCCCGCCGTCGTGCAGGCAGGACTTGACGCCGGATTCATCGTCAACAGCCCCGGCCCGCGCACCATCCGCCTGGCGCCGCCGCTGATCCTCACCACGGCCCAGGCCGACACCTTCCTCGCCGCCTTCCCGGCAATCCTCCAAGCAGCTAAGGACGCCCAGTGACCTTTGCAACCACCCGGCACTTCCTCAAGGACACCGACCTCAGCCCCGCCGAACAGGCGGAAGTGCTGGACCTCGCTGTCCGCATGAAGGCCGCGCCCTACAGTGTCCAGCCGTTCGCCGCCGAGGGCAGCGGACGCAAGACCGTTGCTGTCATCTTCGACAAGACCTCCACCCGCACCCGGGTTTCCTTCGCCACCGGCATCGCCGACTTGGGCGGGAACGCCCTGATCATCAACCCGGGCGAGGCGCAGATCGGCCACAAGGAATCCGTGGAGGACACCGCCAAGGTCCTCGAGCGCATGGTCTCCACCATCGTCTGGCGCACCGGGGCCCACTCCGGCCTGGTGGCGATGGCCGAAAACTCCAAGGTTCCGGTCATCAACGCCCTGTGCGACGACTACCACCCCTGCCAGCTCCTGGCAGACCTGCTGGCCGTCAAGGAACACAAGGGCGACCTGAAGGGGCTCACCATGAGCTACCTGGGGGACGCCGCCAACAACATGGCCAACTCCTACCTGCTGGCCGGCGTCACCGCAGGCATGCACGTCCGGATCGCCGGCCCCGAAGGGTACCTGCCGGCCGCGGAGATCGTGGCCGCCGCTGAAGTACGCGCGGCCGAAACAGGAGGCTCGGTGCTCATCACTACCGACGCAAAGGAAGCCCTGCAGGGAGCCGACGTCGTGGCCACCGACACCTGGGTCTCGATGGGCCAGGAAGCGGAAAAGGAAGCCAGGCTCCAGCTGTTCCGCGACTACTCCGTGGACGGGGACGCCATGGCACTCGCCGCGGAAGACGCCGTCGTACTCCACTGCCTGCCCGCCTACCGCGGCTACGAAATTTCCGCCGATGTCATTGACGGCCCGCAGTCGATCGTCTGGGACGAAGCCGAGAACCGGCTCCACGCCCAGAAGGCCCTCATGGCGTGGCTGATGCACCGGTCCGGCCTGGCCTTCGTGGACGGACTGGCCCCCGTTGAAGGTACCGGGGAGAGCACGTTCTAGTGTCCACCAACCCGTCGGCACCGGGGTCCAGCCCGGCCACCAAAACTGCCCGGCTGGCGCGCATCACTGCCATCCTCACGGGCCAGTCGGTGCGGTCACAGGCCGAGCTTGCGGCCCTGCTGGCGGACGACGGCGTGCAGGTCACCCAGGCAACGCTGTCCCGGGACCTCGTGGAACTCGGCGCCGTCCGCGTCCGCGGCAAGGAAGGCGCGCTGGTCTACGCCGTGCCGGCCGAGGGCGGGGAACGGTCGGCGCGCAGCGGCGTGAGCCAGGAGATCCTGGACGCCAGGCTCGCCCGGCTGTGCAGCGAACTGCTGGTCACGGCCGAAGCGTCCGCCAACCTGGTGGTCCTGCGGACCCCGCCCGGGGCCGCGAACTTCCTGGCCCTGGCGATTGACCACTCGGTGATGCCGTCCATCCTGGGCACCATCGCCGGTGACGATACCGTCCTGCTGGTCTCCCGCGACCCGCTGGGCGGACCGGACCTCGCAGCCCGCTTCCTGCAGCTGGCCGAGGACGCCGGGCAATAAGCTTGAAGACAATCAACCAACCAACCCCAACAAGGAGCATCTGAAGTGACTGAACGCATTGTGCTTGCCTACTCCGGCGGCCTGGACACGTCCGTAGCCATCGGCTGGATCGGTGAAGCCACCGGTGCAGAGGTCATCGCCGTGGCCGTCGACGTCGGACAGGGCGGCGAGTCCCTCGAGACCATCCGCCAGCGTGCCCTCGGCTGCGGCGCCGTGGAGGCCTACGTCGCCGACGCCCGTGACGAATTCGCCAACGAATACGCCATGCCCACGCTGAAGGCCAACGCCCTCTACCAGGGCCACTACCCGCTGGTCTCCGCCATCTCCCGCCCGGTCATCGTCAAGCACCTGGTTAAGGCTGCCCGCGAATTCGGCGCCACCACCGTGGCCCACGGCTGCACCGGCAAGGGCAACGACCAGGTCCGCTTCGAAGTGGGCATCCAGACCCTCGGACCGGACCTGAAGTGCATCGCCCCCGTCCGCGACCTCGCGCTGACCCGCGACAAGGCCATTGCCTTCGCCGAGGAAAAGGGCCTGCCGATCGAGACCACCAAGAAGAACCCGTACTCGATCGACCAGAACGTCTGGGGACGCGCCGTCGAAACCGGCTACCTCGAAGACATCTGGAACGCCCCCACCAAGGACATCTACGACTACACGGCCACCCCGGAATTCCCGCCGGCACCGGACGAGGTCACCATCTCCTTCCAGGCCGGTGTCCCGGTAGCGATCGACGGCGTCAAGGTCACCCCGCTGCAGGCCATCCAGGAACTGAACCGCCGTGCAGGCGCCCAGGGCGTTGGCCGGATCGACGTCGTGGAAGACCGCCTCGTCGGCATCAAGTCCCGCGAAATCTATGAGGCACCCGGTGCCATGGCCCTGATCACCGCGCACAAGCACCTCGAAGACATCACCGTTGAGCGTGAGCAGGCCCGCTTCAAGGCAACCGTTGGCCAGCGCTGGGCCGAGCTGGTGTACGACGGACAGTGGTTCTCCCCGCTCAAGCGCTCCCTCGACGCGTTCATCGAAGACACCCAGAAGTACGTCTCCGGCGACATCCGCATGACCCTGCACGGCGGCCAGGCAGTGGTCAACGGCCGCCGCTCCGACACCTCGCTGTACGACTTCGACCTCGCCACGTACGACACCGGCGACACGTTCGACCAGTCCATGGCGCGCGGCTTCATCGAACTGTTCGGCATGTCCTCCAAGGTCGCCTCGGGCCGCGACCTGCGGGTCGCAGGCGAGTAGCTTCTATGGCTGAGCCAAAAGCAGAAGCAACCAACACCGGTGCACTGTGGGGCGGCCGGTTCGCCGGCGGCCCCGCGGATGCACTCGCCGCGCTGAGCAAGTCCACGCACTTTGACTGGCGGCTGGCCCGCTACGACATCGCCGGGTCCAAGGCGCACGCCCGCGTGCTGCACAAGGCCGGGCTGCTGGACGCTGCCGAGCTCGAAGGCATGCTGGCAGCGCTCACGCAGCTGGACGAGGACGTTGCCTCGGGCGCCTACCTGCCCGCGGAATCCGACGAGGATGTGCACGGCTCGCTGGAACGCGGACTGATCGAACGCGCCGGTGCCCAGCTGGGCGGCAAGCTCCGCGCCGGCCGGTCACGCAACGACCAGGTGGCAACCCTGGGCCGGATGTTCCTGCGCGACCACGCACGCATCATTGCCCGGGGCGTCCTGGCCACCATCGACGCGCTGGTGGAACAGGCCAAGGCCCACCAGGGCGTGGCCATGCCCGGCCGCACCCACCTGCAGCACGCCCAGCCGGTCCTGCTCAGCCACCACCTGCTGGCGCACGCCTGGCCGCTGCTGCGCGATGTGCAGCGGCTCCAGGACTGGGACAAGCGTGCCGGCGTCTCGCCGTACGGTTCCGGTGCTCTGGCCGGTTCTTCCCTGGGCCTGGACCCGGAAGCCGTTGCAGCGGACCTGGGCTTCTTCTCCGCAACCCACAACTCGATTGACGGCACCGCCGCCCGCGATGTCTTCGCCGAGTTTGCCTGGGTCTGCTCGATGATCGGTGTGGACCTGTCCCGGATCTCCGAGGAAGTCATCTTCTGGGCCACCAAGGAGTTCTCCTTCGTCACGCTGCATGATTCCTACTCCACGGGGTCCTCGATCATGCCGCAGAAGAAGAACCCGGACGTGGCCGAGCTTGCCCGCGGCAAGGCAGGGCGCCTGATCGGCAACCTGACCGGCCTGCTGGCAACGCTGAAGGGCCTGCCGCTCGCGTACAACCGCGACTTGCAGGAAGACAAGGAGCCGGTGTTCGACGCTGCGGACACCCTGGAGCTGCTGCTCCCGGCAGTGTCCGGCATGATCGCCACCCTCACGTTCAACCGGGAGCGGATGGAGTCGCTGGCCCCGCAGGGGTTCGCACTGGCCACGGACATTGCCGAATGGCTGGTCCGCCAGGGCGTGCCGTTCCGCGAGGCGCACGAGCTGTCCGGTGCCGCCGTCAAACAGGCCGAGTTCCGCGGCGTTGAGCTGTGGGACCTGACCGACGACGAGTACGCTGCCATCTCGGAGCACCTCACCCCTGAGGTCCGCACCGTCCTGTCCACTGAGGGGTCGCTCAACAGCCGCAACTCCCAGGGCGGAACGGCACCGGCCGCCGTCGAACGCCAGCTTGCCGCCCTCGAAAGCGAGCTTGCCGGCGTGCGCGGGTACGCCGGATAGGGCTTCAACGCCCGCTCACTTCTGGTGGCTCTCACGCCGACGCCCGCTCACTTTCTTCGCGAGAGTGAGCGGGCGTTGACGTTTAAGCGCCAACAAGTGAGCGGGCGTTGGACCACCAATGGGACCGCCCCGCTAGCATGGCGCCATGAGCGAATCCTTCCGCACTTTCCTCCGCGCCCTCCCGGACTTCCCGGCCAGCCTTCCGGAGTTCGACCCCGCCACAGCGCCGCAGGACCCCGCCGAACTCTTCAAACAGTGGCTGGACGAGGCCCTGGCAGCGGGCGAACCGCAGCCACACGCCTTCAGCCTCGCAACGGTCGGTGAGGATTCCGGCGGCAGGCAGCAGCCGTCGTCGCGCATGCTGATCCTGAAGAACATCGACGACGACGGCTGGCACTTCGCCACGTCCCGCACCTCCCGCAAAGGCAAGGAATTGGCCGCTGCGCCGCAGGCGGCGATGAACTTCTACTGGCCGTCCCAGGGCCGGCAGGTCCGGGTGGCAGGTCCGGTGGCCGAACTGTCGGCTGAGGCGTCCGCCCTTGACTGGGCGGACCGCCCGCGCAGCGATGGCAGCAGCAACCCGGGCTGGCAGTTGTACGCCGTCCAGCCGACGGAGTACGAGTTCTGGCAGGCCAGCAACGACCGCCGGCACGTGCGGCACAGGCTGGGCCGGAACGGCACACCCGCGGACTAGGATGAGCCCCATGACAGCTCCCGCACCGGATATCCTGCTTCCCGCACTCCACAAGGCCGCCGGCGACGTCACCACCGACGTCGCCAAACTCACGGACGCGGACGTGAAGGCGCCGTCCGCGCTTCCCGGGTGGAGCCGCGGCCACGTGCTGGCGCACCTCACCGGAATCTCCAACGCGATGGCCCGGCAGCTGGAGTACGCGGCCCGCGGAGAGACGGTGGAGCTGTACGACGGCGGCATGGTCGGCCGGAACCGGGCCATCGACATGGCGGCCGGGCACGGCGCCGCCATCCACCAGGCCGACCTGTCCACCGCCATTGACCGGGCGCTGCGGGCATTCGATGCCCTCCCCGGTGTCAAGGATTCGGCCGCCAACCGCACCGGATGGTGGGCTCCGATCGCCTACCGAGGGGGAGTGGTGCTCGACGGCGGGCTGGCCCTGTGGCGCGAACTCACCATCCACAACGCCGACCTGCTCACCGGCAGGGGACCCGAAACCTGGGGCAGGGATTTCTGCGGCCACCTCTTCGAATTCCTCGAACCCAGGGTGCAGCCCGGAGACAAACTCCTCCTGCAGCCCCTCGGACTGCCGCCGGTGTCCCTGGGCAGCGGCAACCGGTCCACGGTGGTCAACGGCATGCTCACCGACCTCGCCGCCTGGCTGGCCGGCCGGGAACCCACCCTCGGCAGCCTCCGTGCATCGGCCAACGCCGACGGGACGGACCTTCCGGAGCTGCTTCCCTGGCCCTCCGCCACCCAGGCCGCCAAGTAGAACCCCCCGAGCGTCATGGGCGCCGGCCGCCGGGATCAGGCAGCTTCGCGCGCCAGCAGGCTCTCCTTGACCTGCAGGCCCCAGCGGAACCCGCCCAGGCTGCCGTCGGTGCGGATCACCCGGTGGCACGGAACGAACAGGGCTGCGGCGTTGAAGGCACAGGCACTGGCCGCGGCCCGGACGGCTTTCGGGTTGCCCGCCAGCGCAGCGTACTCGGTGTACGTCACCGGGAAGCCGGGTTTGACCTCCCGGAGGACATCCCAGGCATGGGAGCGGAAAGGCCCGGAACGCTGGAGGACCGGTACGGCCATGGCCGGTGCGGGGTCACCGCTGTAGAAGGCGTCGACGGCGGCCGAAATCCCACCCAGGCCGGTCACCTCTTCGATCGATGCGGGGAGCAGCGCAGGGTGGATCTGCCCGGTCAGGCCGGCGGGTCCGGCGGTCCAGCCCGATGCCAGCACCACGCCGTCGCTGGCGATGATGGTGAACGGGCCGTCCGGGGTGGACATTTCCAGCAGTTGGGCTTTCATGGCATCACTTTCACGGGTGGGGGGGGTTTCGCGTTTATCGATGGGTTGTCGGGGTCTGGCCGCGGCGCGCCACAGGTGCATCGTCGCGTAGGAGCGCCACGGGCTGACCTCGCGGAAGTCCGGGGCGGCGGCGTCTCCACCGGCACCTCCGCCGGGGTCAAGGGCGCGTATGCCGTTGCGGACGGCTGCGTCGTTGGCCAGGAAGATGTCGGGAGCGCCCAGGACGCGCATGGCCACATAGCCTACCGTCCAGGGTCCGACGCCGGGCAGCGGCAGCAGTGCCGCGGTGAGGCTTGCGAGGTCATCGCCGTAGCCGAACTGGAGCCGGCCGTCAGCCATGGCTGAGGCAGCGTTCAGGAGGGACTCGGTCCGCCGGCGGGGCCCGCGCAGCAGGTACCCCGCTGCGGCGGTTTCCGCTGGTGTGGGGAAGAGCCGGTCCAGTCCCTCTGCGGGAGAACTGCTGGGACTTCCTGCGGCGGACAGTTGGGTCAGCGCCGTGCGGGCCGCGGCCACCGTGATCTGCTGGCCCACCATCGCGCGGACCAGAAGTTCCTGCGGATCGAGGGCGCCGGGCATCCGGATTCCCGGCGTCTCGGCCACCGCCGCCGCGAGCCTCCGGTCCACGCCGAGGGTTCCGTCGATCGCCTCCGGGTCTGCGTCCAGGTCGAACAGCCGCCGGACCCGGCTCAGCAGTGCGGGGAGGTCGCGCAGGTCCACCGCGCCGACGGTGAGAGTCAGCGGCCGCCCCCGGGCGCCGCCGTCGTACGCCACCGTAAACCGGGCATCGCCGTGGGGGAGGCGCAACGTCCGGGCGTAGGAGGTGGGCGTTCCCACCTCGATGCCGGGAATGGCGCGCACGGCCAGGAAGCTGAAGATGCCCGGATCGAAGGGCCGCCGGTACGGAAGGCTGAGGCTCAGGGCCGTGGTACCGCCGGCAGCGGTGCCTGGCCGTGCGGTGGCCCGGAGGGCGGTTGGCGTCATGGCGAAGACCTCCGCCACCGTTTCGTTGAACTGCCGGACGCTGCTGAAACCTGCGGCAAACGCAATGTCGGCCAGCTTCATGCCCGTCGAGACCAGAAGCGTCCGGGCGGTCTGTGCGCGTCCAGCCCGGGCCAGGGACAGGGGACCGGCGCCCAGTTCCTGGGTCAGGATCCGGTTCAGCTGCCGCGAGGAATACCCCAACCGGGCGGCGAGGCCCTCCACCCCGTCCCGGTTGATCACGCCGTCGTTGATCAGGCGCATGGCCCGGCCGGCGACGTCTTGGCGGATATTCCACGCCGGAGTTCCGGGCACAGCTTCCGGGAGGCAGCGCTTGCAAGCCCGGTAGCCGGCGTCGTGCGCGGCAGCGGACGTTTCGTAGAACGTCACGTTCGAGGCTTTGGGCGTCCGCGCAGGGCAGGAAGGGCGGCAGTAGATGCCGGTGGACCGGACAGCCGTGAAGAACTGCCCGTCGAAGCGGGTGTCCCGCGCATCGATGGCGCGGTAGCGCTGCCAAAAGTCCATTCCTCCATCGTGCCAGCCGCAGGCGGCGTACACTAGCGGAAATCGGACACCTCCGTGCAACCCGGGCCGCCGCGGTGCTCCGGTAAGTTTCGCGGGATTTGGGTAGGGTCTGGCCATGAATGAATATCCGTCGACGGCGGGACGGCCGCTGCGGGAAATCCTCACCGGAGACGCGCGGGAGCTGGCCCCGCTCCTGCTGGGGGCCGTGCTCACCCACGAATCCCGCGAGGGGCCGGTATCCGTCCGGCTCACCGAGGTGGAGGCCTACCTGGGGCCGGAGGACTCGCTGCACCCGGATCCGGGATCGCACACCTTCCGCGGCCAAACGTCCAGGAACGCCCCCATGTTCGGGCCGGCCGGGCACCTGTACGTCTACTTCACCTACGGAATGCACCATTGCACCAACATCGTCTGTGGGCCCGAAGGCGTTGCCTCTGCCCTGTTGCTGCGGGCAGGCGAAATCGTGGAGGGCGTTGGCCTTGCACAGCTCAGGCGGCCCACGTCGAGGACACCAGCGGACCTTGCCAGGGGGCCGGCCCGGCTCGCCAAGGCGCTGGGACTGACGACGGCGGACAGTGGCCGGGATGCCCTGGCCGCGCCGTTCCGGCTGGTGCTTCCGTCCAGGCCGGCAGCGGACATCAGTTCCGGTCCCCGGGTGGGCGTATCCGGCGCCGGCGGTTCCGACGAGTACGCCTGGCGCTTCTGGCTCACGGGCGACCCCACGGTCTCCGCGTACAAGGCGGCCCAGCCGCGGTCCAGGGCGCGAAAGCCTCCCGTGTCCGGGAGCGCCGGGTTTCACAAGCGTTAACGGAAATGGTTGTAGAATGGACGGTCTGTCTTGCGCGATAGGGGAACGTTAAATGCTCGACGCCGATTTGGCCCACGAACGTGAGTATGTAGCCGGCCTGTATGCCCGGCTGGAGGAGCTCCGTGAGGAGAAGCGCCGGCAGCTGGCACAGGTGCGCCGGTCCGGTGCCGTGGGCACCATGCAGAACGTCTCGGAGCGCGACGCGTTCGCGGCACTGTACGAAGACCGCCTGGCCCAGCTGGACGCCGTCGACGACCGCCTGGTCTTTGGCCGCCTGGACCTGGACTCCGGCGAAGAGCAGTACATCGGCCGGATCGGCCTCACCACCGAGGACCTGCAGCGGCTCATGGTGGACTGGCGCGCCCCCGAAGCCGGGCATTTCTACCAGGCCACCGCCTTCGACCGGCAGGGCGTCCGACGGCGCCGCCACCTGATCCTGCAGGGCCGCGAAGTCAAAGCCATTGAAGACGACGTGCTGGATGCCTCGATGCTCTCGGACGACGAATCCCTGCAGGGGGAGGGTGCCCTGCTGGCCGCGCTGAACTCCAAGCGGACCGGCCGGATGTCTGACATCGTCAGCACCATCCAGTCCGAACAGGACCGGATCATCCGTTCGTCCATTTCGGGCGCCCTGGTGGTGCAGGGTGGCCCCGGTACGGGCAAGACCGCCGTGGCGCTGCACCGTGCCGCGTACTTGCTCTACACCCACCGGGACCGGCTCAAGAGCGCAGGCGTGCTGCTGGTGGGCCCGTCGTCGTCGTTCATGAAGTACATCGAACGCGTGCTTCCCTCGCTGGGCGAGACCGGCGTCGTGATGGCCAGCGTGGGCCGCCTGATGCCCGGAATCCACGCAGTCCCCGAAGCCGACCCGGACGTCGCCGCCATCAAGGGCCGCCTGGACATGGCGAAGATCGTGGCCAACGCCGTCTCCAACCGCCAGCGGACTCCCGAAGCCAACCGCATCCTTGAAGTGGACGGCCGCAAGCTGACCCTGACGCCGCGGCAGGTCCGCCGTGCACGCGAGCGGGCGCGTTCCACCGGGAAGCCGCACAACGAGGCCCGCGTGACGTTTGTCAAGATCCTGCTGCGCGAACTCACGGAACAGCTCACTGACATGATCGAGGCGGACAACATCGGCAACAATGCCGATCGCTCCTACCTCGCCGAAGATGTCCGCACCGCCCGGGATGTGCGGATCGCCCTGAACCTGTGCTGGATGCCCATGACGCCGGAGAAGCTGATCTCCGAGCTGTTCAGCAAGCCCGCCATCCTGGAGTTCTGCACCCCGCTCCTCACGCCGGCGGAGCGGGAACTGCTGCGGCGGCCGGCGGACGCACCGTGGACCGAAGCGGACGTGCCGCTGCTGGACGAGGCAGCCGAACTGCTCGGCGAGCTCGACCCCGCCGCCGGGCGTGGCCTTGCCCAGCAGGAACACGACCGTGCCCGGGACCTCGCCAACGCCAAGCAGACCCTCGAAAACATGCAATTGGCGGGCGTGGACCCGCTGATGTCGGCTGAGGAACTGGCCGAGCAGAACCGTGAACAGGAAACCCGGCAGACGGCCGCGGAGCGTGCCACCAGCGACCGCACCTGGGCGTTTGGACACATCGTGGTGGACGAAGCCCAGGAACTGTCGCCCATGCAGTGGCGGCTCCTCGTCCGGCGCTGCCCGCTGAAGTCCTTCACCATTGTGGGGGACATTGCCCAGACCAGTTCCGTGGCCGGCGCCAACTCCTGGCAGGGCGCCCTGGCCCCGATGTTCGGTGAACGCTGGCAGCTCGAGGAGCTGACCGTCAACTACCGCACGCCGTCCCAGATCGCCGAGGCCGCGGTCCGGATGGCCAACGCCGCCGGCCTCGTGGTGTCCGCGCCCAAGGCCGTCCGCGAGGGCCGCTGGTCACCCATCGTTGACGAAGTGGAGGCGGGAGAGGTGGTCAGGCGCCTCGTCGAGGTCCTCCCGGAGGAGCTGGAAGCGCTCGACGGCGGCCTGCTCGCCGTGATTGCCGACGGTGAGCTGCTGCCTGCCGCCACGTCCGCGTTGCGTTCGGCGTACGGGCGCCGCGTCGGTACCGGTGCCGGCAGCTACGAGCAGGACATCGTGGTCATCAGCCCCCGCGAAGCGAAGGGCCTGGAGTTCGACGGCGTGGTGGTCCTGGAGCCGTCCACCATGCTGAACCACGAGCACGGCAAGGTGGGCGACCTGTACGTGGCCATGACCCGCGCCACGCAGCGCCTGCGGCTGATCGCGGGGCAGCCCGTCCCGGCCGGCATCGTCCGCTGATCCGGGCGCTGCGATACTGCTAACTTAGAAGGCGTGCCAGACATCAACAGCCTCGAAACGCAACAGAACGACCCCACCTTCGCCAACGTTTGGCAGGAGCTGAAGTGGCGTGGACTCGTCCACGTCTCCACCGACGAAGCCGAGCTTGAGAAGCTCCTCGCCGGCGGACCGGTCACGTACTATTGCGGCTTCGACCCCACCGCACCCAGCCTGCACCTGGGCAACCTGGTCCAGTTGCTGGTCATGCGGCGGCTGCAGCTCGCCGGGCACAAGCCCCTGGGCCTCGTGGGAGGCTCCACGGGCATGATCGGCGATCCCCGTCCGACGGCGGAGCGGACGCTGAACACCAAGGACACCGTGGCGGAATGGGTCGGGTACCTCCAGGCCCAGGTCCGGCGTTTCCTCAGCTTCGAGGGAGACAACGCCGCCCGGATGGTGAACAACCTGGATTGGACTGCACCGCTGAGCGCCATCGACTTCCTGCGCGAAGTGGGCAAGCACTTCCGCGTGGGCACCATGCTGCGTAAGGACGCCGTTGCGTCCCGCCTCAGCTCGGATGAGGGCATCAGCTACACGGAGTTCAGCTACCAGATCCTCCAGGGCATGGACTACCTGCAGCTCTACCGCGATTACGCCTGCATGCTGCAGACCGGCGGTTCGGACCAGTGGGGGAACCTGACGAGCGGCACTGAACTGATCCGCAAGGTGGAGGGCAAGAGCGTCCACGCGCTGGGAACGCCGCTGATCACCAACTCCGACGGAACCAAATTTGGCAAGAGCGAAGGGAACGCCATCTGGCTTGATGCCGGCATGTGCAGCCCCTACGCCTTCTACCAGTTCTGGCTCAACACGGCAGACGCCGACGTTGTAGACCGGCTCAAGGTGTTCACCTTCCTCACGCGTGCGGAGATAGAGGACATCGCCACGTCCGTTGCGGAGCGTCCCTTCGCCCGTGAAGGCCAGCGGAAGCTCGCCTTCGAAGTGACCTCGCTGGTGCATGGCGTTGAGGCCACTGAGAAGGTCATTGCCGCATCCGCCGCCCTTTTTGGCAACGGTGACCTTGCCGCCCTGGACAAGCAGACCCTGCAGGCGGCCACATCTGAGCTCCCCACCGCCACGGTGCAGGTGGACGCGCTCGGAATTGTGGACCTGCTGGTGGCGTCCGGCCTTTCGGAAAGCAAGTCGGCAGCCAGGCGCACTGTTGGTGAAGGCGGCGCCTACGTCAACAACGAAAAGGTGCTGGACCCGGAGACGGTCATTGCTGAATCAGAACTCCTCCATGGGCAGTACCTGCTGCTGCGCCGGGGAAAGAAGAACCTGGCAACGGTGGAAGTACTGGTCCCGTAACGGGGGAGCGCAACCTACCACCTGCACGCCTCTCTGCGGCCGATTTGCGCGGCCACGGAGGGGCGTGTATTGTTTTCTGAGTCGCCGCCGCTGAGCGGTGACAAACCCCCAACCGATATTGAGAAGCGATTCTTGGCCATGCGGTGCATGGAACGAAGAAATGCTTCACTTTTCGCTGGGCGGATTCAGTTCTGCAGAGTGAATTCCGGGAAAACAACCGGATTTGCAAAAGTGAAACTGAATGAAATAAGATTGAAACATCGCAGCGAAGAAATACGGAATATATATTCATTGCTAAATGAATTGTTTCGGGAATATTCGAATGTGTCTGTTGTTTGAGAACTCAATAGTGTGCCAAGTTTGTTGATACCAATTTTTTTATGGATTGGTTGAATTGACTGGATTGTCCACCCCGTGG